>JBEGWF010000050.1:0-86458 GCA_041177965.1 Verrucomicrobiota bacterium | reverse complement strand
TGACAGGCAAGGCCGACGGCAAGCTCATGCTCGCGCCGGTCGAGCCCTTCCGGCAGCACGGGCAAAGTGGCGCCTGGGTGAGTGATTTCCTGCCCCACACCGGCCGGATCGCCGATGAACTGTGCTTTGTCAAAAGCCTCCACACCGACGCCGTCAACCACGCCCCGGCCATCTCGCTCATGCTCAGCGGAGCGCAAATCCCCGGGCGTCCGACCCTCGGGGCTTGGCTCACCTACGGCCTGGGTAGCGAAACGGAAAACCTGCCCGCCTTTGCCGTGATGACTTCGGTGAGCAAGGGCACCAGCTGCGGCCAGATTTTCTACGATTTCTACTGGGGATCCGGCTTCCTGCCTTCCCGCTATCAGGGAGTCAAATTCCGGGGCGGCAATGAACCGGTGTTGTACCTCGGCAATCCGGCCGGCCTGCCCTCGGCGACCCGCCGTTCCATGCTCGACGATCTGGGCGCGTTGAACCGCCTGAAGTTCGAGGCGCATGGCGACCCGGAAATCGCCACCCGCATCGCCCAATACGAAATGGCCTTCCGCATGCAGACGAGCGTGCCGGAACTGGCCGACCTCTCGAAGGAACCGGAGTCGGTGCTGGCGCTGTACGGCCCGAGCGTCCGCGAGCCCGGCACCTTCGCCTACAACTGCCTGATGGCCCGCCGCCTCATCGAGCGCGGCGTCCGCTGCGTCCAGGTCATGCATGCCGGCTGGGATCAGCACCGGAGCCTCACCACCGAGCTCTACACCCAATGCCGGGACACCGACCAACCCTCGGCCGGGCTGGTCATCGACCTGAAGCAACGGGGACTGCTCGACGACACCCTGGTGATCTGGGGCGGCGAGTTCGGGCGGACGCCATTCATCCAAGGGAGTCTCGACGACCGCGAGCACTGGGGGCGTGACCACCATCCCTACGCCTTCACCACCTGGATCGCGGGGGGCGGAGTGAAGCCGGGCCTCTCCTACGGCGAGACCGACGACCTGGGCATGAACGTGGTGCACAACCCGGTCCACGTGCACGATTTCCAAGCCACCCTCCTGCACCAGTTGGGCATCCACCACGAGCGGCTCACCTACCGGTTCCAGGGCCGCGATTTCCGCCTGACCGACGTCCACGGCAAGGTGGTGCGCGACATCCTCCGGGATGCCTGAGGACCCCCGTCGATCCGGAGCCACGGAGTTCCTCGGAATCAGTCGCCGAAGGTGATGACTCCCTTGGCCAATCGGCCCGCGAGGAGATCGTCGAAGGCCTCGGCCAACTGGTCGAGCCGGTAGGTGCGCGTCACCAACTCATCGAGCAGGAGGTTCCCGGAGGCGTGCAGGTCGAAGATCCGGGGAAAATCGCGACGGGGCAGGCAACCGCCGTAGAGCGGGGTGACGTAGGTCTTGTCCCACATGAACAGGGGCATGGGCACGGTGACCGGATCGTTGATGCCGCTGACCTGCAACGCCATGCCTCCATCGCGGATGAGCTTGAGCGGAGCGAAGGCCAGGCGCGGCACCGACGTGGCCTCGAAGGCGTAGTCGGCACCGTCACCGCCGCACCGACGACGGACTTCCAACGCGGCCGCGTCGAGATCCCGGTCGGCGGCATCCACCCGGAGGACCTCGGTGGCCCCGAAGCGCATCGCCCGCTCCAAGGGGCCGGGTTGGAGGTCCATAGCGATGATCCGGGCGGCTCCGGCATGGCGGGCTCCCTGGATCACATTGAGTCCGACACCCCCGCAACCGATCACCGCCACGGAACTCCCGGGGGCCACCCGCGCCACGTTCACCGCCGAACCGAAACCCGTCATCACCCCGCAACCCACGATGCAGGCCGACTCGAAGGAGACCGGCGTCTCCAAACGGGTGACCGCCGCCTGACGCACGAGGGCCAGGCCGCACAAGGTGCCCAGGTTGAAGGAACGGTCCACCGGAACTCCGCGCCAGCGGGTGCCCTCGGCATGGGCATGGGCCGCGGACGGCTCCATCACGTGGGCCGGGCGACTGCTCTGGCAATGGACCGCCGATCCCCGTTGGCAGGCCGGACAGGCGCCGCAGGGAATGACCCAGTTCAGGACCACCCGGTCTCCGGTGCGGAGCCCCTGGACCTCCGGACCCACCTCCAGGATCACCCCCGCCCCCTCGTGCCCCATGACCAAGGGGCGTTTCCAACCGAGCGAGGCGTGGTCGGTATGGCAGAGGCCCGAGGCCCGGATCTCGACCAGGACCTCGTCCCCCCGGGGCGAGGCGACCTCGATGGATTCGATGGAAAAACGCCCCTGCCCGGAGGCGATGGCGGCACGGGTGGTTCGGGTCATGGAGAGGCGGAGGTCCCCCGGGATACGGCCGGGTCGATCTTCAGCGCGAATGCTGCAGCAACCAGTCGAACAGGGCGGGGTCGTTGTAGGCCTGCGTCCATGAATCGTGTCCCGCCTCCGGGTAGACGGTGTATTTCACCTGCTCGTTGCCGGCCTTCTTGAAGGCCTCGATCATCCGCTCGCTCTCGGCGGGCACCACGACGTTGTCCTTTCCGCCGTGGAATGCCCACACCCCCAGCGTCTTGAGGGCCTGACGTTGCGCCGGCAACAGGGTGCGGATGCGTTCTCCACCGCCGCAGATCGGCGCCACGGACGCGAACCGCTCCGGATGCTTGACGGCCAATTCCCAGGTGCCGTATCCGCCCATGCTGAGTCCGGTGACATGGACCCGACGGGAATCCACCGGCAGTGTCGCCTGCAACTCGTCGATCAGCGCCATGAGGGTGGTGGTGTTCCAGACCTGGCCCGGAGGGCATTGGGGCGAGGCGAGGATGAAGGGGAATTCCTTCCCCGCGGCCACCAGCTTGGGCGGGCCATGCACGGCCACGGCGTTCAGGTTGGTGCCCCGCTCGCCGGCCCCGTGCAGGAAGAGCACCAGGGGCCAGCGCTTGGCCGGATCCGTCGATACCGCCTTGGGCACGTACAGCAGGTAGTCCAGCCGATGCTCGGTGCGGATTTCCCGACGGAACTCCTGGGGCGTCTGCCGACCGGGTTCCGGTTGCGGAGGGGCGGCCAGGACGGCGAGGCCCAGGAGCGAGGCGGCACACAGGCCCATCGAGCGGAGGATCATGCCCCGACCGTGCCCGGTGACCGCTGGCCGGGCAACCCCGATCCAGGGACTTCATCGCCACCCGGGATCGCCGGAGCCTCGATCACAGGTCCCTCCGAGGAAACGCCCGGACTACCGGGAACCCCCGACCGCCGGGCCCTGGGACTGGGCACGGGAGTAATAGCGGTAGCGATTGACCCGATAGACATAGGCCAGGATCTCCGCCACCGCGGTGTACAACTGGATCGGGATGTCGTGGTCGATCTTGCCGTACTTGAAGAGCATGCGGGCCAGGGGCTTGTTCTCCATCACCGGAATCTGGAGCTTCTCGGCCAATTCACGGATCCGCAGCGCGTTGAAGTCCTTGGCCATGGCGATGATCCGCGGTGCGGACATGGTGTCGCGATCATACCGGAGGGCCACGGCGATGTGGGTGGGGTTGGCGATGACCACGTCGGCGTTCGGGAGATCGTCGAGCTGCGCCTTGAACGACTTGCGGCGCATCCGCCGCTTGCGCATCTCGCCCTTCACATGCGGGTTGCCCTCGCTCTGCTTGGTCTCGTCCTTGACCTCCTCCTTCGTCATCATCAGGTCGCGACCGGTCTTCCAGAGCTGGTAGACGTAGTCGATGGCGGCGATGAGCAGGAGCGCGAAGAGCACCCGGCTCCCGATCCGGATGGCCGTCTCGGAGAAGAAGGTTCCCACGCGGGAGATGTCGACCGGCGCGTTGAAGATCGGGTCGTCGAGCACCGAGCGGACATGGCTCCATGAGAAGGCTCCGACGGCACCCAGCTTCAGGAAATTGACCGCCGCCGGGAACAGCGCCTGCGTGGAGAACAACCGCTTGAAACCCGCCATCGGACTGAGGCGCTCCCAGTGGAAGGCGAAGGGTTCCTTGATCAGGCGGAAACGGCTCTGCAGGAGACCCGCGGCGACGCCGGCGACCCCGGTTGCCACGACCGGAGGACCGACGCACCCCATCACGGTCATCGCCGATTCGGAGGCCTTGCTCTGGATGCTGTCGACGTCGATCGGGGTGTCGTGGAGATGGAAGAACACCGACTTGAACACGCCGGTGATGTCGTCGAACAACTGGCTTCCGTGGGACTGGAGCGCCCAGATGCCCGCCACCATCACGAAGGCGGTCTGGATCTCGGCCGAGCGGGCGAACTGCCCCTTGCCGAGGGCCTCGGACAACCGCCTCTCCGTCGGTTGTTCCGTCTTGTCGCCACGATCCTCGGCCATGGGGGTTCAGGGGTTCGGGGCGGTGTGGCCCAGGATCTGGGCGACACGGACGAAATCGTCGGGGATGCGCCTGAGGAAATTGGCCGTGTGGTCGCCCATGAAGCGCATGCTCATCGCGAAGACGAAAAGGCCCGAAAGGACGCGCACCGGCATGCTCTCGGAGAAGACGTTCATCTGGGGCACCGCCCGTCCGAGCATCGAGAAGACCCAGGTGATCAGGAAGGCGACCGCCATGACCGGGGCCGCGATCTGGATGCCGGCCGAAAGGATCCAACCGGTGTGGGCCAGCACGTTGCGCAGCAGCTCCTCGCTGCCGTGGGCCGCCCCCATGGGCAGCACGGAATAGGTCCGGATGAAGAAGGCGATGACCCAATGGTGGATGTCGAGGCCGAAGAACGTGACCACAGCCAGCCAGTAGAGGAGCGTGGAGGTCACCGGCGCGGCCGAGTTCGAGCCCGGATTCAGGATGGTGGCCATGTTGAGTCCGAGCTCGTTGGCGATCAGGGTTCCCGTGACGTCGAGGGCGAAGAACGTGAAGCGGCAGATGAATCCCAGCACGGCCCCTGCGGTGATCTCCACGAAGATCACCTGGATGAGCCACCACAGGGAATCGACCTTCAGTTCGACGGCCGGCAACAACGGGGCCGCCAGCGTGGCCAGCAGCAACCCGAGCGCCACCTTGAGCTGCCGTGGCACCTGATTGCCCGAGAACACCGGCAGCGTGAGGATCAGCCCCCCGGCCCGGACCATCACCAGCAACCAGACCGCGATGGCTTGGGTCGCCGTCATGGTTCAGCCGACCATCTGGGGCATCTGTTCGATTACCGATCGGGTGAACTCGATCGTGGTGCGCACCATCCACGGGAGCATCACCACGATCAGCGACAGCACCGCCAGTGCCTTGGGCACGAAGGACAACGTCTGCTCGTGGATGGAGGTCACCGCCTGAAGCACGCTGACACCCAACCCGATGGTCAGAGCGGTCATCAGGATCGGCGAGGCGAGGGCGGTGGCGTTGAGGATGAGCGACTTGATCAGTTCGACGGCGGTTTCTGGATTCATGGAGGCGGGAAGCGGCAGGACGGTTTGACGGGGTCAGATGCCGAAGCTCAACAGGAGCGACCGGACGATGAGGGACCATCCGTCGACCAGGACGAACAGCAGGATCTTGAGCGGGAGGGCGATGGTCGCCGGGGGCATCATCATCATGCCCATGCTCATCAGCACGGTGGCGACCACGATGTCGATGAGGATGAAGGGCACGAAGATGAGGAACCCCATCTGGAAGGCGGTGCGGAGCTCGCTGATGATGAAAGCGGGTATGACGACCCTCAGCGGCATGGCATCCGGGGTGGTCGGCGGGATCTTCGCGAGTTCGACGAACAATTCGACATCGCTCGGACGCGTCTGTCGCAGCATGAACGACCGGATCGGTTTGGACGCCTCCTCGAGGGCCTGGGTCGAGGTGATCTTCTTCTCCATGTAGGGCTGGAGCGCGTTGGTCTGGACCTTGGACCACACCGGCTCCATCACGAAGTAGGTCAGGAACAACGACAGGCCGATGATGACCTGATTGGCGGGAGCGCCCTGGAGGGTCAGCGCGTTCCGCACGAACGAAAGGACGATGACGATGCGACTGAAGCAGGTCATCAGCAGCACGATGGATGGCGCCATCGACAGCAGCGTGATGGCGAAGAGCACCTGGATGGCGATGTCGACATCCTTCGGTTGCCCGACACCGTCGAGGCCGATGTTGAGGTTGATGGGAGGCAGCCCGGTGGCCGGGGCCTGGGCCAGGGCCACCATCGGAAGCAAGGACAGCAACCAAGGCGTCCGCCGCAGGAGAACCCGCACCCACCGCAGGACGAACCCGCCGGAGGCTGAATCGGCGAGGAGGTTCATGCCGAAGGGGAAAGCGCTTTGTCCAGGGTGTTGCGGAACGAGTCCGCGGGGGGCGCCGGTGTCGGGGAGGAACCCTCGGATTCATCATCCGGATCGGAAGGTGCCGATTCGAGGGGCGACAGGAGCGACAACCCGTTCGGGGATCCGCCGATGAGAAAGTGCTGATGACGGTAGGCGATGACGTAGACGGCCATGCGCTGGCCCAGGTTCTTGACGTCGATCACCCGGAGACCGGTGTCCGGTTGGCGCTTCTGGATCAACCGTTGCCAATGGCGGTAGATCCACAGGGCGCCCAGCATCACGGCGAACACCAGGGCCAGCGACCCCATGAGGCGACCGAGCGAACCGACCGCCGCCCCCAGGTCGGGAGCGGTCACGACGTTGGTCGTCAGCCCCGACTGGAGCGTCGATGGTATGGAATTGGAGGCACCCACGTGCCACCCCTCAAGCAACGGGTGTGCCGAGGCTGAAACGGCTGAAAAGACGGGGTTTTTCACCACCCGTCCCGGGGGGCGGAATCGTTTGCCCGATCTCCGCACCCGGACCACCGGGCAAAAAACTCCGCCTGGGATCTCAGCCGAGATTCACCGGATCGATGTCGATGATCAGACTCAGGTCGGCCGGCAGGGCGAAGGCCTGTTCGATCCTCCCCAACTCCGCGGACAAGCGACTCATCGCCGAGGTCCGCAGCATGATCTGGTGGCGGAAGAAGCTCTCGGCCTTGAGCAACGGGGCCGGGGCCGGACCCGCGAGGATCAGATCGCTCCAGCCTTTCAGGCCGGCATCCAAGGCCTTGCGCAAGTGCTCGGCGAAGAGTTTCACCTTGTCCTCGTTGCGGCCCTTCACGGTCAGGAGGGCCACCCGGGCGGCGGGCGGATAACGCAACTGCTCACGGAACTCCACCTCCTGCTCGTAGAACCCGAGGAAATCGTGCCGCCGGGCGTATTGGATGGCCGGATGGAACGGCGTGAAACTCTGGACGAACACCTCGCCCTCGACATCCCCCCGCCCCGCCCGGCCGCTCACCTGGGTGAGCAGTTGGAAGGTGCGCTCACCGGCCCGGAAATCGGCCTGATGCAGGCTCAGATCGGCATGCACGATGCCCACCAGCGTCACGTTCGGGAAATGCAGGCCCTTGGCGATCATCTGGGTGCCCACCAGGATGTCGATCCTGCCCGTGCGGAATTCGGTGAGGATGCGCCGATAGTCCTCCTTGCGCTTCAGCGTGTCCGAATCCATCCGCTCGATGCGCGCGTGGGGGAACCCCTTGCGCAGCGCGTCTTCGACCCGTTCGGTGCCGATGCCGGCGAACCGGATGGCCGGATTGCCGCAACCGGGGGCCGGGCAATGATCGGGGACGGGGTCTTCGTGGCCGCAGATGTGGCAGAGCAACCGGCGCGAGGCGCGGTGGTAGGTCAGCGAGACCGAACAGTTGGGGCACCCCGCCACATGGCCGCATTGGGGGCATTGCAGCGAGGTCGAGAATCCCCGCCGATTGAGGAACAGCAACGTCTGCTCGCGCCGCTCCAGACGCTGGGTGATGGCCTCCCGCAAGCGCAGCGTGAACACCGGCGGCGCCCCGCTCTTGGACTTCCGGGACTCCTCGCGCAGATCCACCACCCGCACCACCGGCAGGCGCTTGTCGTCCACCCGCTTGGCCATCTCGAGGAGCGTGTACTTGCCTCGCCGGGCATTGTGGAAACTCTCGATGGAGGGCGTGGCCGAACCCAGCAGCACCACCGCACCCTCGCGCTGGCCACGCACCACGGCCACATCGCGGGCATGGTAGCGGGGCGTCTCCTCCTGCTTGTAGGAGTGCTCGTGCTCCTCGTCGACGATGATCAACCCGAGCGGGTGCACCGGGGCGAACACCGCCGAACGGGCCCCGATGACGATCCGGGCCCGGCCCTGCCGTATCTTGTGCCACTCGTCATGACGTTCACCGGCCGACAGGTGCGAATGCAGCACCGCCACGAGGGTCCGATGCGGTCCGGAAGAGAAGCGCGCCTTGAAACGCTCCACCGTCTGGGGAGTCAGCGAGATCTCGGGCACCAGCACGATGGCCCCGCGCCCCTGCGCCAAGGCGTGCTGGATGGCCTGAAGGTACACCTCGGTCTTGCCCGAGCCCGTGACACCGAAAAGCAGGAACGGCTTGGCCGCCTCGCCCCGGACCAACCCGTCGTGGGCCTTGATCAGGGCCTGGAATGCCACGGCCTGCTCGTCGTTGAGGGTCAGCGGCGTGGTGGGGACGATGAGTTCGCGGGCGTAGGGATCGCGCTCGTCGATCTTCGGCGCGATGCACACCAACCCCTTGTCCTCGAGCTTGCGGACGGTCTCGGCCGTGGTCTCGCCCAGTCGGAGCAATTCCTGCAACGGCAACTCGCGCCACTCTTCGATGATGCGCCAGATGGCTTCCTGTCGGGGTGTCAGCTTGGGGATCTCGCCGGGCGGCGTCAGCGCATGCACATGGAGACGTTCGCGCCAGCCGGCGTCCTCCTTGCGGACGGCCTCGGGCAGCACGCTCTTGAGGGCCGTCTCGACGGGGCAGCAGTAGTACGAGGCGATCCAACGGGCCAACTCGAGCACCTGCGGCGTCACGAGGGTCTGCGCCCCGAGCACGTTCAGGATCGGCTTGAGTGCGGTCTGCGGCGAGGATTCGGCCAACGCGGTCACCACCCCGAGCACCTGACGATGCCCGAAGGGCACCTTCACCCGCGAACCGACGGAGACCCGGTCCGAGAACTCCTCGGGGATGGCGTAGTCGAACTCCTTGCGGAGGGCGATCTCGAGGGTGACGCGGGCGACCACGGAATCGATTCCCCGATCACTTGCGGGCCTCGCGCCAATACGGACGGTCGGCCACCAGCAGATAGCCGTTCTCCGGATACCGGTCCCCGAAGGCGAACTTCAGCGGGAACCCCGAGGGGATGTTGCCCTGCCGCAGCAGGTAATCCATGTAGAAGCGCCCCCAGACGGCATCCGGATCGTTGAGCAGCTTTGAATGCCACAACTGGTCGCAGGTCAGCGGGGTGAGCAGCAATGCGTTGAAGGGCCGCTGGAAGTCGTGGATGCGGTAGAAATCCTCCTTGGGATCCTGGCCCGCACGGAGGGTGAGCGGCATGGCATCCAGGTGCCCATACCAGGCGACCGCCGCGGGCATGTCGCTCAGGACCAAGGCCCCCGGCGGCAGGTAGCCGGTCAATTGGCGGATGACGGGCAGATAGTAAGGCGGGTTGGCCATCACCGGTTGGCGGGGCGGCAGGAGCGAGAGGACGAAGGGCATCAGGCACAACCCCATCGGGATCACCGTGGCCATCCAACGCGCCAAGGGAAACGGGAAGTCGAACGAGTCGAGCGCCCACCGGAAGACCACGGCGGCATAGAGGCCTGCCAGCGGCACGAACCAGGCCAGCAGGTTCTCGGAGTTCAGGAACGGCGACTGGGTGGACAGGTGGGTCTGGATGAGGGCCTGGGCGGGCACCAGCGTCAGGAGCAGGCTCAGCAGCAGCCACCGGAAGCGGTTCATGCGGGGATCGCCCATGGGCAGCAGGAGGCCGACCAGCAGGAAGGAACCGAACCAGTTGCCGAACATGCGGGGCACGTCGTTGGTCAGGATGAAGTGCGAATTGCTCAGGACCTTGGCGAGCACCTCCGCTGGTCGGGCGCGCGAAAACTCCGGGTTCTGGGTCCGCTCGAGGCGATCCTCCCCGAAGGCTGGCGTCCCCGCCAGGGGAGCGAGCGTGGCGATGCCCATCGGCAGACCGCTGCGGACCCAATTGCGGGCGACCCAGGGGGCGGACACCAGCAGGAAGGCCAGCAGCAGGCAACCGACGGTCCGGAGGCGCACGGTCGCCGGTGCCCACCAACCGACGCAAAGAACGATGGGAAGGACGAGGAAACCGAAGGAATAGGAGACCAGGAATCCGAATCCGATCAGCGCTCCGAGCACCGCCGACCAGGTCGCATAACGGAAGGCGAGCGGACGGGGCTGCCCCTCTTCATCGGGATCGGCCGCACCCCCGAGGTGCAGCGCGAGCATCCCGGTGACCACGCAGAGCAGCCCCAACCACACCGTCGGCAGACCGGAGAAGGCGAAATCCCAATTCAATTTGGAACCGACGAAGATCACGACGGCCATCACACCGATCGACGCCTCGAACCACCTTCTTCCGATCTGGAACAGCAGGAGGGCCAGGGCCATGAACCCGCCGAAGTTGAGGCACCCGACCGCCACCTCCGCCGGAGGGCGTCGCTTGGGCCCGGCCTCCACGCCGTAGACCCATTTTTCGGGAAGAACCTTGAACAGGGCTCCCAGCATCAGTGGATAGACGGGGGGATGACTGATGTCGGGGTGGGCGCCCAGGATGATCTGCCGGGGGTCGCGACCCTGTTCCTGGGCCCGGGGCGCCTGCAGATGCAACCCGACGGGTCGGATGATCTGCGTCGAGAATCCGCGACCCTCGGAAAGGCCACGGCCCAACTGGGCCAGATCCATGGCCTCGGAGGCGCTGAAGTTCTTGACCCCATCGATATGGTAGAGCCCCAGCACGATCAGGGTCAGCAGCAGCACGATGAATCGCTGCAACCACACCCGACCCCGCCCCTCTTCGAGGCTGTGGATGAGTTCCTGGATGCCCTTGGGCGGTTCGTTGTACTGCATGTCGACCCCCATAGGACAACAACGCCACCGGCTTGAAAAGCGGCGTTGCGGGAAGTTTCAAGGACATCCGGCGGAGCGTGGGCGAACCGCGCCTTCAGCGCCCTTCGAACACCTGCCGGATGACCTCCTCGATGGGAACCTCCTCGACGGCGAAATCCTTCACCGGCAACCGGTCGAGCAGCACCTTGCAGGTGGCGATGACCGATTCCCTCGGCACCTTCAACCGGACGAGGCCCGGGGTCTGTTCCAGCACCTCTCCCAGCCCCCCGGGCGGCACCGAGTCGAATCCCGAGGCCTGCTCAAGGGTGACCGTGACGATCTTGAACCCGGCGAACCGATCGAGGATCTCGGCCAGACGCCCATCGAAGAAGACGGTCCCCCGGTCGATGATGATCACCCTGTCACAGAGTTCCTGGATGTCGGCCATGTAGTGGCTGGTGAGCAGGATCGTGGTCTTGCGGCGCCGGTTGTGCTCGCGGAGGAACTCCCGGACCACCTTCTGCGAGACCACGTCGAGTCCGATGGTGGGTTCATCGAGGAAGAGCACCTTCGGTTCGTGCAGCAGCGCGGCGATGAGTTCGCACTTCATGCGCTCGCCCAGGGACAGTTCCCGGACGGCGGTCGAGAGCTTGTCCCGCACCCCGAGGAGGTCGCTCATCTCGTCGACCGTCCGCCGGAAGACCTCCGGAGAAAGCCCGTAGATGCGCCCGTTGAGCTCGAGCGAATCCCGGGCCGGAAGGTCCCACCAGAGCTGGTTCTTCTGCCCCAGCAGCAGGGCGAATTGCCGGCGGTATCCATCGGCCCGTTCCCAGGGCACGTGGCCCAGCACCGAAGCGGAGCCCGAGGTCGGGTACAGCAGGCCCGCCAGCATCTTGAGCGTGGTGGTCTTGCCGGCCCCGTTGGGCCCGAGGAACCCCACGAACTCCCCCTCCTCGACCCGGAACGACACATCCTTCACCGCGAAGACCGTCTCGTGCTCGCGATGGAACAACCCCTTCAAGGCCCCGGAAAACCCCGGTGCCTTCTTGTAGGTGCGGAACGAGCGGGTCAATCCCTGGACTTCGATGAGCGCCACGGGGCGCATCATGCAGCAAGCCCGGATCCGTGGCGAACCGGGATTGCCCGCCCTCGAGACCGCGGGCGTCGATGATTTTGGGTCTGGATCTGGCGCTCATTCGATCCATCCTCCGCCCATGCCCCGCCGGATCCTGAGCCTGTTCGCCGTCATCGGCTGCGCCCTGGGGGCGCAGAATTCGCCGGTGATCAAATTGCAGTTCCTCGCCGACAAGCCGCCCACGGCCTCGTCGCACGCCTCGACGATCGAGGAGACGCCCCAGGGGATGGCCGCGGCCTGGTTCGGGGGTACCGCCGAACGGGCCAAGGACGTGGTGATCTGGTTCGCCAAGAAACCCCAGCACCAGTGGCTCGCGCCGGTCGAAGTGGCCCGGGGCACCGAAGATGCGGGCGCCCCGCAGTACGCCTGCTGGAACCCGGTGCTCTGGCAGCAACCCGGTGGCGGCCTGTGGCTCTTCTACAAGGTCGGGCCCAGCCCCGACACGTGGTGGGGCCGGGTCCAGGAATCCAAGGACGGCGGACGCACCTGGAGCAGGTCTCGCCGTCTGCCCGACGGACAAGTGGGCCCGGTCCGCAACAAGCCGGTGCTGCTCCCCGACGGAACCCTCCTCTGCGGATCCAGCTCCGAAGACGCCGGATGGCGGGTCCACATGGAGTGGTCCAAACCGCCCTTCACCGAATGGCATCGCACCGGCGCCCTGAACACGGCCGACCAGTGGGGAGCCATCCAGCCGACCCTGCTGCAGTGGGACGGAGGACGCATCCAGAGCCTCGTCCGCACCCGCCAGAAGGTGATCGCCGAGCACTGGAGCAGCGATCAGGGCCGAACGTGGACCGCGATGGAGAAGACCGCCCTCCCGAACCCCAACAGCGGCATCGATGCGGTCCGCCTGCGCGACGGACGGGCCCTGCTGGTATACAATCCGCTGGCCGAGAACCGCAGCGTCATCGGCTTGGCCGTCTCGTCGGACGGCAAGTCCTGGACGCATGTCGCGGACATCGAAAGCACCCGGGAACCCGGCAAGGCCGACCTCGCCCGCAACCCCGGCGAATTGAGCTATCCGGCCGTGGTGCAGGCCCGCGACGGCAAGGTGCACATCACCTACACCTGGAAGCGCGAGAAGGTCCGACACGCGGTCGTGGACCCGGCCCGGATCCCGAAGTGAGCCCGGGCGGACGCCCGATCGGCGCCGGGCTCACGGCTCACTGGTAGGTGCGCCGCAGGTGGCTGGGCAGCACGTTCAGCTCGGCCCGGTATTTGGCCACCGTGCGCCGGGCGATCATGATGTTCTTCTCCTTGAGCTTGTTGACCAACTGGTCGTCGGAGAGGGGCTTGGCCGGGTTCTCGCCGGCGATGAGTTCGGCCAGGATGTTCTTCACCGAGGTGTTCGACACCGTCTGGCCGTCGGCCGTGGCCACGCCCGAGGTGAAGAAGAACTTCATCTCGAAGATGCCCTGGGGTGTGCGCATGAACTTGCCCGAGACGGCCCGGCTCACGGTGGTCTCGTGCACTCCCACCACCTCGGCCACCATCACCATGGTCATGGGCTTGAGGTGCTCGACGCCCTTCTCCATGAAGTCGCGCTGCCGCTTCACGATCTCGCGGCCGATGCTCAGGATGGTGCTCTGGCGCTGGTTCAGGCTCTTGATGAGGAACTTGCCCGCCTTGATCTTCTCACGGACGTACTCACGCACCTCGGCCGAGGTCTCGGACTGGGCCAGCAGGTCCTTGTAGGTGCTGCTGATGCGCAATTGGGGCATCAACTCGTCCTTGCCGACCACGTCGTACTCGACCTTCCGGCGCTTCTCGACGATGGGGAGGAAATCACACAGGAAGACCCGGTTGGACTCGGCGGACAGGGAGTCGACCGCCGGACCCGGGCCCTTGGACTCCTCGGCGGCCAATGCCTCCGCGCACGCCTGGAGCCGCTTGGCGGCGGCGGTGCTGAACGAAGCCCTGCCCAGGAAGCGTTGGTGCAAGCGTTCCTCGCCTCGGACGATGCGGGTGAGGTCGGAGCACAACCCGGCCAGCAGGGACTCGGGCAGGTCGTCGCGGGGGCCGAACCGCCATTGCCGGAGCGCATCCCTGCTCTGCATCGACAGGCGATAGCGCAGATGGGTGATCACCTCGTCGTCGTCGTCCGGATCGCTCAGGATATCGGCCAAGGACGGGGGGTCCTCGATGTCGGCGGGTTCGACGTCGGGATTGGGGTCGTCGACCACCCGTCGGACGACCTCCAACTCGGGCACCACGTACTGCTCGGGGTCCCGCGAAAAATCGGAGCCGGGCCGCGGATCCAGGCGGGCGAGCCGGGCGGCGGCCTCCTGGGCCTCGACCGGGGTGATGCCGAGTTGACGCGCGATCTCCGGGAATCGGCGCTTGCCCAACTCCTCCATGTGATCGCGGAGGATCAGGTACTCGAGGCACTGGGTCCGTCCGGACCGCTCCATCTGAAGCATCAGGCACTCCCGCAGGTCGCGGGCTCCCACCCCTGCCGGGTCGAAGGATTGCAGCACCTCCAACACCTCGAGGATCCTCTCGGTGGCGATACCCGTCGAGAACGTGAGTTCCTCGGGCTGTGCCGTAAGATAGCCGCGGTCGTCGATGTTGCCGATCAGGAGTTCGGCCGCCTCGCGCTGTTCCTCGGTCAGGTCGGCGAAGCGAACCTGCTCCAGCAGGTGCTCCTGCAGGGATTGACCCGTGGTGAGGGAGTCGAAGAGGTGCTGCCGTCGCTCCTCGTCCTCCTGGGTGACCCGGTTGACGGTGTTGTTCTGGGCGAAGACCTCGCGCCATTCCTCGTCGAGCTTCAGGAGCTTCTGGAGATCCTCCGAGAAGCGGTCCACCGGCTCGTCGTCGGGCTTCTCGACGGCCGGATCGAACTGGACATCCGCGGGGGGCTCGGCGGGGTCGGCCGCAGCGGCCTCGGCCTCGGCCTTGGATTCCCGGGCCTCGACATCGATCTCCAGCGTCCCAACCTCCTCCAGGACCGGATTCATCTGGAGCTCCTGCTCCACCATCGCCTTGAGTTCCAACACCGGAGCCTGAAGCAGCGCCAGCGAATGCTGGAGCTGGGGCGACAGCACCATCTGCTGCGAAAGCCTCTGGCTGAGTTGAAGTCCGGCCGACATCGGACGAAAGGCTACTGCAGGAAGCTTGCCAATCAAAGAAGGAACCGAAACCACGGCCCTGAAACCCGGGTCGACGGGTCGGCGCTTCTTCCGATGGGGCACGATGGGCCCGCTGTATCCGCGACGGAATCGGGGATCGGAATGATCGATTCAACGGTTCGTGTTCGACCTCTCCGCACGTCTCCAGACCGTCTCCCGCCGGCCCACTTCGGCCCGCAACAACTCCTCGGCCGACCACCCCGCCGCCTGGCATCGGGCCGCGAGGTCGAACAACGCGGCCGCCACGGCCTTGCGCTCTCCGGCCTTCGGCGCGGCCGGAACCTCGGCCAACCCGGCCTTTGCGGCCTTCTTGAGCAGCTTCTGGGATCGCATCAGCGCGGGCAGGTGCCGAGGAACGCCGTCCAGCGCGGATTTGCGCTCGTGCATCGAACCGGCCTTCTCGGACTTCTTGATGGCCTCCCAATTGGCCCACACCTGATCGACATCCTTCACCCTCACCGACCCGAACACATGCGGATGCCGGCGGACGAGCTTGTCGACCAACCGCTGACAGACGGCGTCGAAGTCGAACACTCCCCGCTCGCGGGCCAGTTGCGCGTGGAACACCACCTGGAGCAGCAGGTCGCCCAACTCCTCGGCCATCTCCACGTCGTCCCCCGCCTCGATGGCGTCGATCAGTTCGTACACCTCCTCCACCGCATGCGACCGAAGCGACCGGTGATCCTGCTCACGGTCCCAAGGGCATCCGTCCGGCGCCCGCAGCGCGGCCATGACCTCCACCAGTTGACGGATCGGGGCGAGGCGTCGGGAAGGGGCTTGGGGCATGGCGGGTGGAGGGTGAAGGGTGAAGGGTCGGTTTGGGGCGGGTCCGAGCTCTGAACAGAAACCTCGATGGCGGTGAATCGGTGTCAGAGCACCACCAGATCGTCGCGATGGATGACCTCGGGCTTCTGCTGGGACCGCGCCCGCACCTCGGCCGCGGAGGCGCCGGCCAGGCCGCGCGCGAATTCCCGCCCCTCGGGATCGCAGATCCGGACCACGTCGCCCGCCTGGAACTCGCCCTCGCAGCGCAGGATCCCCGGAGCCAGGAGGCTGCGTCCACGATCGCGAAGGGCCACCACCGCGCCGGCATCGACCGTCAAGGCGCCCTCGGCATGGTGGTAGAAGGCGATCCAACGCTTGCGGCTGGAGAGCCTGCCCGACCCGGCCAGGAATCGGGTCCCGACCGGTTCACCCCGGACGATGCGATCCAGCGCGTCATGCCGGTGTCCCGGGGCGATGACCAACGGGATACCGGAGCGCACCACGATCTTCGCGGCGGAGATCTTCGTGGTCATGCCGCCGGTGGCCGTCTCGCTGGAGGTGCCCCCGGCCATGGCCTCGATGCGTGCATCGACCGTCTCCACGGTCTCCAGCAACCGGGCCTCGGGCTTCCCGAAATGCTCGATGAGGCCCTCGGCCGTGGTGAGGATCACCAGCAGGTCGGCCGGCAACAGGCTGGCGACGAGCGCCGACAACCGGTCGTTGTCGCCGAACTTCAACTCGGTCACCGACACCGCGTCGTTCTCGTTGATGATGGGGAGCACCCGATGCTTGAGCAGCGTCAGCAGGGTGTTGCGCGCGTTCAGGTGCCGGGTGTGATCGGCCAGGTCGTCGTGCGTCAGGAGCACCTGGGCCACCGGTTGGTCGTAATGGCGGAACAGCGATTCGTAGAGCGCCATCAACCGGGACTGGCCGACGGCGGCGCAGGCCTGGCGTTCGGCCAGACTGCCGGGGCGTCGATCGTATCCCAGAACCCCCATGCCCGCCCCGACGGCGCCGGAGGTGACCACCACCACCTCGTGCCCCGCCGAGCGGAGGCGCGCGATCTGCGCCACCAGTTGGGCGAACTGGACCAGATCGAGCCGCTTGGAGGCATCGGTGAGCACACCGGTCCCCAGCTTCACGACCACACGACGGGCGGATGGAGGCGCAGACGGACGCACGACGGAGTCTTTGCCCATCCGGGCGTTCCGCTCAATCCGCAACTCCGGGCTGCGGTCGGCGGGGGCGCGCGCCCCCGCCCCGGCGGTCCGGCCGTCTTTCCGCACCCGGACGGGACCCTGGAAGCTGTTGGTGCTTTTCGGACTCGGCCGTAGTCTGCGCGGGTGCCGCCGCTTGCAGCCTCCCCCGAAACCCCCGATTCGCCCGCGGGTCTGCAACAGTTCGTCGTTCCCGACCTGTGGCAGCAGCAGGCGGTCTCGGCGCTGCGGGCCGGCAAGGATGTGGTGATCCACGCCCCCACCGGGGCCGGCAAGACGCTGGTGTTCGAACTGTGGTCGAAGTCGGGCAAGAACCGCGGGCAGGCCATCTACACGGTGCCGACGCGGGCCCTGGCCAATGACAAACTCGCCGAATGGCGGGCGCGTGGCTGGAACGTGGGCATCGCCACCGGTGACCTGGCCGAGAACCTCGACGCCCCCATCCTCGTCGCCACCCTCGAGACCCAGAAGAACCGCCTGATCCGCGGCGATGGCCCCACCCTGCTGGTGGTGGACGAGTACCAGATGCTCGGCGACGAGGACCGGGGACTGAACTACGAACTCGCCCTGGCCCTGGCCCCTGCCCAGACCCAGCTCCTGCTCCTCAGCGGATCGGTGGCCAATCCCGGGCAGGTGGCGAACTGGTTGCGGCGTCTGGGCAGGTCCGTGGAGGTGGTCCAGCACACGGTGCGTCCGGTGCCGCTCGACGAGGTCTTCGCCAACGAACTGAACTGGCGATTGCCCCCGGAGATCCGCGGCTACTGGCCCCGCCTGTGCGCCAAGGCCCTGGCCGAGGGCCTGGGCCCGGTGCTGCTCTTCGCTCCCCGAAGGGCCCATGCCGAGGAGCTCGCTTCCGACCTGGCCCGGCAGCTGCCCTGCCCCCATCCGCTGCAATTGACCGAGGCGCAGAAACGGCTCGTCGGCGAACCCCTGGCCAAGATGCTCAAGTCGCGGGTGGCCTATCACCACAGCGGGCTGAGCTACGCCGTCCGTGCCGGCGTCATCGAACCCCTCACCAAGGCCGGACAGCTCCGGGTGGTGGTGGCCACCATGGGATTGGCCGCGGGCATCAATTTCAGTCTCCGGTCGGTGGCCATCACCGCCGCGCAATACAAGCGGGAGGGCCGCGAGATCCCCCTGCGTGGGGACGAGATCCTCCAGATGTTCGGTCGAGCCGGTCGTCGCGGGCTCGACGAGACCGGCTATGTGCTGGTCAGCGCCAACGAGTTGCGGATGCGCGACGGACACCCCTGCGCGCTGGCCCGCTCCGGCATGGTGGATTGGAGCGCCCTGCTGGGCCTGATGGCGGCCGCGGCCGACGCCGGAAAGTCGCCCTTCGTCGAGGCCGTGCGGGTGCAGGAGCGCCTGTTCACGACCAAGCCCATCATCCTGGGGGTCGAGGAATCGCTGAAGCATCCCGAGGCTCCCTGCGGTTGGATGACCGACGCCGAGCGGGCGCGCCAGGTCCGCAAGAAGCATCGCGAGATGCTCAACTCGGCCGGAGAGTGGGAAGCCTACCCGTTCTGGCAGGAGCGTCCCTTGGGCAAGGTGTGGGTCGTCGGCACGTCCTCGGCGGTACCCCACCCTCCGGAGCCCCTTCCCGAGCCCGCGGGCCAACCAGGCCATCCAGGAACAGGCACCGCGCCAAAAATCCCCCTGAAGTCGGCCCTGACGGTCCAGGAGGCCCTGGAAAAGGTGGGACAGGGAGGCCTCACCGCCCTGGAAGAGACACCGGAGGGCACCCGCTACGGCCGCTCGATGATCGTGGCCGACCGATTGGCGGACGGTCGCCTCGTGCTGGCCAAGTGGGTCCGCCGACTCGTGCAATGGCACGGACGGGAAGTGGGGATGGAGGTCTTCCGCGAGAACCTCCGGCCACTCCTCGAGAAGCACCTCAACCAACAGCGATTGCCCGTGGTCCGCTGGGTCGAACACGAGCAGGCCGTCACGGTCCTCGTGAGCCTCGAACTCCAGACCGTGAAGGTGCCGGTGGATCGGCACGGCGTGGCGTTGTGGCGACCGAAGGAGCGCGAGGTGCTCGCGCCCGTCTGCGCCCGCTGCCAGTGGACCGACGTCTGCCGCGGACTCTCCGCCGCACCGGGCACGGCGCTGACCTGGCGTCGCCTCGGCCTCGTGGATGCCCAGGGCAACCCCACGCGCCGCGGCCGGGTGGTGAGCTTCTTCTCCGGGGGCGACGGCCTGGCCATCGCCGCCGCGTTGGAGGACTCGGCGTATCCGCTCGAGGAGTTGGTGTACGATCTGGCCAATCTCGACGCCGGTTTCCGCTTCGCCGCCGACGGGGACCGCTGGGGCGGCCGCCTCGCCTACGCCTGCCGGAAGGCGTATGGACCCGCTTCGATCGAGGGATACCTGGAGACGGGCCTACCCCTCAAATACGGGACCGGAGCCGAGACGGTCGTCCGCCGGATCCATGAGGAGCCCGCCTGCAAGGTGCGTTTCGTCACCGAATTCCTCGGGGCCGGCGACATCGATCGCATGATCATCGAGTGGCGCAGCCTCCTGCGGCAGATCGCCCACGCGGCGCCGCTCGAATGGGCCCGCTGGACCGGGCTGCAGGCCATGTCCAAGACCCTCCTGCACGAGGTGCATTCCCCCACCGAGACCACCCTGCCTCCGCTCGATTATGTCCAGACGAAGCGGATCGACCACCGACTGATCCTCCGGCGATCCTGATCCGCACCCTCCCGTACCCTTTCCCAACCCTGAACCGCCCATGATTCGCGTCCCACCCCTCCGCCCCCTGCGACCCATCGACGGCATCTCCGCCGTGCTGCTGCCGTTCCACCCCGATGGACGCCCCGACCGGGAAACCTGGGCCGCCCTGGTCGAGCGCACCTGGGCCGCCGGCCTGACACCGGCCGTCAACATGGACACGGGCTACGCGAACCTGCTGAGCGCATCGGAGCGCGCCGAGTTCCTCGCCGAGGCCGGCCGAATGGCCCGGGGACGACGCTTCGTGGCCGGCACCTATGTCGAAGGCATCACCGGAGATCCGGCCTCGCTCTACGCCCGGGAGGCGAGCGCCATCCACTCGGCCGGCGGCACCCCCATCCTTTTTCCCTGCTCGGCTACCCAGCATTGGGACCGGGCGCAAACGGTGGCGCTGTTCCAGGCCGTCGGCCGGGCCGTGCCCCGGTTCCTCGGGTTCGAACTCGGCACCATGTTCGTCCCCTTCGGCCGGATCTGGGATCTGGACACCTTCCGGGCACTGCTCGAGGTGCCGCAACTGGTCGGAGCCAAGCACAGCTCGTTGAGCCGTGACCTGGAATGGCGACGATTGATGGTGCGGGACGCCGTGCGGCCCGAGTTCCGCGTGTACACCGGCAACGACCTGGCCATCGATCTCATCCAATGGGGAAGCGATTATCTGCTCGGCCTGTCCGCCTTCCACGTCGAGGCCTTCGCGGCCCGGGATCGCGCCTGGACCCGGGGCGATGGTCGGTTCTTCGAACTGAACGACTGGCTGCAATACCTGGGCATGATCGCCTTCCGAGCCCCGGTCCCGGCCTACAAGCACACCTGCGCCCAATTCCTGAAACTGCGCGGCCTCATTCCCTGCGACAGCCCGCATCCCCGCGGGGCCCGTCGCCCGGAATCCGACCTGCCGCTCCTGGCACCCATCGCCGAGCGACTCGAAGCCCTCGTCCGCGAAACGACCGATGCGGCTCCGCCCGCGACCACCGGCGACAATCCGCAGGAACCCCGGTAGCATCTCGGCCGTGCCGGACATCGTCCTGTCCACCCTCAACGCGAAGTACCTCCACGCCTCCTTCGGGTTGCGCTGCCTCATGGCCAACCTCGGGGAGTTGCAGGCGCGGGCCAGGATCCTCGAGTTCGACATCAATCAACGCCCCCTGGACATCGCCGAGACGCTGCTGGAGGCGAACCCGCGCATCCTCGGACTGGGCGTGTACGTCTGGAACGCGGGCCCCACCCTCGAACTGCTGGGCATCCTGCGTCGCCTCCGGCCCGACCTCCTCGTGGTGCTGGGCGGGCCGGAGGTCAGCTACGAGTGGGACCGCCAACCCCTCGTGGGCCTGGCCGATCACGTGATCACGGGCGAGGCCGACCTGGCCTTCGCCTCGCTGTGCCGGGACCTGCTCTCGGACACCGCCCCCCGGCCTCCCAAGCTCATCGCCGCCCCGGTGCCCGATGTGGCCGCCTTGGCCCAGCCTTACGACCTGTACGACGCCCGCGACCTGGAACATCGCGTCGTCTACGTCGAGGCCTCCCGGGGCTGCCCCTTCACGTGCGAGTTCTGCCTGAGCTCGCTGGAGATCCCCGTGCGGCCATTCCCGCTCGAACCCTTCCTGGCATCGATGCAACGACTGCACGACCGGGGCCTGCGGCGGTTCAAGTTCGTGGACCGGACCTTCAACCTGAACGTCGCCACCAGCCGCCGCATCCTCGAGTTCTTCCTCGAGCGCCCGAGTCCCGAGCTCTTCGTCCATTTCGAGATGATCCCCGACCGGTTGCCGTCGGAATTGCGCGAACTCATCGCCCGATTCCCGGCGGGCACCCTCCAATTCGAGATCGGCATCCAGACCTTCGATCGGCAGGTCGAGGCCCGGATCAGCCGTCGCCAGAATCATGAGCGCCTGGACGACAACTTCCGATGGCTCCGGCAGCACAGCGGCGTGCACCTGCATGCCGACCTGATCGCGGGACTCCCGGGCGAGACCCTGCAATCGTTCGGACAGGGCTTCGATCGCCTGATCGGACTGGGACCCCAGGAGATCCAGGTCGGCATCCTCAAACGCCTGCGCGGCACGCCGATCATCCGGCACGATGCCGAGTGGCGGATGGTCTACAATCCCCACCCGCCCTATGAGGTGCTCTCCACCCGCACCATGGACTTCGCCACGCTGGCCCGCCTGCGACGCTTCGCGAAGTTCTGGGACCTCTTCGGCAACAGCGGCAACTTCGTGGAAAGCCTGCCGATGCTGTGGAACCCGCCGAAGCCGAAGCAACCGGCCACCGGTTCGGCCGCTGTCACCGGTTCGGCCGCTGTCACCGGTTCGGCCACAGTCACCGGTTCGGCCTTCGAGGCCCTGCTGGCCTGGAGCGATTGGCTGCATGCGCAGGGTGTGAAGGGCCATGGCATCGCCCTGCCCCGCCAATACGAGCTGCTCTGGCGTGGGGCGACCGAGATGTTCGGAATCCCGCCCGAAACCTTCGGCCCCGCGCTGGCGCGGGATTACCGACGGCCGGGCCGAACCGACCTGCCCCCCTGGCTCGCGCCGTATGCCGGGATCGAATCCACCCCGCGCCGGGCCGTGCGCCTGCCCCGCCGCCAGGCCCGACATCTCGGGGCGACGCCATCCCCGGACTGACCGCCAGGCCGGCTCAAGCCCGAGGTGTCACCGGCAGGTACCAGTTGTCGCGCTGCACCGGCTCGAAGCCCAGTTCGCTGATGAGACGCTTCATGTCGGCCACCCCCATGCGGAAGGTGGTGCCTGCCGAGCTGACCACGTTCTCCTCGATCATGATCGAGCCCAGGTCGTTGGCTCCGTGCATCAGGGCCACCTGCCCCACCTCGGGCCCCTGGGTCACCCACGAACTCTGCACGCTGGGGATGTTGTCGAGGTAGATGCGGGACAGGGCCTGCATGCGCAGGTATTCGTGGGACCCGACCGTGGTGGCCTTGAGGACGGTGTTCTCGGGCTGGAAGGTCCAGGCGATGAAGGCTGTGAACGCCCCGCCGTTGAGCCGCCCCAACTCCATCGCCTCGGCATAGGCCGCCGCCCGTTCCGCGGGAGACGTGCCGGCTGTCAGGCGACCCGAGTCCACCAATCGCTGCAGCGACACATCCTGTTGGGCGCGCACCACCTCCAGATGCCGGATGCGCTCCTCCACGGTTTCGACGTGTCCGAACATCATGGTCACCGAACTGGCCAGACCCAGACGATGGGCGATGTCCATCACTCCCATCCACTGGGCGGTGTTCGCCTTGAGCGGGGCGATGCGCTGGCGGACCCGGTCGACGAGGATCTCGCCGCCGCCGCCGGGCAGGCTGCCCAGCCCGGCCGCCACGAAATCCCGAAGGACCGTCTCGACCGGTTCGTTGAAGAACTCGGAGAAGGCCACGAACTCGCTGGGACTGAACCCGTGGACATTGAATCCCGGGTACTTCGTGCGGACGTGATGGAGCAGATCCAGATACCATTGCTTGGTCAGCCTGGGATGGTGACCGCCCTGCATGAGCATCTGGGTGCCGCCGAGGGCCAGGGTTTCCTCGATCTTCCGGTCGAGCTCCTCGAGGGTGATGACGTAGGAGTCGGCATCCTTCTCGGTCCTCCAGAAGGCGCAGAACTTGCAATACACGTTGCAGACGTTGGTGTAGTTGACGTTCCGGTCCACGATGTACGACACCGTCTCGGCCCCGCGTCCCCCATGCGCCCGGCTTCGGGCCAGCCGACGACGTCGGTCCGCGAGGGCACCCAACTCCGACAAGGGCAATCCGTACAGGGCCAACGCCTCCGCTGCGTCGATCCGCCCGCCCTCCCAGACACGCTGCAACAACTCATCCCGCGAAGCATCCAACACCATGGAGCGACCCTACCGCTGAACCGCCCAAGGACAAGCAAACCGAGCCCAAGCGGATGCCCACGACAACCGGACGACCCTTTGGGCATCCACACGCCTGGACGGACCGCTCGGAGATCGGTCCCCACCCGAGACCGTCGATCGACCCGGCAAGGCGGTCCCGGCAACGCCCATCCCCCGGGGAAGGGATCGCGCATACGGCGGGGGCGCGCCTTTACCTCGAACGGGTATCCGTTAACATTCCATCCCGTGGCTTCCCTGCTCTGGTGCTTCCTGGTGTTGTCGGTCGGATTCGCCGTTTTGGCGGGCTCGTCGAAGACGGGCGCGACGACAGGTTTGAACGGCCAGCGCCATGCCGGCATGAGCGGCGCCTCGGCCGCGATCTTCCTGGACGCCGGTCGGGTGGTGGTGGCCAGCGACGAAGACAACCGGCTGCGCGTCTACGACCCCGCGGCCAGTCAACCGCCGATCACCGCCTGGGACGCTTCACCCTGGTTGCGCCTGAGCGGCCGGAACGTGGAATGCGACCTGGAGGGGGCCGCACGGGTGGGAAAACGCATCTACTGGATCGGCTCCCATGGCCGCAACAAAGACGGCAAGCACCGCCCCAACCGGCACCGATTCTTTGCCACCGATGTGGAAGAAACCGCCCAGGGTCCGCGGTTGCGCCGTGCCGGAACCCCATGCTTCAACCTGCTGGAGACGATGCAGTCCGATCCCAAACTAGCCGCGCTCCATCTCGACACCGCCGCCGGACTGCCCCCGGATTCCAAGGGCGGTCTCAGCATCGAGGCTCTCGCGGCCCGACCCGATGGCTCTCTGTGGATCGGTTTCCGCGGTCCGTTGGCCAAGGGCAAGGCCATCCTGGTGCCTCTGCTGAACCCCGACGCCGTCCTTGAAGGCCATACTCCGAGCTTCGGATCCCCGACCCGGCTCGACCTCGGTGGAAGGGGTCTTCGCGACATGACATGGACGGGTTCGGAGTGGATCGTTGTGGCTGGAGCCACAGGCGGAGGCCAGAAGGGCACCCGCCTGTTCCGCTGGAATGGCCAAGGCACCTCCCCCCAAGCCCTGGACCTTCCCGGACTCAAGGACATCCACATCGAAGCGGTCGCCGTCCCGCCGGAGCGACCGGTTCACCGCCTGTTCCTGTGCAGCGATGACAGCCACAGGGATTCACAGGGAACCCCATCCTTCCGCAGCTACTGGATCGACTTGCCGGTGTCGGCACAGGTCGATCCCGGGCACTGATTCCGGCATGGGTGCAAGGGTGCCCGTCGACGAACCCCCGCCAATTCGCATCCGACGTCGGAGCGGAGAAGGGACCGACCCATCCTGACCCATCCTTCCCCCACCCTCGGGGCGCGCCTCCCGGGTCTACAGCAATCGGCCCTGGCCGGTGCGACCCATGGCCAGACCCAGCTTGCGGTAGGCCTTCTCGGTGCAGATGCGGCCCTGCGGGGTGCGTTGGATGTATCCCTCGAGGATCAGGTAGGGTTCGTACACCTCCTCGATGGTGTCGGGCTCCTCGCCCACCGCCACCGCCAACGAACTCACCCCGACGGGACCGCCGCCGAACTTCACGATCACCGATTCGAGGATGCGCGTGTCCATCTCGTCGAGCCCGTCCTTGTCGATCTCCAGGATCTCGAGGGCCTTGTTGGCGATCTCTTCGGTGATCCGGCCATCGGCCCGCACCTGCGCATAATCGCGCACCCGGCGCAACAGGTTGCCGGCGATGCGCGGCGTGCCTCGGCTGCGGCGGGCGATCTCCATGGCACCCTGCGGCTCGGTGTCGACCCCCATCAATCCGGCCCCGCGCTGGACGATCCCCTGCAATTGGGACGCCGTGTAATAGTCGAGCCGCTCCCGGATACCGAAGCGGGTCAGCAGCGGTGCGCTGAGCAGTCCGCTGCGGGTGGTGGCCCCGATCAGGGTGAAGCGCGGGAGGCTCAGGCGGACACTGCGGGCGTTGGGCCCCTGGTCGATGATGATGTCGAGCTTGAAGTCCTCCATGGCCGGATAGAGGTACTCCTCGATGGTCTTCTGGAGCCGGTGGATCTCGTCGATGAAGAGCACATCCCCTTCGGAAAGATTGGTCAGCAGACCCGCCAGATCGGCGGCCTTCTCGATGGTGGGGCCGCTGGTGGCCCGCATCGTCCCGCCCATGGCCCCGGCCAGGATGTTCGCGAGGGTCGTCTTGCCCAGTCCCGGCGGCCCGCTGAGGAGGATGTGATCGAGCGGTTCCTTGCGCCGCAGGGCCGCCTCGACGGCGATCTCCAGGCGCTCCTTCACCTTGGCCTGCCCGGTGAAGTCCGCGAAGGCGGCCGGCCGCAGGGCCACCTCGAGGGTGGCATCCGCCTTGTTCAACGAATTCAGCGCGCGCTCGGACATGCACCTCCAGTGTGCGAGTCCGGGCCCGGCCGGCGAGGAGTTTTGCGGGCGGCCTCGAATCCGGACCCGTGGCGCGCGGCAGGGGTCGACGGCATCCCCCGGTACCGCGATTCCGATGAACACCCCACCGGGGGCCGACGTCGGACCTCGGCATCCGGGATTGTCCGAAACGCCGCTCCATGGCAGGAAGACCCGTCCCGAATCCTCCGGTTGCCGTGACGTTTGAACACCTGCTGCGGAAGAACGCCCTTCTTCCCGACGACAAGATCTCCGAGGCCAAGCACCTGGAGGCCGCCGAAGGACTGCGCCTCGACCGGGCCGTGGTGCAGCTCGGCCTGATGACCGAACGCGAGGTCCTGAACCTGATGGCCGAGCAGTTGATGCTGCCCCTGCTCGACCTGTCGGCCACCGAGATCCCCTCCGACATCCTCCAGTCGTTGCCCACCAAGGTGGTGTTCCGCAAGCGCATCGTCCCCATCGCACGCGAAGGCGGCACCTTGCGGGTGGCCACCTGCGATCCCTTCGACCTCTATGCGATGGACGATGTCCGGATGACCACGGGCCTGCACATCGACACCGTGCTGGCCACCAAGGACGACATCGAGAAGCTCATCAAGACCCACTACGGCCTGGGCGGCGACACGCTCGACGAACTGGCCGCCAACGATGACGAACCCAGCGGCCCGGTGTCGGGCGGCGGCGGCGAAGACCTGCTCGAGATGGCCCAGGAGGCCTCGGTCATCCGACTGGTCAACGAGATCATCGTCGAAGCCGTGCATGAGCGGGCCAGCGACATCCACATCGAGCCCTACGAGCACCAGATGGCCATCCGGTACCGGATCGACGGCGTGCTGCACGAGGCCTCGGTGCCGCCCCAGATGAACCGGTTCCAGGCGGCGATCATCTCGCGCATCAAGATCCTCGCGAACCTGAACATCGCCGAGCGGCGCATCCCCCAGGATGGCCGCATCAAGTTCAACGTGGGTGGCCGGCAGATCGACGTCCGCGTCTCGGTCATCCCCATGCTGTTCGGCGAGGGCGTGGTCATGCGTCTGCTCGACAAGGCCAACGTGCTCTTCACCCTGCCCCAGCTGGGCATGGATCCCGAGACGTACGGGCGGTTCCGGGGCCTCATCGAACGTCCCCACGGGATCGTCCTGGTCACGGGCCCCACGGGTTCCGGCAAAACCACGACCCTCTACGCCTCGCTCAACGAGATCGTGGGCCCGACCCTCAAGGTGCTGACGGTCGAGGACCCGGTCGAATACCACCTGCAGGGCGTGAACCAGATTCCCGTCGACCACAAGGTCGGCATGACCTTCGAGGCCGGTTTGCGGGCCATCCTGCGCCACGACCCGGATGTGGTGATGATCGGCGAAATCCGCGACGTGGAGACCGCACGGGCCGCCATCCAGGCGTCGCTGACGGGCCATCTGGTGCTGTCCACCCTGCACACCAACGACTCGGCGTCGGCGGCCACCCGCCTCATCGACATGGGCGTGGAACCGTTCCTCATCGCCAGCAGTCTGGCCGGGGCCATGGCCCAGCGCCTGGTCCGCAAGATCTGCTCGAAGTGCCGCGTCCCGTACACGCCCGATCATTCCAAGTTCCCCAGGGATTTCACCCTCGAGCCCGGGGCACAGCTCTACCGCGGCGAAGGCTGCGACCACTGCCGCAAGACCGGCTACCGCGGCCGCTCGGGCCTGTACGAACTGCTCTCCATCGACGAGGAGATCGCGCAGATGATCGTCGCCCGCGAGTCGGCCCCCAGGATCATCCAGTCCGGGCGGCGCACCGGTCTTCGCCTCCTGCGGGAGGACGGCTGGATGAAGGTCCGCGAGGGCATCACCTCGGTGGACGAGGTGCTCACCTGCACCGCCCTCTGATCGGCCATGCCCAAGTTCCGATACACCGCACTGAATGCCGAAGGCCGCCAGGTCTCGGGCCAACTCGAGGCCGAGGGCGAGGCCGCGGCGGTCCGGATGCTGGGTGAACGCCAACTGTTCCCGGTCAACATCGCCTCGGCCGACGCCTCGCAGTCCAAGCGCCGTCGGGTGTCCAGCCGGGACATCGGCCTGATGTACGGGCAACTGGCCGACCTGATCGGTTCGGGCGTGCCCATGCTTCGGGCGCTCGATTCGTTGATCCGCTCCACGGTCAACGCCCAGCTCAAGGCGATTCTCAAGGAAGTGCGCACGGCGGTCGCCGACGGCCAGACCCTGACCGACGCCCTGCGGAAATTCCCGGAGGTATTCCCTCCGCTGCACACCTCGATGGTCCAGGCCGGCGAACGGGCCTCCTTTCTGGAGGATGTGCTGCGCAGCCTGTCCGAGTTCCTGGAGCGCCTCGACGAACTCCGGGCCAAGGTGATGGGGGCCATGATCTATCCGGCCCTGCTGTCGGCGCTCGGAGCCACCGTGATGGCCGGCGCCCTCATCTTCTTCGTGCCCAAGTTCGAGCCATTGCTGGCCGGCGCCCAGAAGCCCCTGCCCACCGTGCTGTTGTTCGGAGCCAGCACCATCCTGCGGAGCTACTGGTATCTGGTGGCCGTGGCCTTGGCGGGCGTGGTCGGCGTCCTCGTGTCGGCGCTGCGCAAGGAGTCGTCCCGGCGCACCCTCGAGGTCTGGCAGCACCGCATCCCGGTGGTTGGCACCGCCCTCAAGATGCTGGCGATCACCCGCTTCTGTCGGATCCTCGGAACGATGCTGGCCAACGGTGTCCCCATGCTTGGGGCGCTCAAGATCGCCAAGGATGCGACGGGTTCCCGGTTGCTGGGTGAGAAGATCGCCACCGCGGCCGAGAGCATCCGCGATGGCAAATCGCTCTCGGGTCCGTTGTCCCAGGGCGGCCTCTTTCCCGACCAGATCATGGCCATGATCACCGTGGCCGAGGAGTCCAACAAGCTGGACAAGGTGCTCCTGCAAATCGCCAACACGGTGGAACGCCGCACGAATCAGCAGGTCGACCAATCGGTGCGCCTGATCGAGCCGGTGATCCTGTGCCTGGTCGCGGCCGGCATCGGATTCCTCGCGCTCGGTCTGCTCCTGCCCATCTTCACCCTGGCCGGCTCGCTCGGGAAACACTGAGGGGCATCGGCACACACTCGGCGTCGACAAACAAGGCGTCGATCCTTCATGCTTGCAGCACCATCCCTCACCGAGGAGCCCGCCTCATGAACCACACCTCCCCCTGGCATCGCCCCACGGCCCACGCGCCGCTGACGCGCCGGGAATTCCTGTGGCGCTCCGGTGGCGGACTCGGCGGCATCGCCCTGGCCTCGTTGCTCAAACAGGAATCCCTGCTGGGCGGCCCACCCGCCGGGACTCCCAGGCTTCCGCCGTCCCGTCCGCGGGCCAAGCGGGTGATCCAACTCTTCATGGCGGGCGCCGCCAGCCATGTGGATCTCTGGGACTACAAACCGTTCCTCGAGAAACACCATGGAGAGAAATGGGATCCCGGTGAGGCCGTGGAGCTGTTTCAGGACGGGCTGGGTTCCACCTTCGCCTCTCCCTGGAAGTTCCGGCCCTATGGCCAGTGCGGCAAGCACCTCAGCGAAGTCGTGGCCCCGCTCGGTCGTTGCGTCGACGACATGGCCTTCATCCACAACCTCGTGGGCAAGAGCGGCGTCCATTCCCAGGCCACCCTGCTGCAGGCCACCGGATTCCTTACCCCTGGATTCCCGGGCATGGGGTGCTGGACCAGCTACGGCCTCGGCTCGCTCAACGAGAACCTGCCCACCTTCGTGGTGATGCCCGACCTGCGCGGAATGCCTTCCAACGGGGCCAAGAACTGGGACTCGGCCTTCCTGCCCGCCGAGCATCAGGGAACGCTCATCCGGGTCGGATCCGAGAACCCCATCGAGGCCCTGTTCCCGCCCGCCGACAGCGGATTCATCACCGCCCGGTCCGAGGCCGACGGTCTGGCCGCCCTCGAGCGCCTGAACCGGATCCATGCGGCCGCACGGCCCGGAGACCAGCGCCTCGAGGCCCGCATCCGCACCTACGAACTCGCGGCCCGCATGCAGTTGGCGGCACCGGAGGCGTTGGATCTGTCGAAGGAACCGGCCTGGATCCAGGAAGCCTACGGCATCGACAACACCACCAGGAAGTGGCCGGCGGAGATCAACGCGCCCGAAGAGACCGACATCATGGGCCGGAAATGCCTCACCGCCCGACGCCTCATCGAGCGGGGCGTGCGGTTCGTGCAGATCTGGTCGGGCAACGACAACAGCTTTCCGCGTCGCAATTGGGATTCCCACGAGAACATCGCCCAAGACCATGGTCCGCTCGCCATGGGCATGGCCAAGCCCATCGCCGCCCTCATCGAAGACCTCAAGCAACGCGGTCTCCTGGACGACACGATCCTCTTGTGGACCACCGAGTTCGGCCGCATGCCGTGCGCCCAAGGCGGCAAGGGTCGCGACCACAATCCGTTCGTCTTCACCAACTGGCTGTGCGGCGGAGGGATCCGCGGCGGGATCACCCATGGGGAGAGCGATCAGTGGGGCTACAAGCCGGCCGATCGGTCGAACGTCACCGAGGTGTACGACATCCACGCGACGATCATGCACCTGCTGGGCATCGATCACACCCGCCTCACCTTCCGCCACAATGGCGTGGATCGCCGCCTGACGGATGTCCACGGCGAGGTCATCCAGCCGATCCTGGCCTAGTCCGACGGCATCCGGCAACGGTCAGGAACCGGTGGGAGGCCGACTCGGACCCGGGGCCCGGCGGTCCAGGCCCCATCGTTTCCATGCGACCGTTCCATGGCCGATTGACCCGATCCAGCCCTGACCCATAGCCTCCGATCGGAATCCCTGCCATTCACCATGTTCCATCCCATGCTCGCCGCGGTCGATCCGTGGATCGTTTCCCTCAGCGCCCTGACGGTCCTGGTGACCGTGGGCATGGGCTTCTGGGCGGCCGGACGCGCCAAGAGCGCCTCCGACTTCTTCGTGGCCGGACGCGGCGTCTCCGTGGGCTGGAACGCGTCGGCGATCTCGGGTGAATACCTCTCGGCCGCCTCGTTCATGGGGGTGGCGGGCATGGTGATGTCCAGCGGCTACGACGCGCTGTGGTATCCGGTGTGCTACGCCTGCGGGTATCTCTTCCTGCTGCTGTTCATCGCGGGTCCGCTGCGTCGTTTCGGCGCCTACACCATTCCCGACTTCGCCGAGGGCCGCTACGACTCGCCCCTGTTCCGCAAGATCGCCGTGGTGTTCGTCCTCTTCATCGGATTCTTCTACACCATGCCCCAGATGAAGGGGGCGGGCACCACCCTGGCCTACGTGTTCCAGGAGGTGGATTTCCGGGGAACCTTCCTGGAGACGCTGGCCCCGCACGGCGCCGACGGGGCCGCGCTGAAGGGCTTTCCTTATTGGGCCGGAGTGGTGGTGGTCGGGGCGGTCATCACCCTGAATGTCGCCCTGGGCGGCATGAAGGGCATCACGCTGGTGCAGGCCTTCCAGTATTGGGCGAAGATGTTCGCCATCTCGGTGCCGGTTTTCGTGCTGATGGCGGTGCAGGGCCACTACGGCCAGCACCTTCAGGCCAACCTGGCGCAGAACGCCCCGGCGATGTCGGCGACCGCCGAGGTCCGTGACAGCGCCGACACCGCGGCCGCGCTGAAGAGGGCCCCGCTGTCCGCCAAGGCACCCGCGGATCCGGCTTGGATCAACCCCTTCGGTCCGCTCACCAGCAAGGCCGCCAAGGCGGCCCGGCTCGGGGCCGAGGAGTCCAAACCCTACGCGCTCCTCTACACCTACTCGTTGATCATCGCGTTGGTCTGCGGCACCGCCGGCCTGCCCCACATCCTCGTGCGCTTCTACACCAACCCCGACGGCGCCGCCGCCAAACGGACGACCATGTGGGTGATGATCCTGATCGGCATCTTCTATGTGTTCCCGCCGGTGTTCGGGGTGATGGGGCGCAACCTGCTGCCGGCGCTCTACGAGGCCACCGGGGCCAAGGGGACCGACAAGATCGTGCTCGAACTGCCCAAGGTCATCGACGCGACCACCGGAGGCGCCGGCACGATCCCCTGGGGATCCGTCCTCTCCGGGATGACCTGCGCCGGGGCCTTCGCGGCCTTCATGAGCACCTTCAGCGGATTGCTGGTCTCGATGACCGGAGCGCTGGCCCATGATGTGTACGGCCGGATCCTCCGCCCGCAGTCCACCGCCCAGGAGCGGATGCAGATGTTCAAATGGTGCGCGGTGTTGCTGGGGGCCGTCTCCACCGTGCTCGGATGCTTCGTGGAGCAACTCCAGATCAACTTCATGGTCGGCCAAGCCTTCGCCATCGCCGCCGCAAGCTACTTCCCCCTGCTCTTCATGAGCGTGTGGTGGCGCGGCATGACGATGAAGGGCGCGGCGACCGGGATGCTCACCGGCGGGATCTGCGCCCTGCTGACGGTCGCGCTGACCAACTTCTCCGACCTGAAGTGGCTGCCGCTGGGCGACTTCTGGGCCGCCCATCCCCTGCTGCGGATCCTGTGCGAGCAACCGGCCATCTGGTGCGTGCCGCTGGCCATCGGCCTGATGGTGCTGGTCTCCAAGGCCACGGCGGCCACCGTGCCGTCGGACATCCGGATGAAGATGCTGGTCCTGCATGCCCCGGAGGCCCTGGGCCTGCGCCAGGAGTACATCCGGGACCACGAGGGGCACTGAAACCGGCTCAGGGCGGGAACCCGAAGGACAGCTTGACCACCGAATACTCCGGGTGGATCGACCCGTCGGCCCGACGGATGATCAACGGAGGCTCCGCCCAGGTCCGACCACGCAAGGCCTCGGGAAGGTCGGTCGCTCGGTTCATCAGGAAGAGCCCGAGCAACGGATCATCGCCCTCCCTCAAGACCACGGGCCGCATCCGGAGGATCGTCAACCCGGCGGCCTCGGCCGCCTCGCGTACGCGTTGGTGCTGGTCCTCCGGCCGGATCGGGAACACGCAGGCGAAGACGCCTCCCGGGGCGAGATGCCGGACGGCCGTCCGGCAATAGTCGGCCACCGTGCCACGCAATTCGAAGCGACAGGCCAACTTCTGCGGATGGGTGCTCTCCACGCCGGTGCCCAGCGGGAAATACGGAGGGCTGCCCAGGACCAGATCGAAGCGCTCGTCCTCGCGCACAACGGCCGGGTCGCGGAGGTCACCGGTGCGGATGTCGTACCGATCCAACAAGCCGTTCCAGGCGGCCGACTTGCGGGCCAACCGGACACTCTCGGCCTGGGCCTCCACCGTCACGAAACGGGCGTGAGGGAGCCTCCACGCGGCGATCATCCCGACCGTGCCGATGCCGCTGCCCAGATCGAGCACCGACCCGGCCGAGGGGCAACCCTGGGTGCCATACCAGGCGGTGAGCACATCGTCGGAGGAGAACCGATGGCCATCGAGAGCTTGGAAGAGTCGGAAATGGCCGCTGATGGCGTCGAGGCTTTCACCCGGTTCCAATGCGGGGCCCCCACCCAGGGCTCCGGGCGGGATGGGGCCCGGCTTGGTCCACCCTTTGAATTGCGCGGCGAGATTCGGCGACATGCCGGTCCCAGTCTCCGGTCGACTCCGCCGGGGCTCAATCCCGGATTGGGAATCCCTCATCGCGGCCTCGATCGGTCACTCGGGCGTTGCCCGCACCCCTGAGCCCGGCCAACCTCGTCACATGGGCCCGACAACGCTCCGGAACGCGACGGAGAAGGATATCGATCTGGTCCTGGAGCTGATCCGGGCCCTCGCCGACTTCGAGCACCTCGGCCACGAGGTCACGGCGACACGGGAACGGTTGAGGGACGCCCTGTTCGGACCCAGACCCGCGGCCGAGGTCGTCCTGGCATTCGAGGGCCCGGTCTCGGTGGGCTTCGCGGTGTTCCATCCGAATTTTTCCACCTTCCTCGGAAAACCCGGGATCCATCTCGAGGACCTGTTCATCCGTCCGGAATACCGCCGGCGCGGCCATGGGCAGGCGATCCTGAGACACCTGGCGCGGTTGGCGACGGAGCGGGGTTGCGGACGTCTCGAATGGACGGTCTTGGACTGGAACAAGACCGCCATCGAATTCTACGAGCGGATCGGCGCCGTGGTTCTTCCGGATTGGCAGGTATGCCGCATGTCCGAAGATGCGCTGGTGCGTTGGGCGCAGGGGGCCCCCACCGATCCTGGATTCGGGTGATACGGGGGGATCCTGTTCGGCACGGGTCCTGAGGTGGCAGGCGGCCCCAGCCGGATGCCTCATGCCTCAGGGAAGAACGCCTCGTGGCCACGCCTCATCGGATACCCATCCACGGATACCCATCGACGTCCCCGTTGGAGAGTGCGCCCTGCCGGGCGCACCAACGGAAACGGCGGACCCGGAGGTCCGCCGTGAACGAATGCTCGTGATCGAGTGGGCGACCGATGGATGCCCGACCTCGCCTCAGGCTTGGGCCTTGGCGTCGCCGGCCGGCCGCGCCCCACCGCGGTAGGAGCGCTTCTCGGTCTTGGGAGCCTCGGCCACCGGTTCGACCGGGGGCGGGGGCAGCGGGTTCGAGCTCTTGATCACCAACTTGAGAGAAGACCGGACCTCGGGGTGCAGTCGCAGCTCGACCTCGTATTCGCCAAGGGCGTGGATCGTCTTCTCCAGATGGATCTTGCGCTTGTCGAGGGCGACATCCAGCTGGGTCTTGAGGGCGTCGGCGATCGACCCGGAGGTCACGCTGCCGAACATCTTGCCGTCATCGCCGGTCTTGACCGAAAGGGTGAGCGTCACCTTGCTCAGGCTCTTGCCCAACTCCGACATGGAGCTGAGTTCCTTGGCCTCGCGCTCGGCACGGCGTTGGCGCAGGGCCTCGATCCGGCGCTTGTTCCCCTGGGACACCGGAACGGCGAGCCCTTGGGGGATCAGGTAGTTGCGTGCATAGCCGGAGGCGATCTTGACCAGATCGGATTCACCGCCGAGACCGACCACGTTGTGGATGAGGAGTACTTCTGTCTTTGGCATGGAAATGGATGAAATTGAGGGTTTGGACTGAGGTTTTGAAAAGGTCAGCGTATGGATCGCGGGACGATCATCGTGAGTGGTCGTCGCACAGCGTTTTCAGATATCAGAAAGGAACGTCGTCGTCATCAGGAGGTCCGCCCTCGGCGTCGGCCGGTGCCGCCGCCGCCGGACGATTGCCCGTGACCCGGCCCGGCACCGAAGCAGGAGGAGGAACAGGGCCGGAACCAGAGCCGGGACCGGCCCCGTCGGGACGACCGCCGATGAAGGTGAAACTCTCGAGCACCACCCCCAGACGGGAGCGCTTCTGACCGGTCTGCTTGTCGTCCCATTGATCGAGCTTGAGGCGACCTTCCGCCAGAAGGCCACCTCCTTTTCGGAGGTATTGGGAGATCACCTCGGCCTGCTTGCCGAAGGCGTCGATGTCGACATAGGTGACCTCCTCGCGGGTCTGCCCATCCTCGCCGGTCCACCGCCGATTGACGGCCATCGCCAATTTGGCGATCGCCGTGCCTTTCGGGGTGTAACGAAGCTCGGGATCCCGAGTCAGGTTCCCGGCCAAGATGACCTTGTTGAAGCTGGCCATGGTGAGAAAGGGCTGGGGTGGGGTTTGAGGTTGGAGGGCGGTTGGGTCGCCGATGCCGGTGGAGGCGTTGTGGGCGATCAGGCGCTCTTGGTGGGCACCGGTGCCGGAGCCTCGGTGAAGAGCACACGGACCACGTCGGCCGCCAACTTGAAGCGGGAGCGCAGCTCGGCGACGGCCTTGCCCTGGGCCTCGAAGATGATGTTCACGAAATGACCGGCGGACTCACCGCTGCGGGCGTTCCGGGCGAAGGTCTTCTTGTCGAGCTTCTGGACGGTCTCGATCTTGCCGCCCACGGAGGTGATCTCCGAGGACAACTTGTCGACGACTTCCTTGATGCCTTCTTCCTTGCCGGACAAATCGAGAATGAACAGTCCTTCGTAGCGTTTCATGGTCTTGGGTGGTTTTTTATTCGATGTTGAAATGATCGGAACGGAGGGTCGGAACGAGCGTGGAATGGCAAGGGTCGGGGATGAGGATGATTCGGGCCGTTTTTTCGGTGTTTCAGTGGCTTCGTCATTCGATAATGCCCGTCGCCTTCAGTCTTCGGACCATCTCCCGCGTTCCTTTCAGTTTTTTTTGTTTCAAACGTTTTTCTTCCGTCGTGCCTTCAAGATGTTTTGTGAACCAGGACGTTTCAAGGACCCGGATGTCTCATGCGGCCTAGGACCGTGCGTCCGGTCACGCCTCCGGGCCGGTTCGAACGACGCGCTGTTCCTGCAACAGAGACGCTCGACGGATTCGCCCGAGGTGGCCGCCCCACGGATCACCGGCTTCGGTTGAAGAGGCTCATGGCTTTGCCCAACCCCTCCTCCAACCAGCATTGGATCTGCCTCTCGGCCCTGATCATCACCTCGCCCAGGAGCGCCGCCTCGTCGGCGGAGAACGATCCCAACACATGCGATGCGATGTCGCGAACCGACTGGACCGGCCGGGCCACGCCGATGCGTTGCCTCGGAAACTCTTGGGTTCCCAGATGCTGGATGACCGACTGCAGACCATGGTGCCCCCCGAACCCTCCGCTGGGCCGCATGCGGACCGCACCCAAGGGCAGGTCCGCATCATCGGCCACCACCATCACCTGTTCGGGAGGGATCCGGTGGTACCGGCTCACCGCCACCACCGCCTCCCCGCTCAGGTTCATGTAGGTCAGGGGCTTGATGCAGATCACCTTGCGGCCTCCGCATTCACCCGTCGCCAATTCTGCAAAGAACTTCCGCTCTGTCCGCCAACCGGCACATCGATGGTCGGCAAAGCGGTCGACCACCATCGCCCCGGCATTGTGCCGGGTGTTCCGGTACTCGTCCCCCGGGTTTCCAAGACCCACGATCAACGCAGGAGGGGTCAATTGGAAATCCCCCGGGGGTACGATGCCTCAGATCACTTCTTCTTGGGAGCGGCAGCGGCTCCGGCAGCCGGAGCCTCTTCCTTCTTCTCCTTGATCATCTCGGGCTGCTTGGCCTCGGCACCCTCGGCGGCGGCAGGAGCCGCCTCGGCCTCGGTGACCGGCGCGGCGACCGCGAAGACACGCAGATGCTTGTCACCCAGGATCTTGACGCCCTCGGGCGCTTGGATCTGGCCGATCTGGATGGCCTGTCCGACCGCCAAGGCGGAGACGTCGACCACGATCTGTTCGGGAAGGTCCTTCGGGAGCGCGGTGACGCGGAGCTTCTGGAGCACATGCTCCAAGGTGCCGCCACCGGTCTTCACGCCCTCGGCCTCGCCGGTCGCTTCGACGGGAATCCGGATGGTGATGAACTCGTCGGGCTTCACCTCGTGGAAGTCGACATGCAGGACCTCGCCGCTCAGCGGGTGATGCTGGACATCCTGGACCAGGGCCAAGCGGGCCTTGGCGTCTCCGGCGACCTCGAGGTCGACCAGGACGATTTCGGAATGGGCCGAATGGATGAGGTCGGAGAACGCCTCGGAATCGATCTGGAGGTTCTGCGGCGCGATGGACTTGCCGTAGATGTTGGCGGGGATGCGTCCGGCGGAACGGAGCGCCTTGGAACCCTTGCGCCGCGTGGAGGTGCGGGGCTCGGCTTTCAGTTTCAGTGATTTCATTGATTCAGTCGTATCTGCCGGATCGCACACGGGTGCGGCCTCAGCCCTTGAACTCGAACAGGGAGGTGACCGAGGAATTCGTGTAGATTCGCTTGATCGCCTCTCCCAACAAGCCGGCGACAGAAAGGGTCGTGATTCGGACCCCCTCGATCGACGGGCGGAGAACACTATCGGTGGTGATCAGTTCGTCAATCTCCGATTTTCGGAGACGCTCGATCCCGAGCTCGTTGATCAGGGCATGTGAAACGCAGGCCTGGATGCGCCTGGCACCCCGCTGCTTGAGCAGCGAGGCGGCGTTGACCAGGGTTCCGGCCGTCTCGGTCAGGTCGTCCACCAGGAGCACGTTCTTGCCCTCGATCTCGCCGATGACCGAGATCGCCTCGGTCTCGGTGGGGCTCTTGCGTCGCTTGGCGACGATGGCCAGTTCGGCCCCGAGCGTCTGGGAGTAGGCCGCGGCCATCTTGAGGCCGCCCAGGTCGGGACTCACCACGACCAGGTTCTGGGTCTGCTGTCGGGAGATGTGCTCCAGGAGCACGGGGGCCGCGTAGAGATGGTCGACCGGGATGTCGAAGAAGCCCTGGATCTGCTGGGCGTGGAGATCCATGGTCAGCACCCGGTTGGCCCCGGCGGCGACGAGCAGGTTGGCCACCAGTTTGGCCGTGATGGGCACGCGCGGTTGGTCCTTGCGGTCCTGCCGTGCATAGCCGTAGAACGGCAACACCGCCGTGATCCGCGAAGCGCTCGCCCGCCGCAGCGCGTCGATCATGATGAACATCTCCATGAGATGCTGGTTGGCGGGCGGGCTGGTGGACTGGATCACGAAGACGTCCGTGCCGCGGACGTTCTCGTCGATCTTCACGAAGGTCTCGCCGTTGGGGAACGGCTTCACCGTGGAACGACCCAGCGGGATCCCGATGGAATCGCAGATCGCACGGGCCAGGTCGGGATTGGAGTTGCCGGTGAAGACTTTCACGGGGATTTGGGCCAAGGCCCCTCCCGAACCATCGCGTCGATGACCCGGAGGGCGCCCAGAGGCTCAAGGAGGGGGTGCGCCCATCGCAAGCGCATTTTCGGCCTGTCCGTCGCCGGCCGGAGCGGCGGCACGGTGTGGCGTCAGGACTGGCGCTTGAGGAGATGGTCGGAGATCGCTTCCAGGGCGACCGCGCCACCCCGGAACGGCTTCAGGGCCGCCTCGGCCCGCGCGGTGAGTTCGGCGGCGATGCGGCGCGACTTCTCGAGGCCCACGATGGACGGGTAGGTCGCCTTCTGTGCCTTCACATCCTTCCCGGCGGTCTTGCCCAACTGCTCGGAGGTCTGGGTGACATCCAGGATGTCGTCGATCACCTGGAAGGCCAGGCCGACATGGTGACCGAAATCGGTGAGCGCCGCCAATTGGGCCGGCGTGCAGTTGGCGCTCATGCCACCCAGACGGACCGAGCAGGCCAGCAGGGCGCTGGTCTTGCGCTCGTGGATGTAGCGGAGTTGGGCACGCGAGATCTTCCGTCCCTCGCCCTCGAGGTCGGCGACCTGACCGGCGATGAGCTGGAGCGAGCCCGAGGCGCGGGCGATCTCGAGAACGATGTCCCGGGGACCGTAGCGACTCCAGCCCTTGCACGAGGCGGCGATCTCGAAGGCCTGCGTGAGCAGCGCGTCGCCGGCGAGGATCGCGATCCCCTCGCCGAACACCTTGTGGTTGGTGGGTTTGCCCCGGCGCATGTCGTCGTTGTCCATGCCCGGCAGATCATCATGGATGAGCGAGTAGGTGTGGATGCATTCCACGGCACAGGCCAGGGGCATGGCAGCCTCGTGGGTCCCACCGCAGGCCTCGGCCGCCGCCAGCACCAGCGCGGGACGCATCCGCTTGCCCCCTGCGAACAGCGAGTAGCGCATGGCCTTGTGGATGGTGGCCGGCTTGGCGGTGGCCTTGGGGAGGAATCGGTCGAGGGCCCGGTCCACTTCGCGGGTGCGCACGGTGAGCCAGGAGGCGAGGTCGAATCGGGACATCGGTTTGTTGGTAACGTGCCGGAGACCGCCCTTTCAAGGCGGGATTGTCCGGGATGGCCCGCCTCCGGGATTCTCGGGCCGGGATTTGACGACCCCGCCACCGGCCGCGATCATGCGGCTTCACCCCGATGTCCCTCTTGATTGGAACACAGAACGCCACCGCCCGTTTCTGGGAACTGCTCGGCACCCAGGAACTCCCCGACCTGGGACCAGGCCCCCGGACCGGAACCCTTCCGGAGACCACCGTGGCCCTCCGGTTGCTCGAAGCGACCCGAGGCATCGACCTTTCCGAGCGGATTTCGGATCTGCTGTCGGCGGCCGCCCTGCTCTACCACGATCACCACGATCCGGCGCACAACCTGGTGCAGGACCGCACGGATCCGGACGGGTGCCTCGTCCACGCGATGCTGCATCGCCGGGAGCCCGACTATTGGAACGCGGCCTACTGGTTCCGCCGACTCAGCGGTCACCCCATCTACCGGGCCCTGACCCCGGGGGCCGTCCAGGCGGCGCATTCGACCGAGGCGCGTGGCGCTCTCGAACGGTTGACCCTGTCGGGCGACGTCGATCCCCTGGCCCTGGTCCACGAATGCGAGCGGGTGGCGGAAAGGCCCTGCGCCCGTTCCGTCGCCTACCTTCGGCAGGTTCAGCACCTCGAGTTCGCGGCGCTGGTGGAACACCTCCTGGCCTGATCGGAGGCCCGGGTCCTCGCGATCGACGATCAAGCCATCGGACATCCCGCAATCGGACGTTGGCCAACCCGAGGGCACCGGATTAGCGTCTGCGCCCCGAGATCATGATGTCCCTGAGCGATGTGCTGGCGGCGGTGTTGCCGGTGTTCTGCCTGGCCTTGGTGGGCGTGGTGCTCCGACGGGTGCGCTGGCTGACCGAGGAGGCCGACGCAAGCATGCTCCGACTGGTGCTCAACGTCCTGACCCCCTGCCTCATCTTCGACAAGGTGCTGGGCAACGAGGCGCTCCAGCGGGCGGAGAACCTGCTGGTGCCACCCCTGGTGGGTTTCGGCGGCATCGCCCTGGGCATCGGTGTCTGCTGGCTCTTCCGCCGACGGATCGGACTGGCCACCGATGCGGAGCAGCGGACCTTCGCCCTCGTCTCTGGGCTCCAGAATTACGGTTACGTCCCCTTCCCCCTGGTCCTCGTCCTGTTCGCGAGCCATCCCGACACCCCCGGGGTGCTCTTCGTGCACAATCTGGGCGTCGACATCGCCATGTGGACCCTGGGCCTGATGACCCTGGGCCATGCCACCGGACCCGGAGAGTGGCGCCGGTTGATCAACGCGCCTCTGGTGGCGATCCTGCTGTCGCTGGTCCTGAACGCCTGCGGCGCGGCCCGATGGGTGCCCCGTCCCCTGGCCATCACGGCATCCATGCTCGGGGCGTGCGCCTTTCCTCTGGGGATCATGATGGCCGGAGCGACGGTGGCCGATCAGGTCCGTCAATTGCATCCGGCCCGATCGGCCGGAGCGGTGGCATGGTCGGCCCTCTTCCGGTTGGGCATCCTCCCGGCGCTGCTGCTGGGCATCGGCCGGATCCTGCCCTGCTCGGTGGAGATCAAGCGGGTGCTGGTCGTCCAGGCGGCCATGCCCGCCGGGGTCTTTCCCATCGTGCTCTCCCGACTCTACGGTGGCGACCCGGCCACCGCCGTCCGGATCGTGGCCGGCACCACCCTGCTGAGCCTGATCACCATCCCGTTGTGGATCCGATGGGGCATGGCCTGGCTCGGACTGAACCCTTGACGCGCGGAAAGCCTCGCTTGCGGATTGCGATCGAAGCCCCACGGAACCAGCCTAGCGGTCCATCCATGTACCGACTCTCAGTGCTTCCCGGCGGCCTACGGGTGGTGACGGCCTCGATGCCGCACCTGGCCAGCGTCGCGGTGGGCCTCTGGGTCGACACCGGCGGCCGGCACGAGGGCCCGCCCGAGAACGGCGCGGCCCATTTCATCGAGCACATGCTCTTCAAGGGGACCCGTCGCCGGACGGCGGCGCGCATCTCGCAGGACATCGAGGGCATCGGCGGGTACCTCAACGCCTTCACCGACGAGGAGCACACCTGCTTCTACAGCCGGGCGGTGGCCTCGCGGCTGCCGGAACTGCTGGATGTCCTCCTCGACATGTTCCTGGAGTCGCGGTTCTCCCCCGCGGAGATCGCGCGCGAACGCGACGTCATCCTCGAGGAGCAGGCCATGTATCACGACCAACCCGCCGAACTGGTCCATGATCTCCTGAACCAGGTCCAGTTTCCGCGACACCCCCTCGGCCGTCCCGTGATCGGCACCGCAAGATCCGTGCGCGGACTGGGACGCCGGGAATTGACCGGTTTCCTCCAGCGACGCTACGTCTCGGGGTCGACCGTCATCGCGGCCGCCGGCAACCTGACGCACGAAGCGGTGCTCGAGGAACTGCGCGGGTGGATCCCCCGCTTCCGCCAGGGACCGCCGCCGCCGCCGCCGATCGCCCCGCCGGTGGCCGGCGGTCCACGGTGGCTCCTGCGAACCCGGAAGACCGAGCAGACCCAGATCGCCCTGGGGTTCAGGACGACCCACCGGAGGGACGAGCGACGGTTCGCCCTCCGATTGCTCAACGTGATGCTGGGCGAGAACATGAGTTCCCGATTGTTCCAGGTGATCCGCGAGCGGCATGGCCTGGCCTACAGCATCCAGAGCACGGGCACGGCATGGAGCGACTGCGGCGACCTTGTGATCTCCGCGGGCCTCGACGACGCCCATCTGGAGAAGGCCCTCGGACTCATCCTCCGCGAGACCCGCCGGCTCGTCGACCGGGCGCCGGGCAAGGCGGAGCTGGACCGGGCGCGGGACTACGCGATCGGACAGGCCGACCTGTCGCTCGAGGGATCCGAACCCATGATGATGTGGCTGGGGGAACAGGTGCTCGGCCACGGACGGGTCATCCCGCCGGAGGAGACCCGGAGCCGCCTGGCCGCCGTGCCACCGGCCGAGGTCCGGAAGGTGGCCGCGGATTTCCTGGAACCTTCGCGCCTGTCGCTGGCGCTGGTCAGTCCGCGACGTTCCGACCGCGGGCTCGGCGGCCTGCTGGGGTCGTGGCGCTAGAACCCCGGACCGTCCGGAGCCCTGCGAACGGGGTCATCGACCCGGGGTCTCCACCGTGAGGCGCACCCCCTCGCCCATCGAGCGCTCCAAACGGGCCTTGGCCACCGTGTAGTCGCGCAGGGCCTGGCTGTGCTGGGTCCGCGAGAGCTTGAGCGCGGTCTGGGCCGAGAGGACGTCCAACTGGGTGCTGCTTCCGGCCTCCGCGCGCGCCGTGACCAGTCGCACCGCCTCCTCGGCGCGCTCGATGACGCGGGTCTGCGACACCAGGACCTCCTTGGATTCCATGAACAGGGAGAATGCCGTGCGGACCTCCAGTTCGATGCGGCGCCGCACATCCTCGATCTCGAGGCGCGCCCGTTCCTCGCGGGCCCGGGCCATGTCGACCTTGGCCCGGGTCTGGCCGAAATCGAAGAGCATCCAATTGGCCTGCACCCCCACCGTCCAGCCGTCGAGGGTCCGATCAAGGTCGCGGATGAAGTTCCGGTTCTGCACGCCGTACCCGGCCGTGCCGGAGAGCGAGGGCATCAGATCGGCGCGGTTCTGGAGCACCTCCTCGTGACGGATCCGTGCCGAGGCCTGGGCGGCCTTGATCTCGGGACGACGCAGCCAAGCCGAGTTGAGTGCGGTGCCGACCGCGATCTCGAACGGCTCGGCGCGGAGCGTGTCGGCGATCTTCAGCGGCACCTCGACCCCGGAGTCGGCGGGGACATCGCACCCCAGCAGCACGGCCAGCGTGTTCCGTGCGATCCTCTCCTGGTTGCGGGCCCGGATGAGCGGCGGCAATGCGTTGGCCAACTCCACCTCGGCACGAAGCACGTTGAAGCGGGGCACCGTCCCCGCCTCGAGGCTCCGTCGGGCGGTCTCCAATTCCTGCTCCAGCAGCCGTTTGGAAGCCTCCTGGACACCGATCTGTTCCACGGCCAGCAGCACGTCGCTGTAGGCGATCCGGACCTCCAGGAGGGTGTTGGCCACGAGGGCCTGATAGGACGCGAGCGCCGCTTCGCGGGTCAGGCGTGAGGACCGGGCCAACGAGCGGTATCTGCCCCCGGCGAAGATCGGCTGGGTGACGACCAGGTTCGCGTTCCAGCTCTGGTTGTTGAAGAACGGGGTCGCAGGTTGCGCGGCGTCGAACTGGACCCGCTCGATGCGGCCCTCGTCGAGCTGCTGGTAGGTGCCGGTGGTGGCCAGACGGGGCAGGCGCGCGGACCGTTGTTGGATCGACAGGCCCTGCGCCTCCTCGAGTTCGGTCCGCCCCTTGGCGAGCGCGACATTGTGGGCCAGCGCGTGTTCCAGGGCCTGGTCGAGGGTCAGGGGTGTCGCGGGCAACGGCACCGACCTTGGCGCTGGTTCGGCACCCAGGGTGTGAAGGCAGAGAAGCAGGCTGACGAGGACGCGGGATTTCATCGGGAAAGGTTTCAACGGGAAACGGTCGGCGCGGATTCGGGGCGCTGGATGAACACATCGACCTGCTGACCAACGTAGACCGGGAAGGCGGGCCGCTCGAAGGCGTAGACCACCTGGAGCACGCGGGTGTCGACCCGTTCCAGGCTGTCGCCGGTCAGGCTTCGCTTCGGCACCACGTAGGGTTCGATGCGGACGAACCTGAGCGTCATGCGGAGATCGGAATGTCCCTTCAGGGAGGCCACCGCGGGCTGGTCGCCCAGGATCAGCACCGCATCCTGTTCATCCACCTCGGCCCTCACCTGGAAGCGGTCGATGTCGCCCAGGAGCATCAGCGGCTCGGCCGACTTGACGGCGGCGAACTCGCCCTCCCTCAGGTTCACCTGGAGCAACCGTCCGTCGCGTGGGGCCCGGACGGTCAGGATCTCCAGGTCGGTCCCGGCCTGCCGTACGGCCTCCTCGGCCGCGGCGATGGCCGCGGCGGTGGCCGCCGCCCTCGCCTTGGCCGTGGCCAGAAGGAATTCCCGGCGCTTGACCTCGTCCTCGGTGGCCACACGGTCGCGCCCCAACTGGGCGAACCGCTTCACCTGGTCGTCCAGGTCGGCGATCAGGGACTCGTCGACGCCGGCCTGGGACCGCAGCGAGGCCACCTGAGCCTCGAGGAGGCGGATCCGTGCGCGCACCTCGCGGTCGTCGATCTGGAAGAGCGGGGCCGCCGCCTTCACGGCATCGCCGACCTTCACGAACACCCGCGTCACGAGACCCTCGCGGGGAGCGGCCACCTTCACGTTCTCGCGCGAGGCCTCGATGAGGCCGGTGGAGGCCACGGTGCGGGTGTAGGGCGAACGCGGCGGGGCCGAGACCGGGCCCGGATTCGGCGGAGGGTTTCCCTGCCCCTTCAGGAGCAGCAGCACGGCGCCCACCCCACCGAGCGCCAGCCAGAAGGAAATGCGTTTGAAGAGGATCATGGGAGTTCAGGAACGGGTTGCGGCGTGGATGAATGACGAAAGCGAGGCCCCGGAGTGGACGGCCGTGACGCGCCCGTCCTCCATCTCGCTGATGCGGTCGGCATACCCGTAGATGCGCGGGTCATGGGTGACGATCAGGACGCTCCGGCCCGGCGCCTTCGCCGCGCCGCTCAACAGGTCCATGATCTGGTGGCCGGTCACCGAGTCGAGGGCGCTGGTGGGTTCGTCACAGATCACCAACCGGGGTTCGTGGACCAACGCACGGGCGATGGCGACCCGCTGCTGCTGGCCTCCGGAAAGCTGGGAGGGCCGCTGGCGCTCCCGGCCGCCCAGACCCACCTGGACCAGGCGTTCCGCGGCCCTGGCCTCGGCCTCACGGCGCCCGGCCCCCTGGAGCAGGAGGGGCACGCTGACATTCTCGAGCAGCGTCAGGGTGGGGATGAGGTTGAACTGCTGGAAGATGAAGCCGATGTGTCCCCGGCGGAAGCGGGTCACTTCGGCCGTCGAGAGCGCCGTGATCCGGGTCCCCATCACCGTGACCTCGCCCTGATCGCAATCGAGCGTCCCTGCCAGGACGCTCAGGAGGGTGGTCTTGCCGCATCCCGAGGGCCCCACGATCAGGTGCAGTTCCCCCTCCACGGCCGTGAAGTCCGCCCCCTTGAGGGCCAGCGTCCGCGCGTCGCCCACGCCGAACGCCTTCACGATGGCCCGCGCCGAGATCGCGGCGGCTTCCATCGGGGACTGGGAGGCGGGGTTCACCGGGGTTCGGGATGCGGACATGGGGTGGGGCTGCCGGCGCCGGTCAGCCGCGGAAGACGATCGCGGGCTCCAGTTTGGCGACCCGGCGGATCCCAAACAGCGCCGCCAAGGCGCAGATCAGCAGGACGGCGGCCATGGCCTGGAAAAGGAAAGCGACCTCCATCTTGAACGGGGGCTGCCCCCCTTTGGCGACGGTCAGGCCGAAGATGGCGGTGAGACCGATCCCGATCCCGAAGCCGATCACCCCCACGGTGACCGACTGGAGCAGGAGCATTCCCGCCAGCAACCCGTTGCCGGCGCCCATGGCCTTGAGGGCGCCGAGGTTGCGGAGGTTCTCGAGGACGAACGAGTAGAAGGTCTGGCCGCTGACGGCCACGCCGACCACGAATCCCAGGATGATGGTGGTGAGGAAGGAGATCGGGATGCCGGTGTTGTTCCAGACCCAGCGGAGGGTCGACTTCTCGAGCTGGGGGACGGTGTAGGCCCGCAATCCGGTCTCGGCGGCGATGCGGCGGGCCACCTCGTCCACATCCGATCCGGGCTTCGGTTCGGCGAGGATCATGGAAAGCATCTTCCGCTGCCTGGGCGCATATTGAAGGGCCTGATCGTAGGTGGAGAAGACGTAGGGATATCCGAAGAAATGCCGCTCGGTCTCGCAGATGCCCACGACCCGTGCCTCCCGATCGTTGATCTCGAAGGTGTCACCGATGCGCAGCGGACGCCCCAGGCCCGCCCCCAGACGGTTCGTCTGGGCAGCCAGGGTGTCGATGATCACGCTGTTCGGGAGACGGATCTGCGTGATGTCGCCCTCGATCATCCGGGGGGGACGCCCGTACAGGGTGCCAGAATGGAGACCGATCATCTGGATCATCTTGTCGGCGCCGTCGGCCGTGCGGGCCTTGAGCACACCCTGGAACAGGGGCACCGCGAAATCGACCCCTTCGACGGATCTCACGCGGTTCACGTCGGTGTCCCTCATGGCCTTGGTCTCGTTGACCTGGTCGACGCGCGATTCGACGATCCAGATGGAGGCCCGCATGTTCCGCATGTGGCTGGTGGTCCAGGAGAGCAACCCCTGGAACACGAAGTACTGCTGGGTCATGAGCAGCGACGAGAACGCCAGCCCGCCGACCAGCATCCAGTACTTGGATCGGTCGCCGAGGAGCATCTTCAGGGCGATCAGGAACATGATGGGACGAACCGTCGCACGACCGGGCAAGGACGCGTCGTGCGGCTGGGTGAACCTTCCACCCGGAGACTCGGCATCGTCAAACGGCCATTCGCGGGATCGGATCTCCGGGAGATCCGGGGGGGGGCCAGGTTCCGACCCTTGTGGCGCGAACGGGTTTTCCCGGGGCCGGCGGTTGCCCCGGCGCTCGTCCTTGCCTACCTTGGGCCCATCGATGATCGGAGATCTGTTTCACAAGGCCTATGTGGTCCTCGCGGTGCTGCTGTTCTTCGGAGCCTCCGTCTTCGTGCACGAGTACGGTCATTTCTGGATGGCCCGATTCCGCCGGATGGTGGTCCTCGGGTTCTCCATCGGTTTCGGGCCCAAGATCCTCGGCTGGAAGGACCGCCACGGGGTCGAGTGGGCGCTGCGTTGGATCCCCGCCGGCGGGTTCGTGAAACTGCCCCAGATGCTCACCTCCGAGGCGATCGAAGGGTCGGCCGACCCATCGATCGCCCCGGCTTCGCCGATGTCCCGCATCTGGGTGGCGCTGGCCGGTCCGTTCATGAACCTCGTCTTCGCCCTGGTGATCGCCTCGGTGATCTGGTGGGTCGGGCTCCCGGTGCATGTCAATCCGCCGATCATCGGTTACGTCGAACCCGATTCCCCGGAGGCCAGGATGGGCATCCGGGAGGGCGATCGGGTCGTCCGCGTGGATGGCAAGAGGGTGAAGAGTTGGCAGGAGGTCCAACGGTTCACGGTGCTGGCCCGTTCCCAGAGCATCCCGGTGGAGATCGCCCGGGGGGATTCGGTCTCCCATCACGTGCTGACGGCCACCGTGAACCCGACCTTCGGCCTCAAGCTGCTGAACCTCGACCCTCGCGACCATCCCGTGGTCATGGGGCTCTCACCGGGCGGCGCGGCCGAGGAGGCCGGGCTCCGGGTCGACGACCAGTTCATCTCCGTCGGCGGCGTCCCCGTGGTGGGTCAGGCCCAATTGATCGATCTCATCCGAGAGCGCACCGGCAAGGCTTCGCGGGTCGAGGTGCAGCGCGGGAAGGAGCGCCTGTCCTTTTCCGTCACCCCGCGATTGGACCCGACCACCGGCACCGGACGCATCGGGGTGACGATCGCCCCGAGCCGGGTTCTCACCTACCAACTCCAGCGACCGGGACCCACGCCCTGGGAACAAATCTCGGGGGTCGTGGTGCAGATGGGCGAACTGCTGGGCGCCCTGGCCCACTCCAAGGAGACGGGCATCGGACCCAAGGACATGAGCGGGCCCGTGGGCATCTTCGGCAAGCTGGCGGCCGACGTGAACGCCGACATCCGGCTCGCGCTCAGCTTCCTGGTGCTGCTCAACGTCAACCTCGCCATCATCAACCTGCTACCCATCCCGGTGCTCGACGGCGGGCACATCACCCTCGCTCTCTACGAACTTGTGACCCGTCGCCGGGTGGGGCCGCGCTTCCAGGAGATCGCCACGTCGGCCTTCGCCGTGCTGCTGCTGAGCTTCATGGCCTACGTGTCGTTCTTCGACCTGGTGAAACGGGGGCCGCTGTTCAAGGCCATGTTCCGTCAGGAGACCGTCATCGAGACGCCCTCGACCCCGACCCAGGCCCCGTGACCGCGCCCCTCGGGCCCACAAGCCGCGCTGCCCAGCGTTGACGACCCCGACCGCCTTCCCGTTTATTGCCCCCGGATCGATCCATGAAGTACTGCCCATCCCCCTGGAATCACCGACGCAGAACCACCCGCGAGGTCATCGTGGGCGACCCCGCCCAAGGGGGCGTGGTGATCGGGGGCACGCACCCGGTGGTCCGGCAGTCGATGCTGACCTGCGACACGATGGACACGGCCGAATGCGTGCGCCAGACCCTCGAATTGGTGGCGGTCGGCTGCCAGATCGTCCGGATCACGGCACCGACGGTGAAGGATGCCGCGAACCTCGAGAACATCTCCCGGGAACTCCACCGGCTCGGCTGCCGGGTACCGCTGGTCGCCGACATCCACTTCAAGCCGGAGGCGGCGATGGAGGCCGTGAAGTGGGTGGAGAAGGTCCGGATCAATCCGGGCAACTACGCCGACAGCAAGAAGTTCGCGATCAAAGAGTACACCGACGCGGCCTACGCCGAGGAGCTCGCGCGGATCGAGGCCCGCTTCACCCCGCTCGTCCTCGAGGCCAAGCGCCTGGGGCGAGCCCTCCGCATCGGCACCAACCACGGTTCCCTGAGCGACCGCATCATGAACCGGTACGGGGACACCCCGCTCGGCATGGTGGAGAGCGCGCTCGAATTCGCCCGCATCTGCCGCCGGCACGACTTCCACAACTTCGTCTTCTCGATGAAGTCCTCCAACCCGAAGGTCATGATCGAGTGCTACCGACTCCTGGCGGCCCGCCTCGATCAGGAGGGCCCCGACTGGAACTATCCCCTGCACCTCGGCGTCACCGAGGCCGGCGAGGGTGAGGATGGTCGCATCAAGTCGGCCATCGGCATCGGATCGCTGCTCTGCGACGGCATCGGCGACACCATCCGGGTGTCCCTCACGGAGGACAGCCCGCGCGAGATCGCCGTCTGCAACGACCTGCTGGCCCAGATCCCCCTGCTGACCGGATCCCACCCCGGCCTCGGCGAGCCTTCGCTCTCCTGGGATCCGTTCCACTTCAAGCGACGCGAATCGGTCGCCTCGCCCCTCGGCGACCTGCCTGCCGGCGGGGAGAACCTGGTGCGGGTGGTGGTCGATCGCAGGACCCACGACGCGGTGGCCCCCAGGATCTCGCCGAAGGCGGACGTGAAGCCCGAGGCCGTCTACGAGGACCTGCCGCTGATGGAGGTCGATCCCTCCGGCGACTTCCCTCATCCCCCCTGCGAGACCCAGTGGATCACCGTCAAGGACGAGGTCGCTCTGCCGCCCATCACGGCCTTCCGCCTGCTGGCCGTGCGCCTGGCGTCCCTGGGCTGCCGCAACCCGATCCTCCTCAAGGATCGTCTGACGACCCCGGCACAGGCGCCGTCGCCGGAGGCCGCGCAGCTCCAGGCCGCCGTCAATCTGGGATCGCTCCTGGCCGACGGCATCGGTGACGCCATCCTCGTGCGCTCCGAGCAGGGCCCGGGGCAATCCCTGCGTCTGGCCTTCAACATCCTGCAGGCCGCCGGTTGCCGCTCGTTCAAGACCGACTACGTGGCCTGCCCGAGCTGCGGACGCACGCTGTTCAACCTCCAGACGGTGACCGCCCGGATCAAGGCGCGTACCGATCACCTCAAGGGCGTGAAGATCGCCATCATGGGGTGCATCGTGAACGGCCCGGGAGAGATGGCAGACGCCGATTTCGGCTACGTCGGCGGCGCGCCCAACAAGATCAACCTGTATGTGGGCAAGAAGCCGGTGCGCTTCAACATCCCGGAGGACGAGGCCGTGGAACGACTGGTCGACCTGATCCGCGAGCACGGCAAGTGGCGGGAGCCCGAGGCCGCCTGACCGGACCGGGTAGGGAACGACCGGCTAGGTCCAGATCTGGTACAAGGCCAGATATACCAGAACCCCGGTGACCGACACGTACATCCAGATCGGCCACGTCCATCGGGCGATCTTCTTGTGCCGCTCGAGGTCGCCGGCCGCACCGCGGCGCAGGGTGATCAACGCCAGCACCGGCACCGCGGCGGCCAGGACGATGTGCGAGAAGAGCATCCCGTAGTACCAGGGCTTCAAGGCCTCCGGCCCCTTGAACGGGGTGTGCACCGATCCGAGCAGGTACTTGTGGGTGAGGTAGAGCAACAGGAAGACGCAGGAGGTGACGAATGCGGCCACCATGCACTTGCGATGCGCTTCACGGCGGCCCGCCTTGATGTGCACCAACCCGAGCACCAGCAGCACGGCCGCCGATCCGTTCAGGCATGCATTGATGAGCGGCAGGAGGTTCAGCGAGGAATTCATAGGATGCCTTTGAGGCGCTTCACCGACCGGAGCACCTTGTCTTCAGTGTCGGAATCTTCGCTGTGGACGATGAAACGCAAACGCCCCAGCGAGTCGAGCACCGCGAAATCGGCGGAATGGATGAACAGGTCCTCCAGCTTGGCCGAGGGGTCGCCCGACTCCACCACCGCGAACTTGAGGTCGCTCACCGCCACCCGGTACACCTCGGCCTTGGCTCCGGTCAGGAACCACCACTTCTCCGGGGAGGCCCCGTACTCCTTGCCGTACCGGCCCAACACCTCGGGTGTATCGTGGTCGGGGTCGGCGGTGAGCGTCACCAGGCGAACTCCTGAAGGAATGCGCGCCTGGATCCGCTGCATCTGCGCCGACAGGCGGCGGCACTGCGTGGGACACCGCGAAAAGACCACGTTGACCACCGTGATCCGGCCTTCGAGCGAATCCAGGTTGACGGGTTGGGCCAGTTGGTTGGTCAGCGAAAAACCGTTCAACCGCCCCAGGACCGGAGGCGCGCCCCTGGAACCGAAATAGGCCACCGACACCGCCAGAAGACTGGCGACGAGGATTGACCACAGCCCCCGTTGGATGGCGGATTCCATCGAAAAAAAGGCCGCCGGTCCGAGACCAGCGGCCATGCAGGTCGTTGGATCGGCGACGTCTACTCGAAGCTGCCGCCCGCGCCGCCCGCCTTGGACTTCTCGGCGTACCACTGGTCGTATTCGGCCTGGGTCACCACCTTGAAGACGCCCTTCATGGATGCATGGCCGTTGCCGCACAACTGGGCGCAGGTGATGGTGAAGTCGCCGGTCTTGGTCGGGGTGAAGTGGACCGGAATGGAGAGGCCGGGGATCGCATCCTGGGTGACCCGCATGGCCGGAGACTTGAAGCAGTGGATCACGTCCATGCTGGAAATCTTGGCGATCACCGGCCGATTGACCGGGAGGAGGAAGGCCTCGGTCACCACCGAGATGTCATCCTTGGCGGCCTCGTCGGAGGTGTCCAAGCCGAATGGGTTGCCACGATCGGCGAACTTGGTGTCCTGCTTGCCCCACTTGCCGTCGGTGCCCGGAAAATGGGCCGCCCAGGCGAACTGCTGGGCCATCACCTGCAGTTCGACGGGCTTCTCTTCGGCGCCCGGAGGGCTGTCGACCGCCTTGGCCCACAGAGGCACCGCCAAGCCGATGAGCAGAACCGCCTCGACCACCGCCACGCCGATCTCGAGATAGGTGGAGGCATGACTGCGGGCACCCACATAATCGGCCTTGGGATTGGCCGACTTGTTGAAGCGGACCATCGCCAGGACGAAATAACCCATCCAACCCACGAACAGCGCTCCCATGAGCAGGTGGACGTACAGGATCAGTTCATCGATGCCCTTGCCGTGGGCCGAAGCCGCCTCGGGCATTCCCAGGAATTGAAGTAGTGAGGTCATGTGTATCCGAAAAATCTTGGAACGATGGTACGAAGTCGAAAGGGGTCGTCAGGGGTTGGTCGTCAGAGGTCGGTGCTCGGGGTCGGGCTCGTGGGCGCATCGCCCGCCTCGGATTGCGCATTCACCCGCTGGGACCGCCGGGCGATGAACACGAAGAAACTGCCGAACAGGACCCAGGCGGCCGCCACGAAGAACAGCATCACGTAGATGCCCGCGTTCATGCCTTGCGCCAGCGCCTCGTCCGTCTTGCCGAAGCAGGCGGTGCAGGCGTTCAAGGCGGGCGTCCACCCGAGGGCTGAAACGGCCGCGACAGCCGCGACGGACATTCCCGGTCGGAGTCTCATAGGAAACTGACGTTGCGAAGCTTCCGGAGGAAGAACCGCCCGTAGGCCACCATTCCCACCATCGAAACCGCCGAGCAGAGGCTCCAGACGAGGTGTTCGGTCGACTGGGTCTCCCGGTAGACCAGAAAACTCCAACCGCTCAGGAACGCCATCAGAACCACCGTGGCCGCGACGAAGAAGATATGGAATGCCTTAAGGGACATACAGGGTCTTGGTGTCGGAGTTTCTGGGAAGGTCGCCGCTGCCCCACAGGGTGAGGCCCATGAGCGAAGCGAAGAAGATCGCCGAGAGGAGCAACAACCCGTACACGAGCTTCTTCTCGGACAACAGGTGCATGAAATAACCGGCGACCAAGAAGGCCTTGATGCTGGCGATGAACAGAGCCACCGCGACCGTCAGGGCCATGCTGCTGAAATCGACGTAGTACATCGCCACCGTCAGAACGGTGCCGACGAGCAGGGCCCCGAAGATGATGAGGTAGGTCCGAACGTGGGCCGCGATGTCGTGATCGTGGTCGTCTCCACCGTGGGAGGCGGCCGAGGAAGCGCTGTGTTGGCTCATAAATCTTGAATCAGAGGAGGTAAACCACGGGGAAGAGGAAGATCCAGACCAGATCGACGAAGTGCCAGAAGAGGCCACCCACCTCGATGCGGTTGATGAACTGTTCCGGATTGGACTTCCACATCTTGGCGCCGGGGAACGCGAAGTAGGCGAGGACCAGAGCACCCCCCAGCACGTGGAGGCCGTGGAGGGCGGTGATCAGGAAGTACACCGCGAAGAACGGATGGGTCGCCGGCGTGTAGGAACCGAGGGAGACGATGTCGGCGACGGCGATCTCACGGGTCTCGTGGTGGGCTCCATGCTTCACGTGGCCATGGGCATCCCGCGGGGGGTCGACCTCGACCTTGATCTTGTCGATCTTCTTGTCGGCCAACTTCGCGACATCCCACTGGTCGCTGAAGTTCCAGAATCGAGGATGTTTGCCGTCGACCTCGATGTGCCCGGTCAATGCCTTGCCGTCCTTCAGACGTACCACATAGTGGCTGAACTTGTCGTTGTACTCGAAGGACTTGATCCCGAGGAACGCCAAAGCGCAGACGACGGTGATCACCATGTACACGCGGAACCTGGCGAAGTTGTTCATCTTCAGCGCTGCCCAGGCCAGCACCACCGTCACGGACGAGGTGATGAGCACCGCGGTGTTGAACGTTCCGATCGGGATGTTCAGGAGGCCGCGTGGCCAGGCCAGGGCCGTCTCGGGCCAGAAACCGACGGGGGCGCTCACCCGAAGCAGGATGTAGGCGGAGAACAGGGCTCCGAAGAGCATGATCTCCGAGGCCAAGAAGAGCCAGATGCCGACCTTGGCATTGTAGAGGCCCGTATCGGGTCGGGCTTTGTACGTGTAGGGGATTTCCATGGTCTGATCGTAGAGGAGTGGTATGCCGGGCGCCGGGGTTCAGTTCTTGTCGCCCTGCGGTGTGAAGTCGGTCTTGGCGTTGGGCGCGCTGTATTCGTACGGGCCGCGATACACCACCGGCTCCTGGACGAAGTTGCCATGGGGCGGAGGCGTCGGCGTGGCCCACTCGAGCGTGGTGGCCTGCCAAGGATTGTCGGAGGCGACCCGCCGTCCATTGAAGATGCTGCCGAAGAAGTTGATGATGAAGGGGATCTGGGCGATGCCGAGGCCGACCGCGCACCAGAAGATCATGTTGTTCAGGCCCAGCACTCCGGGGTCGGCACCCACGCCGACATCCTTGCCGAAGTAGGTGGTGCCGCCGTCGGACATGCGGCGGGACATGCCCTTGAATCCCTGCACGAACATCGGGGCGAACACGCAGTTCATGAAGAAGATCGAACCGGCCCAGTGCAACTTGCCGAGCAATTCGTTCATGTGGCGACCGGTGATCTTCGGGAACCAATAGTAGATGCCCGCGAACACGGCGAACATGGTTCCGGGAGCCACCACGTAGTGGAAGTGTCCGATCACGTAGTAGGAATCGTGCAGGAAGATGTCGGAGGCGTTGAAGCCCAGGGGCAGGCCGGTGAGACCGCCGATACCGAACATCGGCAGGAAGGACAGCGCGAACAGCGACGCCGAGTTGAACCGGATGGAACCACCCCAGAGCGAGATGAACAGCGCCGTGAGGATGATCACCGACGGGATGGAGATCATCATCGTGGTGGTCTGGAAGAAGGTGGCCACCTTGGTGCCCATGCCCGTGAGGTACATGTGATGGGCCCAGACGATGAAGGAGAGGAACCCGATGCTCATGGCCGAGTAGACCATGCTGCGGTAACCCCAGAGCGGTTTGCGGATGTTGTTGGAGACCACTTCAGCGACGATGCCGATCGCCGGCAGGATCAGCACGTACACCTCGGGATGGCCCAGGAACCAGAACAGGTGCTGCCAGAGCAGCGGGCTGCCACCACCGGACACCGGCAACGCGTTGCCGCTGACGACCAGGCCCTGCGGCAGGAAGAAGGAGCTGCCGAAGAGGTTGTCCATGAGCTGCATGAGACCGGCCGCCTCGAGCGGGGGGAAGGCCAGCAGCAGCAGGAACCCGGTGACGAACTGGGCCCAGACGAAGAAGGGCATGCGCATCCAGCTCATGCCGCGGCAGCGCAATTGGATGATGGTGGCGATGAAGTTGACCGAACCCAACAGGGACGAGGTGATGAGCAGCACCATGCCGATGAGCCAGTAGGTCTGGCCATCGAAGCGGTTGACCAGGTCGGTGACCGAGGCCAGCGGGGAATAGGAAGTCCAACCCGACCGGGCGGCGCCGCCCGGGGTGAAGAAGCTCGCGAACATGACCACGCCGCCCAGGAAATAGCAGTGGAAGCTCGCCATGTTCAGGCGGGGGAAGGCCATGTCGGGCGCACCGATCTGCAGGGGCGTCACGTAGTTGCCGAAGGCGCCGAAGAGCACCGGCACGATGGCCAAGAACACCATGATGGTTCCGTGCATGGCGCCGAACGAATTGTAGAGATCGCCACCCATGATGCCTCCCTTGGCCATTTCCTCACCCAGAACCTTCTCGAGGAGGGGGCCGATCACCGGGATCGGGGATCCCGGCTTGGCCAACTGGAAGCGCATGAGCAGGATCAGGAAGAACCCGAACAGCAGGAACAGCAGCGACGACACCCCGTACTGGATGCCGATCACCTTGTGGTCGGTGCTGAAGATGTACTTGCCGAAGAAACCCGGCTCATGATGCGCATGACCGTGGGAGGCATCGGTCGCGCTCGTGTGGGCGTGGGAGGCTGAGGATTGCATAGACTATGAAGGTTCAGGCCCCGTCTCCCGGAAGACGGAACCGCCGATTGAATACAAACGCCCCGGGGCGTGGTACAGAAATTGTTGAAGATCCGCGAAGGAATGAGCTTTTCGAAGGCACTTCCTTAGAACGATCCATGATGGTTCGGTCCAGGACGAGCACCGCGAGGAGCACCGGCAGGTAGAAGATCGAGGCGAAGAACAAACGACGGGCCGAATGGGTGTCGAGCAGCAGGGCGAACCGGATCGCCTGGACCAGGAAGAGCCCGCCCATGACCAGTGCGACCGACAGGTAGGCCCGACCGCTGATCCCCTGGAGGAAGGGCACGACGCTGGCGAACAGGAGCGCGATGGAGTTCCGGATGGCCGACGATGCGGACCGGCGCCCGTCGGGATCGCCCCCGGAGAGCATCCGGAACCCCGCCTTGGCGTATTCGTCGCGGTACAGCCACGCGATGGCCATGAAATGGGGCAGTTGCCAGAAGAAGAGGATGGCGAAGAGCGCCCAACCGCCCGCGCCGAGTTCGCCCGTCGCCGCGGTCCAACCCATGAGGGGCGGCAATGCCCCAGGGATGGCTCCCACCCAGGTGTTCAGCTCGGTGGTCGTCTTGAGGGGCGTGTAGACGAAGACGTAGATGGCGAGGGTGGCCGCCCCGAGGAACGCCGTCAGGAGGTTCACCGAACGCACCAACCAGGCGAGGCCCAGCACGGACACGGCCACACCGAAGGCCAGCACGAAGAGCGGAGACAGGATGCCGGCCGGAATCGGTCGCGACGCGGTCCGCTTCATGAGGGCATCGAGGTCGCGCTCCCACCACTGGTTCAAAGCCGAGGCCCCGGCAGCGAGGAGCGACGTGCCGATGATGGCGTGCAGGCAGGTCCAACCATCGGAGCCCGGCGAGGATCCCAGCGAGAATCCCATCCAGGTGGTGAGGACCACCATCAGGGTCAACCGCGCCTTGACCAGGTCGCTGGCGACGGTCACCCAGGCCCGGAACGATCGACCGGAGGCGGGAAGCCCGACGGGACCGACCGGATCGATGGGAGTGACGACGCTCACTGGAAAGGGGGGACTATCTGGCAGCCGCGCTTTGCGGAAGCCCGGGATCCAGGGTCTGCCCGGAAACCCGGGCCACGAAGCCCTGTTGGGCTCGCACGGCCCAGGAGAACCAGCAACCCACGGCGAGCGTGAGGGATCCCACCGCCACATGGGCGGTGGCGACATCGGCGGCCCGATCGGTGATGACGGTGAACAATCCGAGCGCGAACTGGACCAGGACGAGATGCATCCAGGCGGTTCCCAGAACCCGGAGCGGCAGGCCCGGTGTCACGACCCTCGAAGCCCGGAAGGCCATCGCGATGGCCGACACCGCGAGGATCGCATTGATCCGGTGGAACAGGTGCATGTGGATCTGAAGGGCTGTGATCACGTCGACACCCTCGCGGCGACCGGCATACCGGAGGAGCGATTCGGGGTCGGTGCGCGGCCACCACTGCCCGTACGCCAACGGGAGATCCGGGATGGCCAGACCGGCGTGCTGGTGGCGCATCCACAAGCCCAGAAGCAGTTGCCCGAAGACCAGGCCGGTACCAAGGAACACCCAGCCTCCCCCTGCAAAGCGACCGACATTGCGGATCCAGCGCGGATACCCGCGGGAAAGGGAGAATGCCAAGCAACTGACCAGGACGAAGAACACCTGCCCGAGGCACCCGTGGATCATCCCGAAGACCACCCCGCCGGTGGTGCCGCCGATGGCCCAGGAGTCGAGGACCACCCGGAGCCCGCCGAGGCTTCCCTGGATTTGAACCAACCAGAAGGCGGCCCAAGCCAGACGCACCGACAACCGCGATGCGGGGGCGCTCTTCCAGGGCAAGGCCGCGGCGGCCAGGACCACCCCGCCGATCCCCAGGAGGAAGTGGGCTTCGCCCTTCCAAAGGGGGTTGACGCGCATCAGCACCAACCCGGCGGCGACCTCGAAGCATCCCACCCGCGCCAGCGGTTTCCGGGCGTCACCACCCGCGACCCATCGGGTGAGGAAGACCACCAGCAACCCCACCCCGGAAGCCCAGACCCGGTGGGTGTGCTCGTGGAACACGCCACCGGTCATCCACATCGAGATGGGCAGGGCGAACATGTTGTAGCCGAAGCTGGTCGGCCAGTCGGGGACCGCCATCCCGACGCCCTTGCTGGTCACCAACCCACCGATGCACACGAGCCCCAGGGTCGCCAGAGCCACGAGCACGGCGAACCGGAACAACCACTGACGATGCGGGTGGGTTGGGGTGTCGGGATGCATGCAAAACGGCCGCGGCTGTTCACGCCGCGGCCCTCGTGTCTTGCGAGCGGTGGCGGATTACTTGACCGCCAGCTCCAGATTCAGGGTGGCCTTGCCGCCCTTGACCTCGATCTCACCGGTCACCGCGCCCGCCTTGATGTGGTTGGCCTCGACGGTGTACTTGCCGTCCGGGAGATCGCCCTTGATGGTGAAGTTGCCGTCCTTGTCGGACACCGCGAAGAACGGGTGGTCGAACACGTGCAGGTAACCCGCCATCCACGGATGGACGTTGCAGATCAGCTTCACCGCCAGCTCAGCCTTGTCGAACACCTTGGGGTTGACCTGGCCCTGGGTGGTCTGGGCGAAGTTGAAGCCCTTGTTGATCTTGGACTGGCAGTTCACGTTGTGCATGAACGCGTCGGAGTTCTTGATGTCCACCGTCTGGCCGACCATGGCGACCGTGACGAGCGGCTCATAGACGCAACCGACCTGATCGATCACCGGCTTGGTGGCCGGGGCGCTGTAGGTCTTGCCGGCCGGAAGGCCCGCCTTGATGTACACGGCCACGTTGGCCAACCCCTTGTCGGCCCCCACCACGTAGGTGCGGGTCATGACCGGCTTGGTGTGCAACGCACCGCAGAGCTTGTCTCCCTTGATCGGGGTGATCTCCTTGGCGGGCGGGGCCTCGCCGTTGAGCTTGATCTTGCCGGTGATCTCGCCACCGAACGCGCTGGAAGCAGCCAAAGCCGCGACCGAAGCGGCAAATTTCAGAGTATTGTTCATTTCGTTTTCCCTTTCAGACCGTACAGGTGATCGGACGCTAGACTTGGCCCACCCGGGGTCAAGAGACTTCGTGAAATTTTTCACAAGCTATCACGTCCGACGATTCTGGAGGTTAGTTATTCGAAACCAGGGACTCAGAGCTTCTGGAGGAATCCCCTCAAGGGGACCAGATCGGGATCGTCCTCGGCCATCCGGCGGATCAGTGGTTTGCCCCCGACCTGCACCGCCTGGACCAACCACCGGCGGGCCGCATCCATTTCGCCCAATTGGCAGGCGTAACAGGCCAGATTGTAGGGAATGACGCTTTCGCCGGGGAACCGGGAGACCACCGTTTGAAGCAACTGCAGGGCCTCCTCGGTCCGACGGAGCTCGTGCAGGCTGTAGCTCTGGTGGATCCAACCCGAAGGCAGGTCCGGTGTGACCTCCACCAGTCGCCGGGCCGTCCGGAGGGCCTTGTTCCAGGCTTTCCGCTCGGAATGGATGCGCCACTCGACCTCCAAGGCGGCCGGATGCCGGGCGCCCTCGGGACTCAACCGTCCGAGTTCACGCTCGGCCTCGTCGGTGTCGCCCAGCCCCAACCAGCCCTCCGCAGCGAGGGCGTGGTGACGGTCGGGCAAACCCATTTCTTCCATGGGGTGAGGCTTTACGGAACCGGATGGCGCAGCGTAAAGGTCAAAGTGGGCCGCACGCCCCGATTGCATTTCGCTCCAAAACACCCAGCCTCTGCGGCCCGATGACTGACACCGTCCGAATCGATGGGCGTCGGAGCGACCAGCTTCGCCCGATCCGTTTCCAGAACCACATCGCCCCGCACGCCGCCGGATCGACCCTGATCGAGTGGGGCGACACCCGGGTCATTTGCGCCGCGACCGTCGAGGAATCGGTGCCCCGGTGGATGAAGGACCAGAAGGTCCCCGGCGGTTGGCTGTCGGCGGAGTATTCCATGCTCCCCTACTCCACCCTGGACCGGAAGGCCCGGGACATCTCCAAGCTCAAGCTCGACGGGAGGTCGCAGGAAATCCAACGACTGATCGGACGGGCCCTCAGGGCGGTCATCGACCTGGAAAGGCTCGGACCGCGGACCCTCTGGATCGACTGCGACGTGCTGCAGGCCGACGGCGGCACCCGGACGGCCTCCATCACCGGTGCCTTCGTGGCCGTGAGCCTGGCCATCGCCAAGCTGCGGGCCGCGGGTGCCCTGACCGAGAGCCCGATCACCGGCTCGGTCGCGGCGGTCAGCATGGGCGTGTTCGGCGGTACTCCGCTCCTCGACCTGAATTACGTCGAAGACAAGGATGCTTCGGTGGACATGAATCTGGTGATGAACGACCGCGGACAATTCATCGAACTGCAGGCTGCCGGCGAGGAGGCCACCTTCTCGGACACGGAACTGGCCGCGCTGCTCGCGCTCGGACGCCAAGGCATCCGCCAACTGATCGATGCGCAGAACGAGGCCTTGAAGACGCCATGACCCGAGTGTTCCTGTGCCGGCACGCCGAGGTGGAGGATCTCTACCACAAAAAATTCGGCGGCACGATCGACATGGCGCTCTCGGCCCGCGGGCACACCCAGGCCCAGGCGCTGGCCCAATGGCTCGCCCGGCATCCGTTCGATGCCGTGTACGCCAGCCCGATGCAGCGGGTCCAGTTGACCCTGGAACCGTTCCGCAGGCAGTTCGCAGGGACCCCGGTCCCGGTCGACGGGTTGCGCGAGGTGGACTTCGGTGCGTGGACCGGTTGCGGCTGGGACGATGTCCAGACCCGCTTCGGGATGAGCGCCTACGACTGGCTGCAACACCTCGAAACCGACGCCATTCCGGGCGGTGAAACCCTCGAACGATTCCGGGACCGGGTCGGACGGGCCTTGGAACGGATCCTTCGGGCCTCTTCGGGGCAACGGGTGGCCGTGTACGCCCATGGCGGGGTCATCCGCATGGCGCTGGCCATCCTGCTGGACCTGCCCCTGCGCAAGTTCGAGCACTTCGAGATCGACTACGCCTCGGTCACCTGGTTGGACATCGGAGAAATCAAGGCAGGCAGGCCCCGGACCGAGATCCAGCTCCTCAACTTCACCCCCTGGCGCGACGCATGAGCCACCTCCTCCGCTCCATTTCCATCACCACCTCCCTCTCCGCCGAGGACGCCGTCGGCGTCCTCCTGGAACTGGAGCGGGGCCAGACCCCGTCGTCCTATGCCGACGCGGTCACCCGGTTGTCCACGGTCAGCGTCTATGGCGAGGTCGATACACGCGACGTGCCCGGCATCAAGCGGCGCCTCCGCGAAGGGCTTCAGGCCTTGGCCGCCGACGGGATCGACATCGGACCGGGACGGATCCAGGTCAAGAAGGTGCCCGCGCGGGACTGGTCCGAATCGTGGAAGCGGCATTTCAAGCCGCTGGACCTGGGGCCGCGTCTGCTGGTGAAGCCCACCTGGAGCCGTCGAGGTCCGAAAAAGGGACAGGCGCTGGTGGTCCTCGACCCGGGGCTGAGCTTCGGCACCGGCCAGCATGCCACGACGCGCTTCTGTCTCGAGCAGTTGGTGGCCCTGCGCGATCCCGAGAACGCCTCCCAGTCCATGCTCGATGTCGGCACCGGCTCGGGCATCCTCGCGATTGCTGCCGTGAAGCTGGGCTATCATCCGGTGGCCGCCTTCGACTTCGATCCGGATTGTGTGCGCGTCGCCAACGAGAACGCCGCGCTCAATGGCGTGGCCGACGTGCTGACGGTGACCCACGACGACATCACCCGGGTTCCCAAGAAACCCAAGCAGCGCTGCTCCGTCGTCTGCGCGAACCTCATCTACGACCTGCTCATCGCCGAGCGGGATCGCCTGCTTGCCCGCGTCGCCCCCGGCGGATCGCTGGTGCTGGCGGGCATCCTCGAAACGCAGTTCGGCCTCGTCCGAAAGGCCTTCGAGGAGGCCGGCTGGAGATTGGTCGAGGCGACCACCGACAAGGAATGGCGCTCGGGCACTTTCCGGGAGAAGCGCCCGGCCGGCAACAGCCGCTGAGGCGAGGAGAACGGCCGAAGCACCCCGAGGGGGATCCAGGAAACCGCCCCGATCCCGGTCGCTGCTGGGCCGCGCCGGGGACGACTTCGGAATTGAGCGTTGGCCGCGGAAGGCGGACGCTTCCGTCCTATCATGAGCGCCGAATCCCAACTCGCATCCCTTGCCCTCGTCCTTCCGCCCGCCCCGAAGCCGGTGGCCGTCTACAAGCCGCTGGTGGTCTTCGGCAACGCCGCCTACGTCTCGGGTCACGGCCCGGTGCGCACCGATGGCACGCTGATCACCGGCGTCGTGGGCAAGGATCTGGACCTTGATGCCGGCAAGGCGGCCGCCCGTCAGGTCGGCCTGGCCATCCTCGCCACGCTGCGTTCGCAACTCGGCTCCCTCGACAAGGTGAAGCGGGTGGTCAAGACGCTGGGCATGGTGAACTCCGCCGCCGATTTCTACGACCACCCGAAGGTCATCAACGGTTGCAGCGAACTCTTTGCCGAAATCTGGGGGCCTGAGAATGGCATCGGAGCTCGCAGCGCCATCGGCATGGGCCCGCTGCCCGGCAACATCCCGGTCGAGATCGAGGTGATCTTCGAGCTCCACTGATCCGCCTCCCGCCCCTCCCGATGGACCCGATCCCCTGGTACGTGCTGGACAATGCGACGGACCTGCCGTCGCCAACGCTGGTCCTGCACCGGGACCGCATCGAGGCGAACCTCCGGCAGATGGTGGCCATCGCCGGCGATGCCGCGCGGCTGTGGCCCCACGTCAAGACGCACAAGCTGCCCGAGCTCATCGCCTGGCAGGTGGCGCTGGGGATCGTCCGGTTCAAGTGCGCCACCATCGCGGAGGCCGAGATGGTGGCGGGCGTGGCGGGAGTCCGCAGGATCCTGCTGGCGGTCCAACCGGTGGGACCGCAGATCGACCGACTGGTCCGTCTGGCGGCCGCGTTCCCGACCATCGAATGGTCGGCCGTGGTGGACGATCCGGGCATCGTGTCGTCGCTGCGGAATGCCGCAGCCCTCCGCCTGCCCGGCCGACCTCTGGGGATCTGGATCGACGTCGATGTCGGCCAGCATCGGACCGGCCTTGCGGCGGATCGAGTGCCGGGAGAACTGCTCGATCCGATCCAGGCGGCCGAGCCCGCCCTGCGACTCCTGGGGCTGCACGCCTACGATGGACACCTGGGCATCACCGATCGGGCCGAGCGGAGCCGTTGGGCGGATGAAGGCTTCGGGCCTGTGGCCAGCCTCCGGAGCACCCTCGAAGCGAAGATGGGGCGCCCGATGGAGGTGATCGCGGGCGGGTCGCCGACCTTCCCCCTCCATGCGGCGCGCGCGAACGTCTCGCTCAGCCCGGGGACCACGGTGCTGTGGGATGCGGGCTACGCCCACAAACTGCCCGACCTGCCGTTCCAGCCAGCGGCGGTCCTGCTGTCCCGGGTGCTCAGCCGTCCCGCCCCGGGGCAGTTGTGCCTCGATCTGGGGCACAAGGCCGTCGCCTCGGAGATGCCCCATCCGAGGACGGTGTTCCTGAACCTTCCGGACGCGGTGGCCGTCAGCCACAGCGAGGAGCACCTGGTGGTCGAATCCCCGGGCGCCGATCGGTTCCGCGTGGGCGACGTGGTCTACTCGCTGCCCTGGCATGTCTGTCCGACCATGGCCCTGCACCAGGAGGTGTGGCTGGCCGAGAATGGCCGGGCCCGGTCGACCTGGACGGTCGCGGCCCGCAGTCGTCGTCTGTCGATCTGAACCCTCTCCCGATCCCCATCCCATGCTCGTCGTCCATGTCTTCGTCCAGGTGAAACCCGAATCGATCGCCGACTTCATCGCGGCGACCCGGGCCAATGCCGAGGCATCCCTCAAAGAATCGGGGGTGGCCCGCTTCGACGTGGTGCAGCAGCAGGACGACCCCTGCCGGTTCGTCCTGGTCGAGGCCTACCGCACCGAAGCGGCTCCCGCCGAACACAAGGCCACGGAGCACTATGCCACCTGGCGCGATACCGTCGCCCCGATGATGGCCGCCCCTCGGCAGAGCGTCCGCTACACCTCGATCCACCTCCCGGACTGATGGGTTCCTCGGCCAGCGCCTCCGTCGCCGGCTGCGGCGGGGCCTTCGAATTCGCCACGCCCGAGCGGATCGCGTTCGGCCCCGGCGTCGTGTCCCGGGCCGGGACGCTGGTCCGGTCGCTGGGTCACCGGGTGTTGCTGGTCACCGGCCGGCATGTCCTGCGGGCCGATCCTGTTCGGGACTCGTTTCGGAAGGCCGGGCTGGACTGGGTCGAATTCGCCGTGACCGGCGAACCCACGGTCTCGGACGCGGAGGCGGGCGCCACGCTGGCCCTGGCCGAAAAGGCCGACTGCGTGTTGGCCTGTGGGGGCGGCGCGGTCGTCGATGCGGGCAAGGCCATCGCGGCGCTGGCCACCCATCCCGGCGATCCTTTCCGGTTCCTGGAGATCATCGGGCATGGACTCCCGCTCGAGAACGCTCCCCTGCCCTTCCTCGCGGTGCCCACCACGGCGGGGACCGGGGCCGAGGCCACCCGGAACGCGGTGCTGACCTCGCCCGGACACTCGCTGAAAGTGAGCCTGCGGAGCCCTCGAATGGTGCCCAGGGTGGCGTTGATCGACCCCGAACTCGCCCTGGGTCTGCCGGCCGACCTCACCGCCTGCACCGGCCTCGACGCCTTGACCCAGCTGCTGGAACCCTGGGTGGGCTCCAAGGCCAACGGGATGACCGACGCCTGCTGTCGGGAGGGACTGCCCCGCGTGGCCCGTTCCCTGGGCCGGGCGGTCGCGGATGGACACGACCTCGGGGCCCGGTCCGATCTGGCCTACGCGGCCCTGCTGAGCGGATTGGCCCTGGCGCATTCGGGACTGGGGGCCGTGCATGGGCTCGCCGGGCCGATCGGTGGGCGGTTTCCCGCGCCCCATGGGGCGGTGTGTGCCGCGCTCCTGGGTCCGGTGTGGCGGGCCAATGTGGACACGCTCCGCAACTCCGATCCCCATCACCCGACCCTGGAACGCTACCAACAGGCCGCCCGCTGGCTCACCGGCAACCCCGGCGCCGCGATCGACGACGGGCTGCGGTGGATCACCGACTCGGTCGCCGGTTGGCAGGTGCCCCGCCTGGCGCGATACGGCCTCACGCCGACGGATTTCCCCGCATTGGCCCAGGCCGCACAGGCCTCCAGCAGCATGAAGGGCAACCCGATCCGTCTGCCCGACGCCGTCTTGCAACAGGCCTTGGCCGAGGCCCTCTGAACAGCGACCGGGATTCCCGGGATCCGAGGCGGGGTCGTCGGCCGACGTCCCAGCGGCTACCCTTGCGCCGCCAATCGATCGAGGGCCTCGGAGGCCCGGGCCACCAGCGGACGGACCGTCTCGCGGCCGAAATCGAATCGGCACCCCGCCTTGGCGAAGAGTTCAGGCAAGGGGCGGCTGCCGCCCATGGCGAGCCCGGCCTGATAATCGGCCAAGGCCCGGGCCGGATCACGCTGGGCATTGACCCAGACCTGCAACGCCCCGAGTTGGGCGATGCCGTACTCCACGTAGTAGAAGGGATAGAGGAACACGTGGAGCTGCTTGTGCCAGAGGTTGGCCCGCGCCGATTCAGAACCCGACCAGTCGATGTCTCCGCCAAACCGGTCCATCAGCGCCAACCAGGCCGCCCGGCGCTGGTCCCGGGTGTGGTCCGGATGCGAATAGAGCCAATGCTGGAAGGCGTCGATGGTGGCGATCCAGGGGAAGACCCCGATCACCCCCTCCAGGTGCACCGTCCGGGCCCGCAGCGCATCGACCGGAGAATAGAAGACATCGAGGTGTTCGGCCCCGAGCAGTTCCATGGCCATGGAAGCCACTTCGCAGAACTCGATGGGGGCCTCGCGGTACAGCGGGAGGTCCTCGTCGCGGCAGGCCAGCGCGTGGAAGGCATGCCCCGCCTCGTGCAGGATGGTCTCGAGGTCGCGTTGAAGGCCGACCGAATTCATGAAGATGAACGGCAGGCGCGCCTCGCTGAGCGTGTATTGATAACCTCCCGGGGCCTTGCCCTTGCGGTTGTCGAGGTCGAGCAGGCGCTTCTCCCGCATCGTCCGGAAACCGGTCGCGAGTCCCGGATGCATCCGGTCGAACACCGCCTGCACCCCGGTCTCCATTTCGGCCGAGGTGGAAAACGGCTTGAGCGGGGGACGATTCAAGGGATCGACCTGGGTGTCCCAGGGACGCAACCGATCCACTCCGAGCTTCTGGCGGCGCTGGGCCTGCAACCGTCGGAACACCGGCATGACCTCGGACTCGATGGCGTCGTGGAACCGGCGGCAGTCGTCGGGACCGTAGTCGAACCGACCCCGCATCCGATAGGCGTAGGCGACGTAATCCGGGAATCCGGCATTGCGGGCGATCTGGTGGCGGATGCGGATCAGCTCGTCCATGAAGGCGTCGAACCGGTCGGCTTCCTGCACCCGGCGGCCGGCCACCAGCCTCCAGGCCTCCTCGCGAAGGGCCCGATCCGGCTCCTCCTGAAAACGGCCCATGGCCACGAGCGTCTTCTCCTCGCCGCGGAACTGCACGGTCAAGCTGCCGCTGAGCTTGTTGTACTCGTTGCCGACCTTGGCCTCCTCGGTCTCCAGGGGGATGTTCTCCGGACGGTACAGTTCGACCTGGAGGGCCGTGGCCCGATCGAACACCTCGTATCTCTCCCGCGGCAACCGGTCTCGCAACGGGTGCTTCAGGAACAGCTCGGCCAGGGTGAACTGGCGCGGTTTCAGGGACGGATCGATGACCTCGACGAACTGCAGGTATGCCTTCTCGGCCTCGGCGTTGTCGGTGTGGCAGGTCTTGGCGATGTACCGGCGGGCTCGCTCCTCATCGAGCGCCGACGACAGTTCACCGGCATCTCTCAGCCATTGCTCAAGGTCGGCCACCGAAGCGCAACCGGGCGCCCGCTCCTCCAGTCGATCGAACAGCGGGGCCACCGCGGCCCAGTCCCCGAGGTCCAAAGTGGACGGCACGAAGCATCGGGGGCGGAAGGGCGGCAATTCACCGAAGGGCAACAGACTCATTGACCCGAACCATGGAAACCCCGTCCCGGATCCGCAAGCCTCGGACCGGAGGGATTGGCGTGGCAGCTCCTCATGGGTCGCCTGGAAATGGATCCGAGGGCATGGCCCCGGGTGTTTGGTTCCGACGATTCCCGCGTTCTGTAGGAACGCCGCACACCGTCGCGATGCCGGCCAACGTGGAAACCCTGCGGCGTTCCTTCAGAACGCATGGGTTGGTCGGACATGGATCCCAGGGCGCTGCCCTGGGCTGGTATGCGATGTCCCGTTGGGACATGGAAAATCCGAGGCTCATGACGCCCCCACCGAGGCGGGTCCAAGCCTGCGGAGCCCCCCCGAACCGCAGCGGAGCAGGGTCGGGCCCGGCCGAGCTCTGGAAGCGATCAACCTTCAGCCCAGTCGCGCACAGCGCGAAAGCCCCTCCTTCCCCGAGCTTCCCTGCGAGGCGGGTCCGAGCCTGCGGAGCCCATTGATTTTGCACGTGCGCCTTGGCACGGAACTTTCTAGCCTTGACGCATGCTTATCTGGGTCGTCGCGGTCGTCTTGGTCGGCGGATTTGGCCTGCTCGGCCACCAGGCCGGAGCCATTCGTTGGGGCGTCGGATTCATCGGAGCCGCCCTGGGCCTCGCCCTGGCCGGGGTCGCGAGCGGACCGGTCGCCTCCGGCCTCGCGATGATGGGCGTCAAGGACTACATCGACCTGGCCCTGCTTCCCAGTGTCATCGTCTTCGCCCTCCCGACCCTCATCTTCCTCGGGCTGGGAGTGGCGGCCCACCGTCCGGTGGACCTGCACTTCAAATACCGCTCCGATGAGCCGACCCGGGCCGCCTTCGAGCGCATGAATCAGGCCATCGGCCTCTTCGTGGGCCTCATCTCAGGCATCTGCGTCTTCTTCAGCGTCGGAAACTACGTGTATCGACAAGGCTACCTGGTCACCCAGGTCACCGGTGACAACGGCGAAGCCACCCCGGTCCGGTACATCTCCCAATTGCGGAGCGAAATGGAATCGACCGGATGGGCCCGCACCTTCGCCGCGATGGACAACTCCCCGGCCAAGTACTACGAGGTCTCCGACATCCTGGGCATCCTGCACGCCAACCCTCTGGTCCAGGGGCGGGCCGAGAATTATCCGCCGTTCCTCGCGCTGGGATCCCAGCAGGAATTCACCGAGATCGGATCCGATGCCGAATTCCTCAAGCTGATCCAAGGCCAACCTTCCCTCGCAGCCGTGCTCAATCACCCGAAGGCGTTGGCCGTGATCAACAGTCCGACCCTGCGGGAGACCTTCTCCAAGGTGGATCTCAAGGATTTCAGAAAGTATCTCGAGACGGGGGTGTCGCCCCGATATGAGGACGAGAAGATCCTCGGCCGCTGGCGGATGGATCCGGGCACGGTCCTGACCCAGCTCAAGCGCGACCGGCTCAACCTGAGCCCGGCCGAGATGCGCACGATCCGCGCGGCGGTCACGCCGATCCTCTCCGGGGCCACCCTGGTCGCCTACACCGACGGCCGCTTCGCGATCAAGATCGCCGCCCCATCGGCCCCCGCCCCGGCCGCGAACCCCGAGGGCGGAGAGGCTGCCGGAGGACCCAACTCAGCCCAGAACGCCTACATGGCCCGGTACGGCCTCCGCCCACCCCCGACGGCGGCGACCACGCCCCAACCGACCCCGGCCAAGGCGGTCAAGGCGGTGAAATTGCCCCCTGGCATCGAATTCATCCAGAACCTCAAGTCGGTGGAAGGCACCTGGACCCGGGCCGACGGCCGCTACCTGCTCGGCGTCGACGCCCAGGGATCGAAGCTTTCTCTGGACGCCTCGGTGAACGAAACCGGTCGACTCACCTGGACCTTCGGGAGCGGTGAATCCAAGTTCACCGTGTACTTCGTTCGCACCACCTGAGGGCGAGGAGGCCAGTGGCGTGGCCGTCCTTGGTCGGACCCGTCCCGCAACCATGAACAGGTGACCCGATCGGCGATGCCCATGCTTGATCAGCGGGCTGGGCAGGTGTCCTGAATCATCGTCCGATATCCGCAACAGGGTTTATCCGGGTCAACGGAGAGGGCCGAGGCTTCAAGGACAGGGCCGAATCATCTCTGGGAATCCCCGAACCTCACCCGATAGGCCTCGGGACCGGCCGGACCGGCGGAACCGGGCAATCGGAACAGGCCCGGAGGAAAGGGGTTGGTCGACGAAAGCTCCGGCGGCACTCCCGATCCGGTCGTGGCCATCGAAACGGACACCGGCCATCCGAACCCGGCATTCCACTGAGGATCGCCCGCCCTCGCCCCCGGATTGCCGGAGGTTTTCCATCCGGCATCGATCCCTGCAAGGGCGATCGCGGGAGCTCTCGACCCCTGGGGCGTCGCCAACCCGGTGCCGAACGCGGTATGACCGGGTGGGGCAACGTGTGCAAGGCCGCCTGCGGCATCCTCGGTTCCGGAGGAACGTCCCAACCAATGGAGCCCACCCATCAGGACCGCCACGACCAAGGCTCCCACGGTGCCGCCGGCCCACAAGAACCGGAATCCCATCCGGTCATCGGACGGCCCAGACAGGGATTCCCCGCCCCGAAACCACCACCGACGCCACATCGGGATGGAACGCTCGGCCTCGAGGGCTTGGATGCGTTCAACCACCGCACCGGGAAAATCGCGGAAATAACCGGGAGGCGGGGACTCGTGGCGCTTGAGCCGGAGCAACTGTCGGAGTCTCTGGGAGGATTCGTCTTCGGTCATGGCCTGCGGTTCACTTGAAAAGGGTCATTTCATCCAGTCGCCCAGCCATCCCTGGAGCTGCTGGTGGGCGTAGAAAAGCCTCGACCGCACCGTCCCGGGGTTGATCCCGAGGATCTTGGCGATCTGATCGTGGGGCAACCCTTGGATGTCGTGCAGCGTCACCACGGTGCGGTGGTCTTCGGACAACTTGAGCAGGGCCTCGTTCAAGCGACGCTGCAACTCGCCCAACCCTGCCTCACGCCGAGGGGTCTTGTCGGAGATCAGCGCCACCAGGTCCGGATCGTTCTCGGGCTGCAGATCCAGGTCGTTGAGGCTCAGGTGGGGCGTCCGGTTGCGGCGGAGCTTGAGGTGATTGAGGCAGGTGTTGACCGCGATACGGTAGATCCACGTGTAGAAGCTCGAATCGCCCTTGAAGTTCTTCAGCGCCTGCCACGCCTTGACGAAGGTGTCCTGGGCCAGGTCGTTGGCATCCTCATGATTGGAGGTCATGTGGTAGCACAACCCGTAGATGCGCTCCTGAAACTGGGTGACCAACTGGTCGTAGGCCACCAGGTCGCCTGCCTGTGCCCTGCGCACCCGATGGACGACCTCCGACGCCTCATCGGCGCCGAGGGCGGTTCGGGTCGACACGGTCGCCTCGGCGAGGGGTTCCATCAATGCTGCGACGCTCACGGCTCAAGGGCCGGCAAGCAAGTCGGTTTGTCGCGCCAGAAAACGGTTCAACGCGTACAACGCCTCGACCTGCGGTCCGGTCTTGAGTTGGGACAACGCGTCGTCGGAGTTGTTCAAAAATCCTGCGATCACCTCGCGAGACCGATCGAGGGCCCGGTGCCGTTCCAAGAGGTCCCGGACCCGCGGGAAGAACTCGGGCCGCCAATCCTCCAACCACCCCACGAGTTCCTCTCGCTCCTCGGGCGAGGAGTGGTCGAGGCCCACGATCAACGGCAGGGTGACCTTGCCGCTGGCGAGGTCGGTGCCGAGGGACTTGCCCGCCTCGGACTCGGCGCCGTAGAGGTCGAGGCAGTCGTCGTAGATCTGGTAGGCCGTTCCCAGGGACATCCCGTAGGTGCGGAGCGCGGCGACCTCGGCGGGCGAACCGCCGGACAAACGGGCGCCCAGATCGCAGGAAAGGGCGAACAATTCGCCGGTCTTCATCTCGATGACCTTGAAATAGTCGGCACGGTCCACGGACCAGCGACGGCGGCGATGACTCTGTAGGATTTCGCCCGCGCAGACGCGACCGCTCGAGGAGGCGACCAGACGGGAGACCTCGGCGCTGGGCAGTTCGGCGGAAAGTTTGAGGGCGTGGGCGAAGAGGCAGTCGCCCAGAAGCACCGCCACCTGGTTGCCCCATTTGGCGGCGAGGGTGGCCCTGCGTCGGCGCATGCTGGCCTCGTCCATGATGTCGTCATGCACGAGGGTCGCCAGATGGATCATCTCGATGATCACCGCCACCGAGACCGAGGCGTCGGTCAAAGGACCCACCGCGCCTCCGGCCAGAGCCACCAAGGTCGGCCGAAGCTGCTTTCCCTGATTCTCCAAGGCGTAACGGGCGTATCCGGCGATCTCGGAATCGAACTCGTCGACCTGTGCCTCCAGCATGGCCGACACCCGACCGAGGAACTCACGGGCCGGGGCGATCACGGGCTCCCAGTCGGCGACGGAAAGCGCTCCTGGGACCCCGGACTGCGTCTCGAGTACGACCGACATCTTGCCGGAGACTATGGGCGCATCACGACAAGGGTCAAACTCCGCATCTTTTCGAGGGGTTTCAGGCCATCGGGGCCGTGGGTGGCGTGGAACCGGTACCGATCGCACGGAACCCGACCGGAATTTGGGATTGCCCGGACCCGGACAAACGCGTTCAACACCCGTGCATGTCCGCCTACGACCAATTCGTCTCCGTTGCTCGGAGCCAGTTCGACCGCGTCGCCGAGACCCAACGATCCGTCATCACCACCGCCGGCGATTGGTTGGCGGACTCCCTGGCGAACCAGGGTTTCCTCTACGCCTTCGGCACGGGCCACTCCCACATGGTGGCCGAGGAAATCTTCTATCGCGCAGGACACCTCGCCCGGGCGGTGCCGATCCTCGAGGAGACCCTGATGATGCACCTCAACGCCATCGAGGCCACCTACCTCGAGCGCGAACAGGGCCGGGCCAAGACCATCCTCGACCAATACCCGGTGAAGGCGGGCGATCTGCTGGTGGTGGCCTCCAACGGCGGGCGGAATGCGGTGCCCATCGAGATGGTGCTGGAGGGCAAGGCCCGCGGGCTCAAGACCGTGGCCATCACCAACCTGGACCAGACCCGTCGCTGGCCCTCGCGGCACCCCTCGGGCAAGCGCCTGGCCGATGTGGCCGACCTGGTGATCGACAATTGCGGCGTCGACGGCGATGCCGCCATGGGGATCGAGGGCTTTCCCCACCGCATCGGGCCGCCATCGACCATCACCGGCATCCTCATCATCAACCTGATCGTCGTCCAGGCCATCGAGCGACTGGTCCGTCGCGGTGTGGAGCCCGAGATCTACATCAGCAGCAACACCCAGGGTGACGACCACAACGATCGTTTGTTGAAGAAATACAAGTCCCACATCCGTCATCTCTGAAACGCCCAGCGATGGCGCCCCCGCCCCTCCCACCCTCCGACCCAACGTCTCCGGCATGAAACCGATCCCCCTGTCCCTCCTTTCCTCGGCCCTCGCCCTGTGCCTCGCGGCCGCCACCGAAAACGACTGGCCGCAATGGCGGGGTCCCCATCAGAACGGCTCGATCCGCATGGGAGGCCTGCCGGCCACGGTGGGTGCGGACACCCTGCGCTGGAGCACCCCCCTGCCCGGCAAGGCGGGTTCGACCCCGGTCGTCAGCGGCCACCGGATCTTCCTCACCTCCCCGGACGAGCAGAAGAACCTGCTGCTGTTCTGCCTCGACCGCACCACCGGCAAGGTTCTCTGGAACCGCACGGTCGGTGTGGGCGACAAGGACGTGGGACGCAACAACACCTGTGCCCCGTCTCCCATCACCGATGGAAAGCGGGTGTACGCGCTCTTCGGCACCGGCGACCTCGCGGCCTTCGACATCGATGGGAAACCGCTCTGGTCCCGGAACATCGGCAAGGACTTCGGAAGCCTCGGCCTGATGTGGATCTATGGCGCCAGCCCGCTCCTGCTCGACGGACGGCTGTACCTGCCGGTGCTCCAGCGCAAGGAGGTGCCGCCCGACTATCCGCGCTTCGACGGCAACCCGCAGCGCGACTCCTTCATCCTCTGCATCGATGCCAAGACCGGGAAGGATCTGTGGAAGACCATCCGGACCACCGATTCGACCAAGGAAAGCAGCGAATCGTACGCCACACCGGTCTCCTTCCAGGGCCCCAACGGCACCGAATTGATCGTGGTGGGCGGCGATCATGTCAGTGGGCACCGTCTGAAGGACGGCTCCGAGATCTGGCGGGCCCGCCTGTACGACAAGCGTGACGACTGGTACCGCATCGTGACCTCTCCGGTGATCGCCGGCGGCCACATCATCGCCTCGGGGCCCAAGGGGCAACCCGTGGTGGCCTTCAAGGCCGGGGGCAAGGGCGACGTCACCGCCACCCACCGGGCCTGGGATTTCCGGGAGGCCCCGACCGACTGGAGCACCCCCTGCCTACTGGATGGGCACCTGTTCGTCCTGGATGGCCAGAAGCGGGTCGTCACGAAGCTCGATCCGGTCGACGGACGGAAGCTCTGGTCGGGCAAGATTCCCGGCAACGGACCGATCTGGGGTTCGCTATCCGGGGCCGATGGCAAACTCTACTGCCACGATGAGGCCGGAACGGTCTTCGTCCTGTCCGCCGGCAAGGAATTCGCCGTGCTCTCGAGCCATGCCTTCAGCGGAGAAGCACCCTGCAAGGGCAGCGTCGCCCTGGGCCACGGCCGGCTCTTCGTGCGGACCGCCAAGGCCATCCACTGCTTCGGGAAGCCGTGAACCCCAGCCCTGGCCACAAGCCCGCCCCGGCGCCGGCTCTGCGGGTGCTGTTCTCCCCGGCCGAATACGAGGCCATCGATGCCGCGGAGTTGCACGGGGCCACCTGCGTCGTCTTCGACGTGCTGCGGGCCACCTCCACCATGCTCGAGGCCCTGGGAAACGGGGCCCTGGCCATCCTGCCTGCCCGTGAGATCTCCGGAGCCCTGGCCTTGAAGGCCCGTCATCCCGAAGCCCTGCTGGCCGGTGAGCGGGACGGCCTGCGGATCCGGGCCCACCAGACCGGTGGGGTCGATTTCGATCTGGGCAATTCTCCCCGGGAGTTCACCCGGGGTCGGGTGGAGGGACGCACGATCATCATGACCACCACCAACGGCACCCGGGCCCTGGAGGCCTGCCGGGGAGCCGGGGCCGTCCAAATCGCCTCCTTCGGGAACCTCTCGGCACTGGCACGGCACTTGGCGGCCTCGCGCCCCGATCGCCTCTGGCTGATCTGCGCGGGAACGCTCGAGAACGCCTCGTTCGAGGATGCCTTGGGAGCCGGAGCCCTGGTGGACCGGTTGTTGGCGCAGACCGGCGGACCCGGGGCCTGGGCCTTCGACGATTCGTCGCAGATCGCCTGGGACCTGTATCAACGCCACCGGGACCACCTGCCGGAGGCCGCCCGGAATGCCCGCAATGGCCGTCGCCTGTTGGCACAACCCGAACTGGCCGGTGATGTACCGGTCTGTTTCGAGGAGGACCGCAACCCGCGGGTGGTCACCCTGGGCGAGGGCGGGATCCTCAAGGTGCTGGCCTGATTGCCCGGCCGCTCAGAACGCCGGCGGGTTCTGCGGTGTGAGCTTGTTGCGCGACACCTCGACCTTCACGAAGTGGAGGATCACCGGGGCCAGGATCATCCCGGGGATGCCCATGAGCTTCTCGCCGATCACCAACCCCAGAAGGGTGAGCCACATCGGATTGCGGATGCGGTCGCCGATGATCTTGGAGTTCAGGAAGTATTCGCCTTTGTGCAGGACCACCAGGAACACCAGTGCCGCGAGGGCCATGTTGGGGCTGATGGTCAGGCCGATGCCGACGATGAGGGTGTTGCTCAAGAGATTCCCGAGGATCGGCAACATGCCGAAGAGGAAGGTGAGTCCGATGACCACGGTGACGAAGGGATAGTCGTTCCAGATCAGGAACCCGGCGGTGAAGAAGGTGTTGATCGCCGAGATGAGCATCTGAGCGCCCATCACCTTCGAGAAGCTGTCGTAAAGACCCCGGAAACGCTCGGCGATCTCGCGACCCACCGCCGTGTAGAGGTTGTCGTCGCCCGCATCGGGCTCCGCCCCGAAGTCGAGCTTGAGGCTCAGGAAGAGGCTGACCGCAACCACGAGGCCGATGAGCAGCGACACCGCCTCGACGGCCACGATGCGGGCGTATTGACCCAGGTTGGCGAGCTTGGTCTTCACCATCTCGAGCGCGGTCACCTTGAGGCTGGCGAGGTCGGTGAACGGCAGATCGAGGCCCACCTCCTGAGCGAATTCGACGACCGCCGGGATCGTCTTCTCGGCGATCTGGGGAAGCACCACATAGGCGTGCTTCACGAAGCTGTAGAAACCGATCCCGAGCCCGCCGAGCAGGAGCAGGAACAGGGTCAACCCGATCCAACGGCTCCGGTTGAGGGACAACAGGTTGAGGGCGAAGTAGGCGAACAGCGCGGTGATCAGGGGCGTCGCCAGGTGCAGCACCCCCACCAGGACCAGCAGCACGGCCATGAACGCGTAGGAGATGCGGATCGGTTTGCCCATCGGTTCGACACCGTAGCACCGGACCCACCCGGAGTCACTCTTCCCCCACCCAGCGTTCCAGGTAGGCGACGTCGAGCCATCGGTCGAACTTGAATCCGACCCGCTTGAAGAGACCGACCTGCTCGAACCCGAAGCGGGCGTGGAGCCGGATGCTCGCCGTGTTCTGTGCGTCGATGGCGGCGAGGATCACCCGGAGACCGATCTCCGCCGCCGCCGGGATCAGCGGTTGGAGAAGGCGGGCCCCGAGCCCCTGCCCCCGGGATCCTTCGGCAACGTAGATCGAGTTCTCGGCGGTGAACCGGAATCCCATTCGGTCGTGGTATCGGTTCAAGGCGCTCCACCCGACGATCCGGCCGTCGGAAGCCTCGGCGACGAAGATGGCATGGCCGGTGCGCTGGTGATCATCGAACCAGGCCAAGCGGTGTTCCAGGGGGCGCGGTTCGTAGTCGTAGGTCGCCGTGGTCTTGAGCACCGCATCGTTGTAGATCTCGAGGATGCCAGGGCAGTCGGACCGGACCGCACGGCGGATCTGGATGTCGCTCATGGATGGGTGGGGCGGACGTGAATTCCAGGCTCACCGCTGCGACAGCAGGTAGGCCAGCAGGTGGTGGAAGTCGGCGGCGGGCAGGCTCTCGCCGAAGGTGTCGGGCATCAGCGACAGCTCGCTCTCCTGGCGATCGGTCACCGCGGATTTCTTCACCGAGAATTCCTTGCCGTTCGCATCGACCAGCACCAGCAGGTCGCCTTCCTCGCGGCGCATCAATCCGGCCACCTCGTCGCCCTCCTTTGTGGTGATGCGGGTCTGGCGGAACGCGTGGTCCACGTTGCGGTTGGGGTCGAGGATGTCTTCACAGAGCCGCTCGACCCCGCGGTTACCGATGCCGGTCAACTGGGGTCCCACCAACCCGCCCACGCCCCCCAATTGATGGCAGGGCTGGCAGTTCTGCTGGTACACCCGCATTCCCTCGGAGGCATTGGCCTTCGAACGGTCGAACCCATCGCGGCGTGCGGCGAGGATCTTTTCCCGCGACTCGTCCGCCGGGGGGAGTCCGCGGGTGAGCTTCTCGAACCGCTCGACCCATCGATCCGGGTTGGCCCGCTGCAACCGTTCGCGGGCGCCGGCCTGCTGGAGGATCCGCGGAGAGGCCACGCCCTGCTCGAGCGCCCTGAGGAAGGTCTCGGCTCCTTCGCGGTGGGCAGTCAGGGCCATGGCCCACTGGGTCTGGACCCGATGGGGCGCCCCTTTGAACGCCGCCGCCACCGCTGCACGGCTTTCCGGCGTGTTGCGTTCCGCCAGGATCAGGCCCAGACGTTCCCGCAGGGACTGCGGCGGATTCGCATCGGCCAGCACGACCGACAGCGCCGCGACGCCCCGCTGCGGATCCAAGGTCACCAACCCTTTGGCGGCCGCGGCCCGCGCCTCGGGGTCGCCGGGGCGGGACACCAGACCCTCCAGTTCGGGCACCAATGCCTTCAGCCCCAGCCTTGCGGCCAGTTCCGCAGCCCCGGCCGCGCGTTCGACCAGAGCTCGGGGAGACACCGGCGGCAAGGGGGGAGCTCCCTTGATCCCACCGATCGCCACCCAGGCGTAGGCATCCCCCGTATCGGCGTCCACCACCTCGATCACCCCGCGCTTCCCGCGATGCGCCCGGGTATCCCAGGCCACCGGAACCAGCGTGTCGCTCCTGGGCGGGCGCGTCTCGATCAGCACGGCGCCGGTGGCCGCATCCTTGAGCCGGACCCCGTTGACCTGCTTGGCCGGCTTGTCGGGATATCCGTCATGACCGCAGAACCAGAAGCGGACATCACCGCCCAGGTCGAACTCGGGCGACCGGAGCATTCCGGTCTTCTGCTCACCCCGCATGAGGCTGGAGAGGACCCGCAGGGCCTGTCCGTCGGCCCTTCGTCGCTCCTGGAAATCCCACGGACTCTCGGTCGGCGGACTCAGCGGTACCGGTATCCAGTTCGAACGGACCCCAGAGGTCAGGAGCAGGGTGGCCAATTCGCCCCCCCAGGACTGCAGGGCCGGAGTGAGCGAGGCCCCGCGTTGCTGGAGCCCCTGGTCCAGGGAACGGAACAGGGCGAACTGGAAATCGGGCTGGTCGGCGTACCGACGGCGCACGAAGTCCGACAAGGCGGACCACCGGGTCTCCGGGGCATGACGGGCCGCGTGGCGAAGGGCCTCTCCGAGGGTCGGCACCGTCTTGTCGTCGAGGCTCTCCAGACGGCCGATCAGGTAGGACGCCGCCTCGGCGGACGGCACGGCCAGCACGACGTCTGCAAAGGCTCGCCGATCCGACGCGGACCAATCCTGGCGCGAACCCACCTGGGCGAAGACACCCGGCGCCTGCAGGTGATCCCTCAGGGCCTTGCGCAGCACATAGATCCGGTGCGTGTCGGCCGCCGGAGACGCTGCCAGGGCATCGAGGATGGCCCGCAGGTTCTCGGGCCGGGGCCATTGGCCGAGGGCCTCGGCGGCGCACCGGACCTCCAACCCGTCGGACGAGGTCAGGCGGGAGCGGACCCCGTCGAGCACCCCCGGGGCGACCGCCATGCGTCGGGCCTGCGCCTCGTTCTCGCGGGCGAGGATTCCCCGCTCGGCGATCAGACGCAGCGCATGGACCCGGAGCAACGGATCCCGGGGATCGTTCAGGTCGGCCAGAAACTCGGCACCCTTCAGGCCGTCTTCCAAACCACCGAGACGGTGCCGGAGCCATAGCGCGGACACGCGCAGCGCCGAGGTTCGTTCCGCCTGCTCCGACCCTGGCTTACCCGACTGCTTCCGGGCCTTGGCGACCGAGCGGCGCAGCACCGGCAACGCCCGGGCCCCGAACCGATCCTGGATCTCTCCCATGGCCAGCATCCGGCGACCCAGGTTGGGCGAACCCAATTCGGCAACCAGGCCATCCAGGTCGGAGGGAAGAGCGGGAGAACGCAGACGAGCCTTGCCATCGCTGCCCTTGTGGACCACCCGCCACAGGCGCCCCCGTTCCCGATCCCGACCGGGATGCATGAGGGGCACCTCGTAGTGCCCGATGATCCGGTTGTAGAAATCGGCGATGTAGAGGGCGCCATCCGGCCCCAGGGTGGCGTCCACGGGGCGGAACCACGGATCGCCGGTGGTCAGGAAATCCGGCTGCTCGGTGGCCTTGGGCGTGGATCCGCTGAACGTGATGGTGTCGCGGTTCAACCGGCTGGTCATCACGTTGCCGATGAACAGGGTGTCGCGGTACTCGGCGGGCCAGAGGTTGTCGTTGTAGTACACGGCGCCGTCGATGGCGGTGCTGCCGTGGGCGTGTTCCAACATCACCGGAGCGAAACCCAGTCCATCGTGGGGTTTGCCGAAGCTGGGATACCAACCACCGGACAGGAGTTGGTACAGCGGGGCGCTGTGGCAGTCGCTGGAATACAGGTTGCCGCGGATGTCCCAGGCGAGGCCGAAGGGATTCACCTGGCCGTGGGTGTGGTGCTCGATGCGGGAACCATCGAGACGGATGCGGTAGGTGTTGCCGGAGTTCAGATCCACATGGCTTCCATCCCGGGCGGTGACATGGGAGTCGTTGTTGAAGCCGTGGGTCGCATAGAGCCATCCATCGAACCCGCGGCGGAACGAGGCCTGATTGCCATGGGTGTCGCGGGTGTGATCGAAGGGCCCGTACATCGGGGTCCGCTTGTCGGCCGTGCCGTCCCCGTCGGTGTCCTCCAGAAGCCAGATGTGCGGGATGCTCCACACCAGGGCCTTCCAGTGCTTGTCATCGGTGCGGAACGGATACACGCCGATGGGGATGTTCAGTCCATCGGCGAACCGGGTGACCTTGCGGGCGCGACCATCCGGACCGAAGTCCTCGAAGATCATCACCCGATCCCGACCCACACGGTTCGTGGGGGCCGCCCATGGGTATTCGATGCTGGTGGTGACCCACAACCGCCCCGTGGCATCGAAGGCGAGGTTCATCGGCTTGTGGATGTCCGGTTCGTTGGCCACCAACTGGATCTCGAACCCAGGCGGCAATCGGAAGGCCTGCCGTTGCTCGAGCGGCGACAGCGGCTCGGTCTTGCGGACGCCCAGGGCGAGATCGGGATCGTCGGCACCCCAGACCGGACCCGAACCCAGGCAGAGACCGGCGACGGCGACGGCGGTGACCCGGCGGAAGCAAGGCGAGGTGTTCATGACAAGGCAGATGACTCGGGACTACCGGAGGAACCTATCGTTGAACGGCTCCGGAATAAACCCCGGAGATGCCCCGGAGATGCCCAGACAGGCTCCCTCGATAACGACGGCGACACCGATGCCCGCGGGAAGCCGGCGTCAGTCGGAAATCACGGTCACGTGGACGCGTTGGGCATCGTGAAATGCCGAACGCTGATCGAGCGTCACCAGACGCCCTCGGGACTGGCGGGCCAGATCGACCATCCATGCGTCATTCACCTGTTGATGCCCCACGGCCCTCGAGTAGATGCCGGCCCGGCAGGCGGGCGCCGAATCCCAGAACGCATGGTGCGGATGCTTCAACCACTGCTCCAACAGGCCGGCCGCCTCGGACGGTGACACGGCCGAAGGGGTGTAGGCCGGATTGGAGGAGAGGCGGATGAAACCGAGTTGGGTGACCGCGCAGGTGGCCCACCCGTGGCGCGACTCGCGGGAAAACCACCGATGGGCCACCGCATGGTGCTGGTGGTTGGGCCAGGCCAGGGCCAGCAACACATTGACGTCGAGAAGGGCCGGCTTCACGGCAACTCCTCGGCCAGGAGTTCGTGGGCCCGGTTGCCGGGAATGATCGGTGCCCCGGGTGCCGCCGGGAACACCGGCAACCCGGACCGGCCGGCGGCCGACTCACCCGAGGCCTTCAAACCCCGGCGCATCAGCAGTGAAACCACCTCGCCCAATCGTTTGCCCGAGGCTTGGGCCATCGATTGGGCCGCCTCGTACACGTCATCTTCCAAGGTCAGCGTCGTTCTCATGGGCAAGATTGCTTTGATACACTGATGTTGTGATGCATTGATGTCAATGGAAGGCTCGGCGATGTTCATGTCATCCAAGGATTCGCTCGTGGCCGCCGGTTCTTTCATCGCGCGACACCTGTCCGCTTTTTATTTCAGGGCGGCTTTCCTAGCCTCGGTCCGATGGCCGCCGAAGCGACACTGACCCCGATGATGGCGCAATACCGCCGGATCAAGGGGGAACTCCCGAAGGATGCGCTCCTGCTGTTCCGGCTGGGGGATTTCTATGAGATGTTCTTCGAGGATGCGGTGGACGGATCGCAACTCCTGCAACTGACCCTCACCCGGCGCAACGGCATCCCGATGTGCGGCCTGCCCTACCATGCGGCCAACAACTACATCGGCCGCCTGCTGAAAGCCGGACGGAAGGTGGCCATCTGCGATCAGACCGAGGAGGCCCGCCCCGGAAAGCTGGTCCAGCGCGAGGTCACCTCGATCCTGTCGCCTGGGACCCATTTCGACGATCGATTGCTGCGGGCCGAGCGGAACAACTTCCTGGCGTCGGTCACCCTTCTGGGAGACACCTACGGCCTGGCCTGTGTCGATCTCACCACCGGCGATTTCCGACTCACCGAACTCATCGACAGCAAGCCGCTCCTGGCCGAACTGGAGCGCCTTCGCCCGGCCGAGCTGATCTTCCCCGGGGCTTCCAAGGCCCTGATGGAACTGCTGCCCCAGACGGCCACCCAACTCTCTCCGCACGACGACTGGGTGTTCCTGCCCGAGACGGCGGTCTTCACGCTGCGCGAGCACTTCAAGGTCGCCTCGCTCGACGGGTACGGCCTGCGCAACCGGACCGCCGCCATCGGCGCGGCCGGGGCCATCCTCCATTATCTCGGCACCCACCTGAGGCGCGACGTGGGCCACCTCACGCGACTGGGGTTCTACGAGGTCGCCGACTACCTGATCCTCGACGCCATCTCGCTCCGCAACCTCGAGATCCTGGAACCGCTCCACGCCGACGCGCCCCGCAACACCACGCTCTTCGGGGCCCTGAACCAGACGGTGACCCCGATGGGCGCCCGCCGTCTGAGGGATTGGCTCACCCAACCGCTGGCCGCCATGGATCCGATCCACCGGCGACAGGATGCGGTGCAGGCCTGGCTCGATCACCCACCGGCACTGGCCGCATTCCGGGCGCGATTGGCCGAGGTCCGGGACTTGGAGAGGACCGTGAGCCGCCTGAGCCTGGGCAGCGGCAATGCGCGCGACCTGCTGGCGCTTCGGTCGGCGCTGGAGCAATTGCCCTCGGTCAAGGCCGCCGTCGCCGAGGCGATCCTTCCGGGCCCCGAAGCGCCCCAGTCCGATTTCCTGCCCGAGGCCCCTCCTCCGGAAACGGCAGCACCGTCGGAATTGGCACACCTGGGCTCATCGCTGCGGGAGTTGCCCGATCTGGTGGAACTGCTCGGCCGCGCCATCTCCGACGAACCTCCCCTGGCCGTGAAGGAGGGCGGGATGATCCGCGATGGCTTCAGCGCCGAACTCGACGAACTGCGCTCCGCCGCCCGCGGAGGCAAGGACTGGCTGGCCAAGCTCCAGCAGGACGAGATCGCCCGCACCGGGATCCCTTCGTTGAAGGTCGGATTCAACTCGGTCTTCGGGTACTACATCGAGGTCACCAAGGCGCACCTGTCGAAGGTGCCCGGGGACTACGTCCGCAAGCAGACCGTGGCCAACGGGGAACGCTTCATCACCCAGGACCTCAAGGTCATGGAATCGAAGATCCTCGGCTCCGAGGAACGGGCCACCAAGCTGGAATACGACCTGTTCCTGCGCCTGCGCGAAGAGGTCCTCAACCATCTGCGATCGATCCAGGAGACCGCCTCGGCCCTGGGACAACTCGACGTCCTGGCCGGATTCGCCGAGATGGCGCGGGTCCACGGATGGAACCGGCCCGATGTCCGGGACGAGGGACGGATCCGGATCCGGGACGGGCGTCATCCGGTGCTCGAACTGCGGATGACCGAGGAGCGGTTCGTTCCCAACGACACGGAACTGGATCTCGAGACCCAACAGATCGCCCTCATCACCGGCCCCAACATGGCGGGCAAGAGCACGTACATCCGGCAGGTCGCCCTGTTGGCGGTGCTGTCGCACACCGGCAGCTTCCTCCCGGTGGCCACGGCGCGCATCGACCTCTGCGATCGGATCTTCACCCGGATCGGAGCCAGCGACGACCTCGCCCGGGGCCAGAGCACCTTCATGGTCGAGATGAGCGAGACGGCCAACATCCTCAACAACGCCAGTCGGCGCAGCCTGGTGATCCTCGACGAGATCGGCCGCGGGACCAGCACCTTCGACGGGTTGAGCCTCGCCTGGAGCATCGTGGAACACCTCCACCATCAGGTTGGGGCCAAGGCGCTCTTCGCCACGCATTACCACGAGTTGACCGAACTGGCCTCGCCCCATGGCGCGGCAGCCCCGGGGTCCCCGGATCCGACGCCCGCCCCTTCCCGGAATCCCGACCCTCCCGCCGGACGATTGCCCCGTGTCCGCAATTACAACGTCGCCGTCCGGGAGTGGAACGACCAGATCATCTTCCTGCGCAAGATCCAGCCCGGCCCCGCCGACAAGAGCTACGGCATCCAGGTCGCCCGATTGGCCGGGGTGCCCCGCCCGGTCATCGATCGGGCCAAGGCCATCCTGAGGGTGTTGGAGGAGGCCGAACTCAACCTGCAACAGGTGGTCGCCCCCGAATCCCCGGAAACCGACGGGGTGGAAAAACCGCGCTCCCGCAGGGTGCGCCGGGTCGAACGCGACGCGCTGCAGGAATTGGCCCCGCCTCCGCAGCTGGACCTGTTTTCGTGAACCCGCCGCCGCCGGCGCATCCCCGGGGCGTCCGGTTCAGAACTTGAACTGCACGCCGGCCATCGCTCCGAACACCGAGCCCAACTGGATGCGGGCGCCACGACCCTGCGAGGAGAATTGAAGATCGGAGTTGGACTGGATGTCACCACCGACGAACACCGACCAGTTCGGGGTCAGGGCGAAATCCACCAGGCCACGGGCGTAGAAGCCCGGACGCCAATCGTCACGGGAGGCCTTGACCGACAGGTTCTGGGCCGCCGCGCCGAACTCGGCAGGATCGCCGGTGAAGGTCGTCGTCTCGGTGAACCGCAAGTCGGCCTGTCCGTACACGGTGCAGTATCCGGCGCCGAGGCCCACGGTCCAGCGGTCCGACAGCGGCAACTCCACCCAGGGACCGAACTTGAGGCTGTGCAGGTCGGTCGAGACCGCCGCATCCAGGGAATTCCTGCCGGCCGCCAGCACAGAGGAGGAACGCGCCGGGGCGAAATCGAGCACCGGGGCCACGGGCCCACCGGGGATTGGCCCGAAGTATCCACCCTGATAGCCCGGCGACGGCGGAACGATGCCTCCGAGCGAATAGATCGATTGGTTGCGGGTGGCCGTGCCCGAGACCGACCCCGAGGCGGACGCATCGAAGGTCGTGAAGCCGTAGCCCGCTTCGACCCCCCAGTGCCCGGTCCGCTTCCGGAACGAGCGGAAGCTGTAGAGTTCGTACATCGCCCACAACTCGCCGCCGTAGGTCGTGCTGCCGCCCCCGTCCAAGGTGCCCACCCGGGGCACCTGATCGTAGCGGGTCAGGGTCAACTCGTTGCCGGCGACCTGGTCCGCCCGCTGGTAACCCCAGTTCCAGGTGACGGCCCCGGGATTGGCGGTCACCACCCCGGCGTTCGTCGAGGCCGAGGTGTTCGAACCCAGGAGCACATAGCCGTCGGCGAATTGACCCGCGGCACCGGACAGCGGCACCTGGGCATCGGTGAACGAGGCCTTCAGGTTGAACTGGACCCGGCCCGTCAGACGGAAACGGAGGCCCAACGGTTCCGGGGCCTCATCGTCCTGGGCTCGGGCCGACAGGGCGGCGCTGGTGGCGAGGAGGAGCAGTGCGGTGCGTTGGATCGAAGGATTCATGTCGAGGATCGCGGCTTGAGAGAGGACTCCATCGGGGACGGACAAGGAGGGGGCTCAGCGGAATTCCAATACGCGGTAGAAGCGGTTGGTCGGGGTGCTTTCGGTGCGGGGCAGTCCGTTGTCGAGCCATTGGACCTTCCGTCCGTTGCCCAGGATGGCGGGACGCGCGGTGCGGATCACCGAGTTGGTGTTGTCCTGAGCGCTGAAGTCGCTCAACGAGTCCGAATACCGGATGTAGTAGCTGAAATTCGTGAGCGTCGGGAACTCCAGCAGCACCCCTCCGGTCAGCACGGGCTTGTAGGTCACCGGCACGAGGCTGCGGCGACCGACCGGAGTCTGGATGCCGCTGTTCAGGGCGAACTCCGTGACATATCCAGGGTTGCCGATGCTCGAGGGCATGCCATCGGACACGTAGTACTCGAAGGTCAACGGGCGTACGGAAAACGCCTCCATGGGACCCATGAACACCGAAGGATTGGGCGGGGTGCCGACCGGACCCACGGAACTGGCCAGTGACACCGGCACCCCTCGGGTGTCGTTGGTCAGGCCGGTGACGATCAGCAGGACGTCGGCCAGCGCATCCGGACGGAGGTTCACCACCCGGGCCGATTGCTCGAAGTATCCGGTCTGACGATTCAGGGACAGCCCGCCGGTGGGGATGACCTGAGGCGTCATGAGCATGTTCAACGGGAAGGTGACCAGATCGGCCAGATTCGTGCCCAAGGCACGATCGCTTCCGACCGCCAGCGACGGGATGGGACGAGCGGAGGCGGTGTTGGTCGACCAGGTGGACAACGCGTCATCGACAGGCGTCCACTGCGCGGAAGCGAGGGCCTGCGCGGGATCGCGATCGAGTCCCGTGGTGAGCACGAGCTGGCCGATCTGCTGATTCGCCGAGAATGCGACCGAGGCATCCGGAGGCAGCGTGTAGATGAACGAGAACCGGCCGGGAGCCGCGGCCGTCCGCACCACGGTGTTGGTCGGAGCCTCCGATGCGGCGATGAAATCCATGCCGAGGACCACCTCGGGGTTGAAGGTCCACGTGACGCCGACCCCTCGATCAGGCCCCATCACCGAGAGGATGACGGGGAACGAGTACCGACGGGAGGGCTGGGCACCGGCATTGGTGCTCAACGACACCGTGCCCAGCCGAAGGTTCGAGGGGATACCCACCGCCACGGAAAGCCGGGCGGGCTCGCTCAGCACGGTGTTGGTGCCCGCGGTGACCGCGACCCGGAAGGGGCCGCTGTAGCCCGTGGCCACATTGGTCAGCACGAGGCGTGACAGTGTGGCGTTGGTCGAGTTGTAGGCACCGGCGGCGATCGGCGTCCGGTTGGTGCCCGCCAGCCATTGGTAGCTCAACGGAATGTTCGGCTCGGCGGCGGGCGGCAGGGCCTCCACCGAAAGGGTGACCGTATCACCGGCGTAGGCGCCCTGACTGATCGGTTGTCGGACGATGACCGGCAACCGGGCCGCCGCCTCCTGCTGCGTTGCAGCCGCCCGGACGGTGGTTTCCGCCATCGGCAACAAGGCCGCCGCCAAAAGCACCGTCCGCAGTCCGCGCACAAAGGGATTCGACATGATCGGGTTCGCCATGGGACCGCCGCTTCGGCGGCCCTTGGCCGGTTGTTTCTGCGGGTCCCCGGAGGGGGCATCAAGCGCAATCTGCCGGACCCTGGAGGGGCGTCGACGGATCGCCCGCGTGGAAGTCACGCGCTTCGGTCTCATTCCGGCGGTCGGCGATCCGGATTCCTCAACGGATGCAACTCCCGGCGACCATGGACATGGACGGCCGTCCATTCGGCGAGGCGACGACCCAACAGGCGGCACACGCCCTCGGCATCCTCGCCCCGAGGTTCC
>JBEGWF010000049.1:0-3608 GCA_041177965.1 Verrucomicrobiota bacterium | reverse complement strand
GCACCTGGGTCAGCGACCTCTTCCCGCACCTGTCCCGGCAGGTCGACAAGATGGCCTTCCTGCACTCCTGCCACACCGAGTCGAACAACCACAGCCCGGCGCTGTTCATGATCAACACGGGTTCGACGCGCATGGGATTCCCCTGCGTGGGCTCGTGGATGACCTACGGCCTGGGCAGTGAGAGCCGCGACCTGCCTTCGTTCGTGGTGATGAGCGACCCGCTCGACCGGGGACTGCCCAAGGGACAGGCCAGCAACTGGGGCGCGGGATTCCTGCCCAGCGTGTACCAGGGAACCTGGCTGCGCCCCAAGGGCGACCCCATCGACAACCTGCACCGGCCCTCCGGCATGGACGCCGAGGCCCAGAGAGCCCAACTGGACCTGATGCGGTCCCTGAACCAGCACCACTTGGCCCAGGCCGGGTCGGAGAGCGACCTGGGCGCGCGCATCGAGAGCTTCGAACTGGCCTACCGCATGCAGACGGCCGCTCCCGAGGCCTTCGACGTGGATCGGGAACCGGAGCACCTGAAGCGCCTCTACGGCCTCGACCAGCCGCACTGCAAGCACTTCGCCGCCCAGTGCCTCATGGCCCGCCGCATGGTCGAGCGTGGGGTCCGCTTCGTTCAGATCTATTCGGGCGGCATGGACAACCAGCGCAGCTGGGATGGTCACGAAGACATCGTGGGGAACCACCGGGGCTTCGCCCGCGAGACCGATCAACCCATCGCCGGCCTCCTGGCCGACCTCGAGCAACGGGGCCTCCTCGACGAAACCCTGGTGATCTGGGGCGGCGAGTTCGGTCGCCTGCCCGTCTCCCAGAAGGGCGGCAATCCCGGGCGCGATCACAATCCCCACGCCTTCACCTACTGGCTGGCCGGCGGCGGGGCCAAGGGAGGCGTGCACCACGGCGCCACCGATCCTTTCGGGCACAAGGCCGCGGTCGACAAGGTAAGCGTCAACGATCTCCACGCCACCATCCTGCACCTCATGGGGCTCGACCATGAGCGGCTGACCTTCTTCAGCAACGGGCGCAACTTCCGTCTGACCGATGTGGCCGGCGACGTCGTCCGCTCGGTGGTCGCCTGAGGAGACCGGACCGGGCGGCCGCCGAAAACAGGGGGTTGGATTCCGGGGATTTCAGGCCCATCCTGAACGGAGTTCCGACGGGGCCTCGGAATGGATCGTTCCGGGGCCGTCTGGAACCGCTCTCCCATCCATGTCCCTGAAACGCACCCCCCTCTTCGCAGCACACCAGCAACTCGGCGGCAAGCTCATCGAGTTCGGGGGCTGGGAAATGCCCGTCCAATACACCTCGATCGTCGACGAACACCATGCCGTGCGTCGGGCCGCCGGAGTCTTCGACATCAGCCACATGGGCGAGGTCTGGTTCGAGGGGCCGCAGGCCTTGGCCTTCCTCAACGGATTGCTCACCAACGACCTGGGCAAACTCGATGTCGGCCTCGGCCAGTACACCCACCTGTGCCTCGAGACCGGGGGCACGGTCGACGACCTCTACGCCTACCGGATCGCTGACGAAACCTACCTGCTGGTCATCAACGCGGGCCGCATCGATGCCGACATCGCCTGGCTGGAGGCGCGCTGGAACGCCTTTCCGAACCGGGCCGGAGTCCGCATGGACCACGCCTCGGCCACCACCGGGGCCATCGCCATACAAGGCCATCGGGTGGCCGAATTCATCGACGCCCTGTTCCCGGGCAACTCCCTGGCCGGCGCGGCGGGCATCGCCGCCTCGACGCTCAAGAAGAACCAGATCGGCCGATGGGATCGCGCCGGTCAGGCCGTCTGGGTGGCCCGCACCGGCTACACCGGCGAGGATGGATTCGAAGTCGTGGCCCCCAACGCCCTGCTCGAAGCACTGTGGAACGACACCCTCACGGCCGGAGCCTCGGTGGGGATCCGCCCCTGCGGACTCGGGGCCCGCGACACCCTGCGCACCGAGGTTTGCTACCCGCTCTACGGCCACGAACTCGACGAACAGACCTCCCCCGTCGAGGCCGGACTGGGCTTCTTCATCGCCTGGAACAAGGGCGATTTCGTGGGCCGTTCGGCCCTGCTGAAACAGAAGGAAGACGGGCCCTCCAAGAAGTGCGTCGCCTTCCGGATGACCGAGAAATCGGCCCCGCCCCGCCCCGGCTACCCGGTGGTGGTGGGCGATGCGACCGTCGGCACCGTGGTCAGCGGCACCCAGAGCCCCACGCTGAATGCGGGCATCGGCCTGGCGTATGTCCCGCCGGCGTACGCCGCACCGGGCACCGCCCTGCAGGTCGAGATCCGCGGCAAACGCTTCGCCGCCGAAGTGGTCAAGAAGCCCTTCTACAAGAAGGCCTGAAGCCCGGAAAACACATCAGGGTCTGCCCGGCATCACCCGGAGCAGACCCTGTCGTGTTTATGTTTGGAAGAGCCTGGGAATGCCGTCGGGGACGGAGCGCGGCCCCGGAGAACCTGTCAGTGAACCAACTGCAGGTTCGAGGCGAGGCCCAGAAACTTCAGCGTCCGGATCAGGATCCAGGTCAGGTCGAGCTGATACCAGCGGAGACCATGCCGGGCCGATTGCGGGTGGGCGTGGTGATTGTTGTGCCAACCCTCGCCCAAGGAGACCACGGCCACGGCGGCATTGTTGCGGCTCTCGTCGCGGGTCTTGAACGGACGGGTGCCCCACAGGTGGCAGATCGAATTCACGCTCCAGGTGGCATGGTGCCCCATGAACACCCGGGCCAAGCCGCCCCAGAGGAAGCCGGTCAGCGCACCCAACCAAGTCTGGGTGATGAGCCCGCCCAGGATGCCCGGCAGGACCAGTCCGGTGAGCGCCCACCACACGAAGCCCCGGTGCACCACGCGGGCCACCTTGTCTCGGGAGAGGTCGGGAAGGCTGCGGACCGCCATGGCGTCGGCACCGCGGAACATCCAGCCCATGTGGGCGTGCCAGAACCCCAGCATCAGCCCCTTCATGCCCTCACCGTGTTCGTGCGGCGAGTGTGGGTCCCCCTGGACATCGCTGTGCTGATGATGCCGACGATGGGTGGCCACCCAGAAGAAGAGCGGACCCTGCACGGCCATGGATCCCGCGATGCCGAACAGCGCGCGGATGAATCCCGGACAGGTGAAGCTGCGGTGGGTGAAGAGCCGATGATACCCCCCGGTCACGCCGAAGCCCGCGATCAGGTACATGATCACGAACAGGACGACGTCCAGCGGTCGGAGGATCTTGTTCCAAGCGAGGACTGCGGCCGCGATGAAACCGATCCAAGGCACCAGAATGGCCACCAAGGTGAAGATCTGGGTGCGACGAACGCCCGCACCGGGAGCGGATGGAACTGTCTGACTGGTCACTTGTTTGAAACCTGCCGCCGCGGGGAGGCAAAAACGAGACTTTTTACGAAAAAAAACTAAACTGTTTTTGGTCGGCATTGTTGCAAATCCGGGTGAGTCGAGAAACGGGCTCAAACCCACCCTTCAGCGGGCGCCCCGCCGAGCCCGGTGAACAGACCCCGGGGTCCTGTTGCTCCGGTTCACACCGCGGCCGCCGTCGGATGCACCCAGGGATTGCGGTACGGACGAGCCAGCAGGCGATTGGCCTCGGCGTCCCCG
>JBEGWF010000048.1:0-4358 GCA_041177965.1 Verrucomicrobiota bacterium | reverse complement strand
CGGATCTCACCGGCATCACCGATCACCACGGTACGGTCACCCGAGGCCGAGACCGTGTCGCCGCCGCCGCCGGCGATGATCAGGTCGTTGCCCGCCACGCCCGTGATGGTGTCGGCACCAGCGCCAGACGGCCCTTCGACGCCGATGACGCCGCCCAGATCATCGAAACGGACACGTCCGTAATCGCCGATGAGCACATCCTTGCCGGTCGACGCCGTCAGAGTGTCGTTGCCGGAACCACCGATCATGCGGTCGTTGCCGCCATTGCCGATGAGCACATCGTTGCCGGAACCGGCCAAGCTCTCCACGGCGATCACGCCCTGAGCGGCGTTGAGGACGATTTCGCCATCATCACCGATCAGGCTGTCGCTCTTGCTGCCACCGATCAGCGTGTCGTTGCCCGGACCACCAATCAGCGCCATCGGCACCCCGACCACCGCGGTGGAGGCCACCATGGTGTCGTTGCCGCCAGTTCCGGAATTGGCGATGGCATAGGTGACGGTCACCGGCGTTCCCGAAGCGGCGGCCGTGCCGAGCACCAGCGTATTGCCCGTGACCACGAATTCCGAGCTCTCCAGCGCCTTGCCTGCCACGCTCACCGTGACCGGCGCACTCAACGGGGTTCCGGAGAGCGTCCAAGTGCTCTGGAAGCCGGTGCCCGTGAATAAATCACTCCGGGAAGGATTGCTCGAGACGCGCTCCAGCTTGCCGGACTTGGAGAACCAGAGAGTTCCCTCGTCGCCCACCACCGTGTTGGCCCCGCCGGCATGGATGGTGTCGTTGCCGAGGCCACCCAAGATGTAGTTGGTTCCTGTGGACGCGTAGATCGTGTCGTTTCCACCGGTCGTGCCGCTGGTCGAGATCCTCGGCGCGAAGAAATATCCCGGAGGCACGCTCATCGAGCCTTCATCGCCGAGGATGTAGTTCACCCCACCGTTGGTGCGAATGACGTCAGACCCGCCGTTGCCGATGATGAAGTTCACTCCGGAGCCACCGATGATCTCATCATCAGCCGCCCCACCCTCCAAGCGATTGACACCCTCACCGCCCTCGATGCGGAACCGCCGGCCGGTCTGGTTACCGCCAACCACGATCAGGTCGTCGCCCGATCCGCCCTTGACGGTGTTCACAGCGGTCGTGCTGCCGCCATCGAGATAGAAGCTGTCCTTGCCCGATCCGCCATCGAACACGAGCTCCGAGGTGATGCCTTCACCCACATACACGGTGGAGTTCACCACACGTCCGCGGGCCGGGTTGTCCAGGGCCAGGGTATCCGACGAATTCATCACGATCTTGCGAACACCCTTGTAGGTCTTCACGCGACCATTGTAGATCACCATCACGGTCTGGGACCCGTCGGCCTGAGTGCTGACATGGTTCACCGAGTAGATGGGATCCGTGTCATCCTCTTCATAGACGCGCGTCTTACCATCCTCGATCGTCAGGTTCAGAACCCCACCATCGTCGGCGACACTGCTCTCATCCACCAGAATGCGGCCATCGGTGGAGGTGGCCAACCAATACGGGCGAGGGCGCGGTGAGATGTAACCGATCTTCCAGGTCTTCGAAACGAAGATGGAGAAGAAGAAGAAGTCCAACTCCGCCTCGGCGTACAACATCACGCGGCCGTCGGTCGAATTGTAGGAAACCTCGGCTCCGAGACCGATGCCGATACCCATCAGGTACACTTTGCCCTTCAAGGACGCCGAGAAGCCCAATTCCTCAAGTTCGAAGATGTAATACAGCCTCGCCGACATCGAAGCCTGGAAGCCGAAGAACGTGCCGCCGAACTTGATGGAGCCACGGATATCGATGCCATAGGAGCCGTTGGACTGCACCCAACCGGCCAAACTCACCGTGGCGATGCCAAAGAGCGTCGTGCTGGCTTCGAAACTGAAGGCCCACTCACCCCGACCCAGTTGGACGCTCAACGGCACATGGGAAGGCACCGAGCTCTTGGGCCGGATGAACTTGCCGCCCACCTGAGCGGTGATCTTGATGTTGAATTTGAGGATCTCGACGATGCTCGCCTCACCCTCCAGCGAGAGATACACCGACTTGGCTTGGATCTTCCGACCTGCCAGCTCCACATCACGGTTCATCGTGTTGATGTAGAGCTGGCCCTTGGCCTTCACCTTGATGATCTCCACCAAGTTGGCTTCCACCTCGATGGAGGCGCCCAGCGCAATGCCCTCGCTGCTGATCTCCACGCCGATCTGGATGTCCACCTTGGCGATACCCACCAGATTCGCCCGGGCGCGACCCTCCATGCGGAAGGCTCCCTTGAGGCTGTCGTAAGAAATCTGCACCCACACTTCGGCCTCGAGCACACCGGCGAAGATGATCGTGCCCTCGACCCGCACCAGCACGCCGGGATTCAGAGTGAGCGTGGTCTTTTCATCCAGTTTCACCGTCTTGACCTCCGAGGTCGTGTTCAACTCCATGCGGAGCTTGGCACTGATCTCCAGCCCGATGGACTTGCCCAGGGCTTCGCCCGAAGCGACCTCGAGCCGGAAGGCACCCACCATGCCCGCGCTGGAAATGTCGACGTAGGCATTGACCTGCACCTTGCCGATCGGTCCCAAGGTCATGTAACCGTTGATGCTCAACGTGAACTTCTTGTCGGCGATCAAGAAGAACATGTTGGCCTCGACCTCGAAGCCGCCGGCGATGGTCAACTTGCCGGAGGCGCGGATCAGGATGTACCAACCAGCCGGTTGATAGGTGCCGTCGATGTTCTTCGCCGCCCCCTTGATGGTCACCGTCCGCACCGTGGTCGGGTTGGTCAGGCGGTTGCCATCGGCATCCAACTTCGGACTGCCATCGGCGTTGAAGGCCGGCACGTTCTCGGTCCGGGATTCCTCCATGACCTGCCCCTTCTCGTCGCGCATCGTCTCGAAGGCGGGGTTTGTCTGAGGGATCGTGAAAACGATGTCCTTGCCGAAGGTGTTGATCTGGACCAACGCCTCGACCTCCAGTTTCAAACCGGTGATGCCCGCGGTCAGGTTGCCGGTGAAACTCGCGGCGAAGCCGAACTGGCCGTCCTTGACGCCCAGATAGATCAACGCGGTCACACTCAGCGACAACAACGGTGAGCTGCGCGGCCCGATGGTCAGCCGGCCCGAGGCGATGAGGGTGAAGCCCTGCGAATCGATGCTGATAGCGAAGCTCGCCGCCAGGCGGAAGATCTCCGTGCCACCCACCTTGAAGGCACCGACCGCCGAGATCACGAAGGTGAAGCTCTTGGCCCGCGCCACCTGATGCACATCCAGATAGTCGTGGGAGGCGTACTGGACCTCCACCTTGGTGTCGGCGGTGATGGACTTGGAGAGCCGGACAGTGGCGTTGTACCGGTCGAGCACGTAGTCACCCGTCTTGCCGCCATCGGTGGATTCCACCAGCAACTGACCGTCCTGCTTCACTGTGAGAGCGCCGGCCGCCTTGGGCGTGTGCGTCAGATACAGGGTGTCGAAATCTCCGGCGGTCAGGTCGAAGGTGTCGGTGGTGGTCAACTGCTTGGTCGCGGCCAGGCGCAGATCGATGTTCTTGTCCGTCCCGGTGGTGTTGATGGTCAGCGTCAGTCCGCCCTGCAGCACGAGTCCGTATTGCTCGAGCTTCTTCAATCCGTCGCCGGTCTGGATGCGCAGTGCGCCATACATCTCGAAGCCGTCGCCATGCTTGATGACCAGCTTGCCCGCGGCGGTGCCGATGACGCCGAGCACGGCCACTTCGAGCTTGGCCGACACATCCAACCGGAACTCGGTCGGCGTGAACGTCAACGTGGCCTGGCCGTCCAACTGCGCCCACAGGGTGTTGTCGAACAGGTCGGCCCGGACGCCGCCGGCGATGATCACCTGGAATCCGGTCGGCGCGGGAACGGTGGACGCCGGATTGACACCCGGCTCACCCGTCACCGGATCGACGTACTGGGCGCGGTACGAATACGTCACCAGCACGGCCTGTCCCTGGGTGGGTGCCGTCTTCAGCGTCAACGTATTGCCCGCCACCGTGAACGAGTCGGCCCCCAACGCGGTCCCTCCGACGGTCACCGTCGTCGTCGTGCCTTTCAAGACCGTGTAGTTGAGCGACATCGAGGTGGTGTTGGCGCCCGCGGTGAAGGTCTGCGTGTTCGTGCGGGTGACATAGTACCGCGACTCGATCATCTCCGAGGTCAGCCGGTTTCCGGCGTCGTCGGTGAGGCCGAAGTCCAGCATGCCGTACAGGCTGATGCCGCCCTTGCTGCGGGCGGGTTGACCCGGCAGGTCGAACAGGAAGAGGAACCGACCCGAGCCCTTGGCCACGTCGGTGAGGTTGGCGTAGAAGTAGGCGTCCACCGACATGGTGTCGGCGAAGATCGC
>JBEGWF010000047.1:0-5730 GCA_041177965.1 Verrucomicrobiota bacterium | reverse complement strand
AATCCGGTGGAATACATGTGGGGCAATCTCAAGCAGCACCAGATTGGCAACCTGATCGCCACTCAAGCCTGGGAGCTCAGTTTCGCTGCGACAGCAGCGCTCCGTCGGATGCGTCGTCGTCCATCGATAATCGTGGCCTGCTACAAGCAGTCTACTTTATGGCCTGAATGACACCCTATTATGCGAGTCTCAATAAAATAACGTTATCGAAGGGTGATTGATCCCTTTTCTTTCGATGAGATGAGGAGCCTGTCCCCGACTTGTTGGCTCCGGCTGGGCCTTGCCATGGAACCTGTCCCTCTTCGTTTTGGAGCCTGTCCCTCTGCCTTGAGGGTGTGCATTGCCTGATTTCAAGGTTGGGATTCGAGAGACCGCGATCAGTCCACCGTTGCTGCACGGCGGGGTTGTGGTGGTGCCCGGGAGTGTGGTTTCGGCGGTGGCGATGGAGGGGAAGCGCTCCGCAGTCGGAGTGTCAGGGCTCCTCGAACGACCCTTTCATCGCCCGTGTCTTCCGCGTCGTGATCTTCGTCGGTGTCCGGATCACAGACCGCCGACACCCACGGGTTCAGCCCGAGGGTCTTCCACGATGCGGCGCGGACCTACGCCACGGTGCAGCCGTGGGCACGTCTATCGGAGAGGGGTGATCGTACGATCGATCGGCAGACTGTCCGGGACTCGTGGATCCGCATCCTGCAGCCTGTCCCCCGAAGCCTTGCAGCCTGCCCCTGCAGCCTGTCCCTTGTCCTCGGGGCGGTTGAATCCGAAACTCCAGTCGGTCTGCGCGGGCGATGAGATCCGGATTCAAGGGCTGATCAGCCGGTAGAACCGGGTCTCCTCGGGGATCTCCAGGAGCAACTCGCTGAAGCCACTGATGCCGCGAATCGGGTCCGCGAGGTGGGTCCAGGTGGCAAGGTCGGTGGAGGTCTCGATCCGGTAGGTCTTGCCACCCAGTGTGAAACGACGGATGCGCAGAGCCGGGGCGAGGAACACCGCGCCATCCGGGGCCTCGGTGGGTACCCGCGGATTGGAACCAAAGCGGAGTTCCTGGGCGTCCGGCAGTCCGTCACCGTCGGTGTCGGCGGCGTCGGGCGAGGTGCCGATGGCCGACTCGTAGCGGTCGTCCAATCCGTCGCTGTCGGTGTCGCGGGGTCGCACGGCGGCCACGGTGTGGAATCCGCCCGCACCAACGAGCAGGACTTCAGTGGCAGACTCGGGGACCTTCAGGGAACCGCCGGAATCACCGCCCCACGAAACGAGCTCCCCCGAATCGCGGAGCGCCACCGTGTGATTGTAGCCCGCCTGGATGCGGGTCACCCGATCGAGTCCGGCGGGGACCCTCAATTGTCCGTCCCCGTCGGCTCCCCAGGCGACCACGGTGCCGTCGGCCCGCAGCGCCACCGTGTGGGCATCACCGGCCGTGATGCCGACGACGTTCCTCAGGCTCGATGGCACCTGGCATTGGCCCCCGCGATCGTCGCCCCAGCAGACCACGGTGCCATCGTCTTTGAGTGCGACGGCGTGGCTCCAGCCTGCGGCGATGGCGCGGATGTTCCGCAATCCGTCGGGTACGTTCAGTTGCCCGTGGTAGTTGGTGCCCCAGGCCCGGACCGTGCCATCGGCCAACAGGGCCAGGCTGTAATCACCACCGGCGGCGATCGCGGTCACCGGAGCCGGGAATCGCGGTGGTGTCGCCTGCCCGTAGGTGTCGCGTCCCCAGCCGGTGACGGCACCCGCCGCATCGAGAGCCAACGAGTGGTTGCCACCGGCCGCGACGGCGACCACCTGGGTCAAGCCTTGCGGGATCGCTGTCTTGCCGTCGGTCGAATCCCCCCAGGCGACCACGGTGCCGTTGGTCCGCAGCGCCAGCGTATGCCAGGTGCCCGCGCTGATCTGACCCAGTCCGCCCAGTCCCTGCGGCACGGAGGTCCGCCCAAGTCGAGAATCCCCCCAGGCGATGATGCTGCCCTCGGTGGCGCCCGGATCGCTGTTTCCGCGATCGGGTCCCAGCAGGCGGTAGAAGGCCCGCGTGGGCAGCGCGTTGGTGAACCGACGGGACCAGCCGCCGCTCTCCCGGCGAGGTTCCCCCAGGTCTTCCCAGACCGATCCGTCTGCCGATCCCTGCAGGCGATAACCCTCTCCGCCGACGGTGAAGCTCTTGATCGCCACCCAGGGCTCGAGGCCCAGCCAACCGTCGGGACGTTCCTTGGCCAAGGTCGGATCGAATCCGTTGGCGAGTTCCGTCCGGTCCTCCAGGCCATCCCCATCGGTGTCCCGAAGGCCAGGGTTGGAACCCAGACGCATCTCGATGCCGTCCTCCAATCCATCGGAGTCGGAGTCCGGCAGGGTGGGATCGGTTCCTCCTGCCACCTCCATCGGGTCGGCCAATCCATCGGTGTCGGCATCGGGGAGCCGTTGCAGTGCCACCAGGTGCCGTGAGCCCGCGGCCAGGTCGACGATACGTTCGAGCCCGAGGGGTACCCGCCAGGCCGGGGCGTGGGTGTCGCCCCAGACGACGACCGAACCGTCCGCGGTGACCGACGCTCCCACCGAGGTCGTCGTTCCGATGGCCAGCGCGGGCGAAGCCTCGACCGGAGGAGGTCCTGACGAGCCGCCCGGCGTCGACACCGCGCCGTTGCGATGGAGCAGCAGGGACAGGTCATTGCGTGAGGCGAACCCGACCACTCCCGTGAGGTTGGTCAGGCCGGGGGTTCCCACCGTGCGGAACTGCCCGGAGGCGTTGATCCAACCCGAGGCCATGGCTCCGGCCAGGATCCGCGTGGCGGTCCGGCCCTGCAGGTTGGTCTGTCCCGCGGTCGAGTCGCCCCAGGCCCAGACCTTGCCGTTGCCATCCAAAGCCAGCGTGTGCAGGTCCCCTGCGGCGATGGCCACGGCGTTGGTCAGCCCGGTCGGCACCGAAGACTGTCCCCTGGTGTTGTCGCCCCAGCAGAGGACGCGGCCTTCGGTGGTCAGGGCGACCGAGTGGGCGGCTCCGGCTGCGATGGCCACGATCCCGGTCAGGTCCGTGGGGACTCGAGCCTGTCCCCGGGAATCGGATCCCCAGGCCACCACGGTTCCGTTGGTGCGAAGCGCCAGGGAATGCGCGAAGCCGGCGGCCACCGCCGACACGGGGCCGATGCCGCCCGGCAACGTGGTCTGGCCGAAGGTGTCGTCACCCCAGGCGATCACCGTGCCCACGAGGCGCTCCCGTGTCGCCGGACGGCTGAATCGGAGAACGTCCACCCTCAGCGAGCGGCTGCTCTGGATCGGGTCCGTGCCGCCGAGATACGCCTCGAGGCGGTAGAGTCCGGCCTCTTCGGGAAGCACCCCGTGCACGACGAGGCTCAGGTTGGTCTGTCCAGCCACGGCCTTCCCGTCCTTGAACCACTGGAAGGTGGGCCGCTGGACGATCGCCGGGGCGGGTGGGGCGTTCGTGGAGGTACCGCCGGAGGTTCCAGGATCGGTCCCGGCATTCGTCCCATCATCCGTTCCGGAATCCACCGGCGGGGTGGTCGGCGTCACCACCGGGTTGGTCGCCGGGGGCGGCGAGGCGGCGGCCGGAGCGAACGCGATCGCGCGCAGGACAAGCCTGTCCCCGGCGACGACCTGACGGTCCCGATCCAGCAACTCGAAGACCGGATGGCTGTCGGCGGAGGCGGGGTCGGTGCCCGCCGTCAACTCCGCCCCGTCCGGGGAACCGTCGGCGTCGGTGTCGGGATCGAGCGGGTTGAGTCCGCGCCGCAGTTCCTCGGTGTCGGTCACGCCGTCGCCATCGGCGTCGGTGCTTTGGGTGATTTCGGCCAGGTCGCCGATGCCGTCCTGATCGGAATCCGGTGACCGGGGGTCGAGGTTCATGCGGAGTTCGATGCCGTCTTCCAGCCCGTCCTGATCGGTGTCGGGCACGATCGAACTCAGCCCCAGGGCCGCCTCGGTCGGATCATCGACACCGTCCTGGTCGCCATCGGTCCGGGCGCGGATGCCGGCCGCGGCTTGGAACCCGGCACTCAGGGCGAAGAGGTTGGTCTGGGCGGATGACTGGCCGACCACCGACGGTGTGCCCCAGCCCACCGCGTTGCCCGCCGCCGTCAGGGCCAGCGAGTAGCCGGCTCCCGCGCCGATGGCGATGGCCGGCGGCATCTTGGGCGGCACCGGGACCTGCTTCTGGGCCGTGTCGCCCCAAGCCAAGACGACGCCTTCCCGCGAGAGCGCCAGCGTGTGGTGGTCACCGGCGGCGATCCGTGCGATGCGGGAGATTCCAGCCGGAACGGCGGCCTGTCCCCGATCGTTGGAGCCCCAACACACCAGGGTTCCGTCGGCTTTCAGGGCCACGGTATGCCGCGCTCCGGCCGCGATGGCCACCACCCCGGACAGTCCCGCCGGCACCGCCGACTGCAGTGCGCCATTGTCGCCCCAGCAGGCGACCGTCCCGTCGGACAGGAGAGCGACCGAGTGGAAGTGACCTGCGGCAACGGCCACGGCCCCGGTCACGGAGGCCGGGATGGTCGACTGTCCGAAACGGTTGTCACCCCAGGCCCGCGCGGTGCCGTTGGTCAGCAGGGCCAACGTATGGAAGGCCCCGGCCGAAACCTGCTGCACCGGCGACAACCCGTTGGGGGTGCCGAGTTGGCCCAGGGTGTTGGTGCCCCAACCGGTCAGTCTTCCGTTTGCATCGAGAGCATATCCATGAACGAAGCCTCGGGCGACCGCGACGACGTCGGTCAGCCTCGGGGGATTCGGGCCGACCTCGCGTCCCCATGCCACCAGATCGCCCGCCTGCCGGGGGAATTCCCGCACCGGTCGGACGCCGAGCACATCGATCCGGCTACCCTTGGGTTCCCGCTGGATAGCGGCCTCCAATCGGGCCTCCAACGTGTAGCGGCCGGAATCGGGGCGCTCCACGCCGAAGAGCACCAGGTTCAGATTGGTTTGCCCGGTCAGCGATCGGCCGTCCCGGAACCACTGGTAGGTGGTGTAATTGGTGATGATCTCCCGGTTGGTGGTGTAGGTCGGGTCGCCGCCATCGGGAGGAGGGTCGTTGGTGACGATGGTGATGTTGGTCTTGAGCGAGAGGGGTTTGATGGACACCGGTCGCAGGCGGAGCAGGTCGCCGCTGAGCAATTGGCGATCCCGGTCGGCGGTCTGGAAAAGCGGGACGCTGGTCTTGTCCCGGGGCAGAGTGTTGGCCGTGAACTCCGCGAGGTCGTTGGCTCCGTCCCCGTCGGTGTCGGCGACGAACGGATCGCTGCCGAAGCGCAGTTCCAGCACGTCGCTGAGGCCGTCTCCATCGGAATCGGGCTCCGGAAAGGCCTTGGCGCGAAGCGACTGCGTGGGATTGGCGCCCAGCAGCGTCGGAATCACGCAGGGGGCCAGGAGCATGCCGATTCCAAGAAGGAGGCGGGCTGCAAATCGAAACGCGGATGGGTGGTTCATGTTTCGGTGTCCCGGGTGCCGCCTCGCCCGGAGGTGCAGATCGGTGGCGGGTTTCTCAACCTTGGAGCAGGAACGACGCCACCGGTGTTCGATCCGGTGAATTCCCGGTGACGATCTCACCGGTTCCGGCCGCCCCATCTCACTGGGTGACGTTCAGCACCTTGATGCCTTCGGCTGCGGCGGGGTCGATCGCGTTCAGGGCGTTGATCGCGGTGGTGGCCGTGCTCGGGTCGGCGTCATTCATGAGATTCTTGAGTTCGGGCACCGCGGCCTTGGCCGCCGGCCCGATCTGGCACAGCGCGT
>JBEGWF010000046.1:0-24279 GCA_041177965.1 Verrucomicrobiota bacterium | reverse complement strand
CCGAAGATGCTGGCCGAGCAGGACAAGCCGAAGCTGGTGATGGATCTGGTCGACGAGCAGATCGACGTGGTGGGCCGCGCCTTCCTCGGGCTCACCCTCCAATGCGCCCGGTGCCATGACCACAAGTTCGACCCGGTCAGCGCCCGCGACTACTACGCCCTGGCCGGGATCTTCCGCAGCACGAAGACCATGGAGAACCTGGCGTTCGTCTCGAAGTTCAACGAGCGCCCGATCTCCGCTGCCGAGCGCATGGCCGTCATCGAAGCCCACAAGAAGGAACTCGCGCGGATCCAGAAGGAGCACGACGAGTTGGTGCGCACGGCCAACGCCGCGTTGCTGGAGCGACTGAAGGCGGAGAAGCGTCGGGAACCGGCGGGTGCGGCCCCGGGCAAGGACGAGCCCGTGGCCCTGCCGAAGGATCCGAAGCCCCTCTACCCCGAATCGGTCCGACAATCCCTCGCCCGCATCGAGGCCGAGCGGGAGGCACTGAAGCGATCCGACCCCGGCACTCCGGAGATGGCCTTGGCTGTCGACGAGGGCACCGTCGCCGACCTGCCGGTCCATATCCGCGGCAGCCATCTGCAATTGGCCGCCCATCCCGTGCCCCGGGGCTTTCCCGAGGTCATCCGCGTGTCCCGGTCGCCCGCCATTCCGGCAACGCAGAGCGGTCGGTTGGAACTGGCCCGTTGGCTGACCCAACCCGACCATCCGCTCACCGCACGGGTGCTCGTCAACCGGGTCTGGCAGGCCCACTTCGGCCACGGACTGGTCCGCAGCCCCGACAATTTCGGCCGCCGGGGCGATCGCCCCACCCACCCGGAATTGCTCGATTGGCTCGCCCGCGATTTCGTGGATCACGGGTGGGATCTCAAGCGGCTCCACCGGCAGATCCTGACCAGCGCCACCTGGCGGCAGTCGGGCCGCATCTTGGGCGACCCGAAGGGCTCCGAGTCGGATCCGGAGAACCGCTGGCTCTGGCATTTCCCCCGGCAGCGCCTCGAGGCCGAGATGATCCGCGATGGAGTGCTGGCCGTCTCCGGGCGCCTCGACCGTGCGATGGGCGGGACGCTCGTGTCTTGGAAGAACGACGAGTACACCCCGCAGGACGACGTGTCCGAAAAATCGCGGCGACGGACCGTGTACCTGCCGGTGGTCCGTGACCGGGTCTACGACCTGCTCACCCTCTTCGACTTCGCCAATCCGAGCACCGGCGTCTCACGACGCACGCCCACGGTGGTGTCCCATCAGGCGCTCTTCTGGCTGAACAGTCCCTGGGTCCAGGACCTGTCGCAGGCTCTGGCTTCGGAGCTGCGGGACGATCCCCCCGGGAATCCGGTGACCGTGGCCGACCGCGTGAGTCGGGCCTACGAGCGGGTGCTGGGACGTCCGCCCAGCGGCGCCGAAACCGCCCGGGCCTTGGCCTTTCTGACGGGCGACGGGGTCGCAGCCGCCGCACCCGATTCTCCAGGCCGCTGGGCGGCCTGGTGTCAGGTGCTGCTCGCTAGTTCCGAATTCCAATACCGGGAATGAACCCCATGAACGCTGCCCGTGATCATCGATTCTCCCGGAGGCGCCTCCTCCGCGGTTCGGCCCTCGGCTTCGGTCATCTGGCGCTGGCGGGATTGATGTCCTCGGGCCTCGCCGCCGGTTCCGCCGGGGCTCCGGCCAGCCCGTTGGCCGCCCGACCTCCACGGTCGAGGCCCAAGGCGCGACGGATCATCTTCCTCTTCATGCACGGCGGGCCGTCGCATGTGGACACCTTCGACTGGAAGCCGCGACTGGTGAAGGACTCCGGAAAACCGTTGCCGTTCGACAAACCGCGCATCCAGTTCGCCAAGACCTCCAACCTCCGGCGCTCGCCCTGGGAATTCCGGCCCTACGGCCAGTCCGGGGCCATGGTCAGCGACCTGTTCCCCCGGGTGGGTGCGCGGGCCGACGACCTCTGCTTCCTGAAAGCGGTCCACGGGACCAACGAGGCCCACGGCGGTGCCCTGCTCAAGCTGCACACCGGTTCCGATACCTTCGTCCGCCCCAGCATGGGCTCGTGGATCACCTACGGGCTCGGCACCGAGAACCGGAATCTCCCGGGATTCATCACCATCAATCCCACCCTGGGGCATGGCGGGGTCGGCAACTGGTCCAGCGCCTTCCTGCCGGCGGTGCACCAGGGCACCCCGATCGGCGGCGGCGTTCCGGTCGATCGGGCCACCATCCACTACCTCCACGATCCCAAGGGCGACGCCCGGACCCAGCGGGCCCAACTCGACCTGCTCGGCGAGATGAACCGGGATCACCTCGGTGCGGTGGGTGCCGATGCCGTGCTGGAGGCCCAGATCGAGGCCTTCGAACTGGCCTTTCGCATGCAGTCGGAGGCCCCCGAGGCCATGGACCTCGAGCGCGAGTCCCCGGCCACCCGACGGCTCTACGGACTCGACGATCCCAAGACCGCATCCTTCGCCCGCCAGTGCCTGTTGGCGCGACGCTTCAGCGAGCGCGGCGTCCGCTTCGTGCAGGCCACCCATGGCTATTGGGACCAGCATTCCGATCTCACCCGCGACCACGCCCGGCTCGCCTCCGAGGTGGATCGACCCATCGCCGCGCTGCTCGAGGACCTCAAGGCCCGGGGCCTCTGGGACGAGACGCTGGTGATGTGGGGTGGTGAGTTCGGTCGCACGCCGACCCTCCAGGGCGAGGACGGGCGCGACCACCATCCGCACGCGTTCACGATGTGGTTGGCCGGCGGCGCCGTGAAGCCGGGGTTCAGTTACGGTGTGACCGACGACTACGGCTTCTACTGCGTCGACCAGAAGGTGCACGTGCACGACCTCCATGCCACGTTGTTGGCCTTGCTTGGCCTGGACCACGAGGATCTGACCTTCCGCCATGCCGGCCGCGACTTCCGGCTCACCGACGTCCACGGCCGCGTGGTCGAGGAGATCTTCGCCTGACCGTGACTGGGCTCCCTAGGGCATTGGGAGGCGTTCGCCTCACGGGATGATCACGCGGTAGCAGCGCTGGTCGCCATCCAGGGGCAACGAGAACAGCACCTCCCGCGGGACCGACCCACCGGTGAACTCCTGTGTCCGTTTCCAGGGGGAGCCGAGGCTGTCCGAGGCCTGGAGCAGGTAGGTCCGGCCGGGTTCGGCCGTGAAGCGCAGGAACCACCCGGTGATGGCGTCGTGGACCACCGTGAGTCGGAAGCAACTGAGCCCGTTCCGGGGATCGGTGCCCGACAGGTATTCGGCGAGGTTCGAGGCGCCATCGCCGTCCGGGTCCTCCATGGCGTCGGACGCGAGGTCGGTCCTCAGTCCGTGGGTCGATTCCCAGCGGTCCGGGATGCCGTCGCCATCCGAATCGGGATCGGGGGAGGCATTGGGAAGACCGGGCGACGCGCGACCCGGGAATCGCGCGCGGTTCGTCGATCCGTCGGGGAAGAAACCCTCGGAAACCCCTGCCTCCTGCACGGTGTAATCCACCGTGTCGATCACCCCGCCGTACCCCGCCACCAACCGGAGTGTCTCGCCGAGGGCGTCGAGGCGGAAGGCCAGAGGGGTTCCCGGCGCCTGCGAAGGACTGCCTTCCAGTCGGAATCGGATGAACCCCCGACCGCCGATGAAGCTCGGGGTGGGCAGCGCACGGTTCGTGGCTCCGCGCACGCTCGGATCATCGGTGAGCACCCATCGCGAAATGTCGGCCGGAAGCGGGTCCGCATGATGCAGTTCCACGAATTCCGCGTCGCTGCCGCCCGTGGCCATCCACTCGTTGATGCGGATGGCCGAGCCGTCGGCCAGGGGCGCCGGTGTGAACGGCGGTGGGCGATCGGGCGTTTCGAGCGCTAGGGCCCAGACGTCGCCGTTGCGGAAGGTCACCCGATGGGGGACCTGGGGACCGTGGTCGACGCGGTCCAGGACGCGCCCGTCGGCGTCCTCGATCCGCAGGCTTCCGGCGTCATCCGGCAACGGGGTGGCGGTGAAGACCATCCGCAGCGGATCCGTGGTCACCGGCGGCGGCCCCCCGCAATGCACCCGGATCCGTTCCCCGGGGCCCCAGGACGTGGCGGCATCGAGGGCGACCGTCACCGGCGGCAGGTCCGGAGGATCGATCACGCATCGCAGACCCTTCCGGGGAATGGGTTCCTTGGAGACGTTCTCGAGGTCGACCCAGTCCGCGGTCGATCGCGCGGTGAAGGCCGTGATCCGAAGGGATTGGCCCCACGCGGTCACCCGGTTGCTGAGCCCCGGGGTCCCGATGGCGGCCAGGGTTTGGATCGCACCCGTGCCATCCGGGATCCGGGCCAGCGTGCCGCCGCGCACCGGGGGCGTGTAGGTCACGCGCTGGACCTCGGTTCCCAGCGGATCCTGAAGGGCCACGTGGCCCGCCGTGTTCGACAGGTCGAGTTCGAGGTGCTCGGGTCCGTTGCCCCGATCGGCCCTCAGCACCAGGAAACCACCAGGTGCCACGAAGGCGGGTCCCGACACGCGTGCGACGGCGTTCGAGGTCGCCAGGCTCCATCCCATCACCGCAGCGGGTCGGGGGTCGGGGTTGTGCAGTTCGATCCAGGGCGAACCCTGGAAGGGCAGCACCTGCAGTTCATTGAGGGTGAGCGCGGTGGACTGATCGGTGGGAGGCAGCGGTTGGTTGGGCGAGCCCGGCGTGGGCCTGGACAAGGCCCACGTGCCGGTGCCATCGCGCCCCAGAGAAAACCCGTCCACCATCGCCCCGTAGCGGATCGCGTCGACCCGCTCTCCGGCCGGGGAAATCAGCACCAGGGTCTCGCCGTCGGCGTCGAGGGGGAAGGTCAACCGATCGGCAACCCCCGTCGCCGGGTCGAGGTTTTGGAACACCCGGAAGCCCCCCGGTCCGATCTTCGTGCCCGCCGGGATCACGAACCGGGCGGGATCGTCGTTGTCGGTCAACGAGTAGCCACCGAGGTCCACCGTTGCGTCGCCCGGATTGTGCAATTCCACCCAGTCGGGGCTTCCGGTGGCCATCACCTCGTGGATGCGCACGACCGGCGAGGGCAGGGGAGCCGGGGTTGTTCCCGGGGTGCCGCCGGCGATGCTGGCACTCCAGGCCGCCGGATCGTCGGGGTCCTGCAGCGGATCGCGGAACTCCAGCGAGGCTCCCCGGCCGTCGGCCGCCCGGGGCCAGCGGGGCGAGTCGCCGTACTCCACCGAGGTGACCCCCCGACCGGCGGGGTCCTTGAGTTCGATGCGTTCGCCCCCGTTGTTCAGGGCTCCGTCGAACCAACCGGCCACCGCCACGTTCGGGTGGCGTTGTTGGAAGAGTTCCGGCTTCGCCCCGTTGGCCAAGACGATCCGTCCCCCCGGTGGGATCGGCGTACTCGGGAGCGGGAATCGGAACTCGATGCCGGTGAATTGGTGACCCGAGAGGTCCACCGGGAGCGATCCCCAGTTCCACAGTTCGAGGTATTCATAGGCCTCGCCGCCGATCGGATGGTACTGGATCTCCGAGATCGCCACCGTGACCGGCTGGGCCGCGGGCTGGAAATCGGCCGAGACCAGAGCGCTCCAGTTCGTCCCGTTGAGGGTTCGGGCGAGGATGCGCAACGGAGGCTGGATCGACAGGGCGTCGGCATAGCGGCGGGCCTGGGGCGACACCTCGGAGGTGAAGGGGACGCGGGGATCGACCCCGTTGGTCGTGTACCAGATGGTGCCGGTCCGACGGGTCATGGTCAGGCGCGTACCCGCAACCACCCGGCCTCCGAAGACATTGAGCACCGGCGCATTCGACGAGGCGAGGAACCCTGCCTTCTGGAAGGCGTTGGTCACGTGCTGACGTCGGCCGTTGATCCAGGGTGTGATCACGTCGTTGTAGCCCGAGATCGAGGAGGCCAACCGCGTCCTCAAGGCATTGTAGGTGACGCGGATGCGCTCGTCGGTCAGGGGACCGTTGTTGAAGAAGGCCCGGTGGACCCGGTCGGCGAAGAGCAGGCGGAACTCCGGGGATCGCTTCAGCGCGTTGAAGAGTTGCTGGTAGTCGGTGGTGCCCCAGGGCGGCGATGTGCTCGAGAGGGTGTTGGCGATGGTGTCGTAGGTGACGGAGTGCGAACCGAACGAGAACTCCGCGTCCCAGGGATAGAATCGGAACCGGGAACCCGCCACCCGTTCCCGGGCGGCCCGCGTGTTGTTGTGCGGCCAGTCGTCGTTGTCGGACCAGATGTGGGGCAGCAGGTAGTCGATGAAGTTCGTCAGGTCCATCCGGGCGGCCACGTCGAGGTAGTTGGTCCTCTGGGTGAGGTCCTTCCTCGCGGCGGTGCGCAGGGCGGTCCAGGCGATGCTGTCGCCCCCGAGCGCCACGTTCGCCACCCCGATGACGTCCCAGAGGGGACCGCCGCCGTGGTAGGCCTGCAGAAAATCCTCGTTCACGCGCTCGGCCGGATTGTAGATGCCCCGGTAGACGCCGTTGAGGAACAGGTGAACGAAGGTGCCGTGGCTGGCCACGATCCCCACCTGGTCGCAGAGCGTCCGCACGAATTCATCCTTCAGGAGCGGGTTGCTGTGGTCGTTCATCCCGGCCCGCAGGTGCAGCGTGTCGAATTCGGAGACGGTGGTGCCGGGAAACACCGGATAGCGCAGGCGGCCCTCCCCGTATTCGCCCCGGAAATACAGGCGGAAGGAGTACTTGCTCTGCGGCAGCGCGGTGGTGTTGTAGGCGTACAGCCCCCGGATGTAGTCGCCCCCGGCCACCCGGATGCCCGCGTCGACCTGGAACCCGCCGTTGTCCTCGGGCCGGAGCCACTCGACCGACACCGGCCGTTCCCAGGCGATGCCGTGGTTGAGGGTGTTGCGTGGGTTGAACTCCATGATGCCGCTGCGGCCGTAGAGGTGGTTCGTGGCGGTCACGAGGGAGATCGCCGGCAGCAATCGCCTCGAGGTCGACAGGTTGTACAGGTAGGTGTGGGTCTGGACCCGGGAAGGGATGTGGTTGGAGGCGAAGCCGGCGGCGCGGATCACCCGATGTGCCTGGATCGGGATGGGCTGGGTGTAGGTGATGCCGTTGGTCAGGGTCGGAATGCTTCCGTTGGTGGTGTATCGGATGGTGACCCCGGCCTGGGACGATGCGATGGAGAGTGAAAAGGGAGCGGCGAAGTACCCCCGCGGCACGCTGAAATGGAGGTCGGGCACGGCCTGGGTGAGGCTGCTGGCACCGTTCGCCTTCCCGGGGGTCGGCACGGCGAAATACCGGAAGACGCGGTTCGACTCGGGGCCGCTCAGGCCGTAGGAGTGGTTCGGGGCCTGGCGGGTGAAGTCGAGCCGATCGACGGCCGTGCGGGGCAGCTCCGGACCGGAGAGCACCAGGGATCCCCCGTTCGCGTTGAGTTTGAAATCGGTGTGCAGGTAGCGGCTGGACGGTTGGTTGGTGCGGTCCTTGCCCGAGGCCCAGAGCAGGGTGGAACCGAGGGGCGGGAGTACGAGGTTGGGGAAAACCCATCCGTCCGGACGGTCGGGATCGTCGCCGAGGCTCCAACCGCCGAGATCCACCTCGGTGTCGCCGGCATTGAACAGTTCGATCCAATCCTCGGGGTCGGCATCCTCGTCCTTCAGGCCCGACAGGTTCTCCGCGAGGATTTCCCGGATGATCACCCGGCGATCCGGCGCCTTGGGATCCACCGGATACCACCAGCCTTCCGAGGCGAACGGCAGCGCCGCGGCGTCGTCGGTCCGGATGCCCGCGTCGGGCGCCCACGACAGTTCGACCCGACCGGGGGCGGCGGCGTTGAAGCGGAATCGATAGGGGCCGGCCCCCAATCCCTCCAGATCGATGGCCGGTGCGCCGTTCATGCGAAGGTCCGCCGCATCGACCCCCACGACCGGTCGATGGAACACCACCTGCACCTCCGACAGGCGCTTCAGGGCGACCCCGGGTGCCGGCAGCACGGAGATCAACTCAGGGGGGCGGGGGTCGACCAACTCGTAGCTCCAGTTCGCGTCGGCCACCGAGGCGTCGAAGCGGGTCGGGGGTTGCCCGAGGTCTTGGATGGCATGCAACGGACCCCAGGTGACGGTCGCCATGCCGAAGGGTGGTTGCTTGAAGAAGAAGTGGTGGGTCGTCCCGGAACTGGAGACCGAGGTGGCCGGAACCCCGTTCACGAGGAAGTCCGCCGCGCGGACCCCATTGACCGGGGCGCTGAAGGTGACGCTGATACGATCGAGGGTCTCGACCCTGCCCGCGGGCGGATCCACGGCCACGATCCGGGGTCCGCTCTGGGCGAGACCCGATCCCGGCAGGAGCATCAGAAGGCAAACGGCGAGGACCAGGCGGGCGGCAATCATGGAAACGTCCGTGAATTGTCCCCGGAGTCGAAGGCCACGTCAAAGCGGCACTCGGTGGCGCGCCATTCGTCGGCCCGTTGTGCCGGATCGCCATTGAAGTCACCGCGGCCTTGGTGTCCATTCCACTTCATGCCAAGTGCCCATGGGTTTCTGCGTCGGGCGGCCGCCTTCGGGGTGTCCGGTCTCCTGGGGTTTGCCGACACACCGCCCGCCTCGCAGGGCGCCGTGCCCATCGCGACGCCCGCCACCGAGGTGGCCGCGCAAAAAGCCTGGAAGGATCCGAAGGCCCTGCAGGTCGGGACCGCCGTGTCGGTCACGCTGAACGATCAACGCTGGATCGTGCGTTGGGTTCCGGCCGGGCGTTTCGTCATGGGCAGCCCCGCGGACGAGGCGCTCCGCGACAAGGACGAGATCCCCCACGAAGTGATCCTTTCCCGGGGCTTCTTCATGGCCGAGACCGAGTGCACTCAGGCCCAGTGGGAGGCCGTGATGGGCCGAAACCCCAGCCACGGCAAGGCACCGGACCAACCGGTCAACCAGGTGGCCTGGAAGGAGGCGCAGGAGTACTGCCGGCGGCTGACGGAAATGCACCGGACCCGCGGCATCATCCCCGAGGGCTGGGAGTGGGATCTGCCGACCGAAGCCCAATGGGAGTACGCGTGCCGGGCCGGCACGACGGGGGCCTTCGCCGGCAATCTCGGCGACATCGCGTGGATCGAATCCAACTCCGACGGCAGGACCCATCCGGTGAAGACACGTCAACCCAATGCCTGGGGCCTTCATGACCTCCATGGCAACGTGTGGGAATGGTGCCGCGACTGGTATGGCGACTACCCGACGAACACGGTCCATGATCCCACCGGGCCGTCGGCCGGAACCTTCCGCTGCTATCGCGGTGGCAGTCGCATCTACGGCGCGCGACGGGCCCGCTCCGCCATCCGAGGGGCGATGACCCCGGAGTTGCGCGGCGATTACCTGGGTTTTCGAGCCGTGTTGCTGCCCCGACCTTGAGCCTTCGGCTCGACGTCCCCCTCGGGTTCAGAGGCGCTTCAGGGTCACGCGGAAGACTCCGATGTTGTCGAAGACCAGCGCCGCCTCGCGGTCGGGTTCCGAAAGGGCCATCCAGATCCTGAAGAGAGAGGGAGGTTTTCCGAGATTCATCGCCGCAGCCGGGGGTTCACCGGTGGGGCGGGTGGTTCCGACGAACACCTTGGGGGAGGACCAGGAGCCCTCGACGCTGCGCTCCAGGAACAGGATTTGGTCGCCGGAAGCCATGGGTGCCAGCGCGGCGACCTTCGCGGCGTCGAAACAACCGAACCCGAAGTGGCGGGTCCATCGACCGGAGGCCAGGTCCAGTCGCCACAGGTCGTCGAGCTGGTTCCAATGGCCGTCGAAGTTCGGCAGGTCATGGTCGACCTCTCCCTGGATGCCGCTACGGTTGCCACGCCCGCCGAAATACCACAGGCGGCCCGGTTCCTGGCAGGGTACCAGGAGCGGTGACCTCCGGGGCCATGGGGCCGGATCCCGATGCGTCTGCTCCGTCCAGAGACGCGTGTGGGAATCCCATTCCCAGCGTCTTTGGATGAGGCGGAAGTCGCCGTAGCCGGCGAATCGCCCCGGTCGACGGGTGATCGGGTTCCAGTAGGCGGGACCGCTGAAGTTGAGGTGCTCGAACGGTGCGACCGACAACTCCTCCGGCTTCGGATCCCGGGGGTCGACCCGGATCAGTTCGCCCGTGCATTCGGTGGATGCCCAGAGATGTCCGGACCCGGGATCCCGCACGCACTGGCCCGCCGCCGGCAACCGCTTCCAGGACCGCTCCTCCCGACCCCATGATTCGAGCGAATAGCCCTGATAGCAGAGGCCCAGCCTGAGGTTCGTCTCCAGCGAATACACCCGGCGGGCGGTCCAGTCCACCGAGTGGGCCGAGCCCGTCCAGGTCTCCGATCCGAACTTCAGGGGTGGCAGGCGTTCCCAGCGGACGGCGAACGCGGGCCGTTTCCTCAAGACATGGAAACCGAGCCCCATGCCTGCGGCGGCGATCCCGAGGGCTACGGCGTCGCGGCGGCTCCAACGACGCCCTCCCCGGGCCGCCCATGCGAGATGCGCCTCCATCTCGTCGGCGGATCGTGGCCGTTTCGACGGCCGCGGATCCACCACCTGGAGCAGCACCCGGTTCAGGCGCCATCCGAGGAGACGCCAATCGGAGGATTCCAGCAGCCTGGATGGAAGCGACGGGAAGTGGTACCGGTTACGGCCCGTCCAGATCTCGTAGAGTGTCTTGCCCAGGGCGACGAGGTCCAGGTCCGCGGGTTGATCGGCGATCACGGGTCGATACCCCGGGGTGCTGCCGGTCGGGATCGTCGAATCCGATCGATGGAGGGAACCCAGATCGGCCAGGATCGGCTCGCCGCCCACGAAGAGACAGTTGGCCGGCTTGATGTCGCCGTGGACGAAGCCCGACCCATGAAGGCGTGCCAGGGTCCGACAGAGGCGTCGACCGAAGTCGATCACCCGATGGGTCGACCACTCTCCCTCCGACCGGATGCGATCGGCCAGGGTCTCGGCCCCTCGCATCGGAGGATCGTCGGGTCTCGAGGGGGGGTGGTCGACCGGCTCCAGTTCCTCCCAGACCGTCAGGGATCCCGAATCCCACCCGGATGCGCGCAGACGGATCAGCCCGGCGATCGCCCCGAGAGCCAGAAGGTCCTGCCGCGCGCGGAAGGCGGCCGACGCGGCATCGGCGCAGTCGAACCGCAGGAATTTGAGGAAGCAGTCCTGCCCCGAAGGATTGCGGGAATGGCAGCCCCAACCGGAGGCTCCCAGAGATCGCACCGTCCCCGGAGCGTAGCCGCCCGGGACCGTGGGGATCGGGAGGTTCGGGATCATTCCCTTTCGAGATTCCCCGCCGAGAGGAGTCGGCGCCATTCCGCCTGGATGCGCCTGACGATCCGGTGGTGGACCACCCTCACCTCGATGGCCGTCACGCCCAGTAGCCTGCCCGCCTCGGCGCTGCTGAGGCCATCCCAGGCGTAGGCCTCGAAGATCTGCCAATGATCGGCGCGCACCTGTTCGCGGACCCTTGCGATGCAGAGTGACCACAGCGGTGCCTCGCTGTCCGGAGGGTGGCGACCATCCCGCTGGGGCGACACCAGCAGGGCCGTGGCCATGAGTCCCCGCGTACCCTCGAGGAACGACCTGCGGTCGCGGTGGAGTCCGACGATGAGTTGCTGGACCAGATCGGCCACGACCCGGCGAAGTCCGAAAACGGCCGATGGATCCGGCTCCCGGCGGAGCAGTTGGTGGAGCCGGACGAACGCCTCCTGCATCACATCTTCGGCCTCGGTCGGGGACAGTCCGCTTCGCAGGCACAGCCGCCTTACCGGGCCCGTGAACTGTTGGTAGACGCCTTCCCAGACCGCATCGTCCTCCACCCGCGCCATGGCCTGAACGACGCCGGGTTGGGTCGTCGAGACGAGGTCGTTGAGGCTCAGTTCGCGCAACGGGTTCATCTACGTGGGAACGTTGCCTGAGAATCGACGACGATGCCATCTCCCGATCGATCCACCGGATCCCCGGACTCGGGGGCCGGATGCCAGGGATCCTGGACCCCGCGGGATGCAACTCGGGATTGCCGGCGATCATGGACGCCCCTTAGTCTTCATCCCTCTCCCAACCACGGGTACCTATGGCTAAAAAACAACTCCGCATCGGTCTCATCGGCTACGGCTTCATGGGACGTGCCCATTCCAATGCATTCGCTCAGGTCGGACACTTCTTCCCGTCGAGTTACCAGATCGTCCTGAAGGCGGTCTGCGCGCGCGACGCGGCCAAGGCCCAGGAATTCGCCGATCGATGGGGCTACGAGTCCATCGAGACCGACTGGAAGAAGCTCATCGCCCGTGACGACATCGACGTGGTGGACATCGCCGTCCCGAACAACCTCCACGCCGAGATCGCCATCGCCGCCGCCAAGGCCGGCAAGATGATCCTCTGCGAGAAGCCTCTGGCCCTCAACTCCAAGCAGGCCGAAGGCATGGTCAAGGCCATCGAGAAGGCCAAGGTCCCGAACATGGTCTGGTACAACTACCGCCGCTGCCCGGCCGTGGTGTTGGCCAAGCAGATGATCGATTCCGGCAAGCTGGGCAAGGTGTTCCACTACCGCGCCAACTTCCTGCAGGACTGGACGATCAATCCCGAGCTGCCGCAGGGCGGGGCCGCGCTGTGGCGTCTCGATGTGAAGGCCGCGGGTTCGGGCGTGACCGGCGACCTGCTGGCCCACTGCATCGACACGGCCATGTGGTTGAATGGTGGCATCAAGGATGTCAGCGCCATGACCGAGACCTTCATCAAGGAGCGCAAGCACACCCTGACCGGCAAGGTCGAGAAGGTGGGCATCGACGACGCCTGCGCCTTCCTGTGCCACTTCAACAACGGATCGCTGGGGCTCTTCGAGTCCACCCGCTACGCCCGTGGCCACAAGGCCCTCTACACCTTCGAGATCAACGGCGAGAACATGAGCCTCAAGTGGGACCTGCATGATCTCCACCGCCTCCAGGTGTTCGATTACAGCGACGTCGGCGCCGAGCGCGGATGGAAGAGCATCCACGTCTCGGACGGCGACCATCCGTACACCGGCAAGTGGTGGGTGCCCGGCCTCCAGTTGGGCTACGAGCACAGCTTCATCCATCAGGTGGTGGAGTTCATCTCCGGCCTGGAGAGCGGCAAGGGTGCCAAGCCCGACTTCAAGGACGGCCTCGCCACCGACTACGTGGTGGACGCGGTCCTCGCCTCGGCCAAGAGCCGCAAGTGGACCAAGGTCAAGCAGGTCAAGGGCTGAGGCGGTCGCCGTCGATCCAGGGCGGGGTGAGCGGATCCTCGTTCACCCCGCCTTTTCATTGGCGCACGGGTCCCGGGAGGAACCCGTCGATTCAACTTCCGTTTGGCCTCCGGGCCGGGCCGTGGCATACCAACGGGCACATGGAATACGAAGCGGTCATCGGCCTGGAGACCCACGTCCAACTCAAGACGCAGTCGAAGATGTGGTGCGGTTGCGCCAACGCCTTCGGTTCCGATCCGAACACCAACGTCTGCCCGATCTGCCTGGGCATGCCGGGCGTGCTGCCGGTGCCCAATGCCGAGGCCATCCGCCTGACCGTGCTGACGGGCTATCTGCTCAACTGCGAGATTCCACGCTTCGCCAAGTTCGACCGGAAGAACTACTTCTACCCGGATTCGGCCAAGAACTACCAGGTGACCCAATACGACAAGCCCTCCACCGCGAACGGATGGCTGGAGTTCGAGTTCGATGGGCCTGGATCGGTGGATGGCATGGCCCGGGTCCGCATCACCCGCGCCCACCTCGAGGAGGACGTCGGCAAGAACAGCCACTTCGACCGTTTCAGCGGCGTGGACTTCAATCGCGCCGGGGTGCCTCTGCTCGAGATCGTGTCCGAACCCGACCTCAACGGCCCCGAGATGGCCTACGCCTATCTCCGTGCGCTGACCGACGTGCTGTTCCGCGGCGGGATCAGCGACTGCGACCTCGAAAAGGGCATGGTCCGCTGCGACGTGAACGTCTCGGTCCGGCCCAAGGGTTCGACGAAACTGGGTTCAAAGATCGAGATCAAGAACATGAACTCGTTCTCGGGCGTCCGCCGCGCGCTGGAATACGAGATCCCACGCCAGATCGAGGCCGTGAAACGCGGCGAGACCCTGCGTCAGGAAACCCGGCGATGGGACGACCTCGCGGGCATCACCGAGGCGATGCGCTCCAAGGAGGACGCCCACGATTACCGGTACTTCCCCGAGCCCGACCTGATGCCGCTGATGCCCACCGACGAGTGGTTGGCTTCGGTGAAGGCACAGGTGGTCGAGCTGCCGCTGGCCCGCAAGCAGCGCTTCATCCGGGAATACGGCCTGCCGGATGGCGACGCCGAGATCTTTCGCGACAACCTGCCGCTGGCCTCCTTCTTCGAGAAAGCCGTCCAGGAAGCAACCCAGCCCAAGGCGATCGCCAACTGGGTCATCAACAATCTGCAGGCCCGTGTCAGCGAATCGGGCATCGCCGTCGAAGAGGTCCGCATCCAGCCCGCGCAGGTGCGGGAACTCGTGGGCCTTGTCGAGGCCGGTGCGATCAGCAGCAAGATCGCCCAGGACGTCTTCGCCGAGATGTTCACCACCGGTGACGCCCCCAAAGCGATCGTGGACCGCAACGGGTGGTCGCAGGTGAGCGACGTGGGGGCCCTGGAAGCTCTTTGCGATCAGGCCATCGCCGCCAATCCCGGGCCGGCCTCCGATTTCCGGGCAGGCAAGGCCGCCGCGCTCAACGCCCTCAAGGGGCAGGTCATGAAACTCTCCAAAGGCAAGGCCAACCCGGCCCTGGCCGGCGAGATCCTCGAGCGCAAGCTGAAGTCGTAGTCCGACCGGATCGATGCCCGTATCGGACATTCCGGTCGGGATGGCATGAAAAAGGCCCCGGGAATCCTCGGATTCCGCGGGGCCTTGTCGTTGTCTGGCGCGGTCCCGGTCAGCGGGTCGGCGAATAGTCGGTCGGCACGAGGAAGAGCGACTTCACGCCCCCGGCGACCGTGAGCGAACCGCCGGCGGCCTTCTCGCTGGCTTCACGGGCCGCCTTCCAGGCCGGATCCTTGCCGAAGGCCGCGAAGCTGGCCTTGGCCGCCTCCTGGGACTTGTGGGTCAGGAAGTAGAGCAGGGTGCGGTCGCCCTCGGGTTGGTCGGCCATCTTGTGGAAGTATCCCTGGTTGCCCATGCCGTACTTGGCGAACAGCTTGATGGTGTGATCACGGAAGCGGGCGTCCAGGTGCGAGAGGCGCTCCGGCGTGCTGGTGTAGGTGCGCAACTCCCAGACGCCGCCCTTGGAGATGTTTCCGGTGCGGACCTTGGGCGAGTAGTCGGTTTCGACCAGGAACGGATTCTCGGCCTTGGCGACGATCGGGCCGGCGGCCTCGCTGGCCTTCTGGGCGGCCTTCCACTCGGGATCCGAGGTGAACGCCTTCCACATGGTTTCGCGGGCCTCGCGGCTCGGATAGCGCAGCAGGAAGTACAGGCGCTGATCGGCGGGATCGGCCGGCATCCAGTAGCCGATGCTCTCGATGCCGTGTCTCTTGAACAACCGGAGCGTGTGGTTGCGGAAACGGTTGTGGAGGGCTTCGGCCCGTCCGGGGTGGATGGTGTAGATGCGCAGTTCGTATACCGAGGCGGTGTGGCCGGTGCCGAGGGTGTGGCATCCGGTGGCGAGGGCGGCGCCCGCCACGGAGGCGGTCTTGAGGAAGTCTCGACGGTGGATCATCGGGCCTGAGGGTCCGTCCGTGGCCGGAGGCGTCAAACAAAAACCTTGTTGCCGGCCGCGCCCGCCGTTACGGCTTGGCCCGCATGACCGAGCGGCGCGCCAAGATCCAGCGGAAGACGAGCGAGACCTCCATCCGGGTGGAGCTCAACATCGATGGCAAGGGCAAGGCCCAGGTGAAGACCGGGGTGGGGTTCCTCGACCACATGCTCTGCGCCTTCGCCAAGCACTCGGTCTGCGATCTCAAGCTGCGTTGCACCGGCGACCTGCACATCGACGCGCACCACACGGTCGAGGACTGCGGCATCGCCCTCGGGCAGGCCTTCCTCCAGGCCCTGGGCGACAAGCGGGGCATCCGGCGCTACGGCACCGGGTTCGACCCGAGGAATCCCTTCACGGGCGAGGCCCATGTGCCCATGGATGAGGTCCTCGCCCGCTGCGTGATCGACTTCAGCGGGCGGCCCTACCTGGTCTGGCGGGGCATGGATCCGTTGGCCCAGCGCCGCATCCCAGCGGCCGATCGCGATCAGGACATGTCGTCGCGGTTCCGGTTCGGGCTGGCGCGGGAATTCTTCCAGGGGTTCACCAACGAGGCCCGTTGCAACCTGCACCTCGAGCTCCTCTACGGGGGGGAGCCGCACCACGTGGTCGAAGCCCTGTTCAAGGCCTTTGCCAAGGCGGTGGACTTCGCCTGTCAGCGGGATCCACGGATCGCCGGCGTGATCCCCAGCAGCAAGGGAAGACTCTGAGTCGGGTCGCGTCGTGAAGCCGTTTCGCCATCGAGTTCGAGGCCTCCCGGAAACGGTAGGAACTCCCGCTGAATAATCGCCGAACCCCACCGTCGATGCCTGTGTCGGTGAAACATGATTATCCGTCAGCGCCCGACGAGACCTTGGTCCGTTGGGCGCAACAGGGAGACACCGAGGCTTTCGAGCAACTGGTCTTCAGGCATCGGGACAAGATCTATGCCCGAGCCCTCATGATGATGAGGAATGAAGACCAGGCGCTGGAATATTCACAGGAGGCATGGGTAAAAGCGTGGCAACGGTTGGTTCAGTTCCAGGGCGAATCCAGTTTCGCCACCTGGGTGACGCGCATCGTCATCAACCTGTGTCTCGACCAGCTGCGTCGCCAGAAGCGGGTACGCACGGAGTCCATCGAGGCGATGGACGAGGAGTCGGGCGGTGTGGAGCGGCAATTGCCCGCCCCGGAAACCAATCCCACCGCCGGCCTCGAGCAGGACGAACTCCGGAGGCGCATCGATGAGGCCCTGGGCAAGCTCACCGACGCCCACCGCACCGTGGTGGTCCTTCATGAATTCGAGGGGCTGGAGTACAAGGAGATCGCCAAACGCGTGGGCATCTCCATCGGCACGGTCATGTCGCGTCTTTTTTACGCGCGCCGCCGGCTGGCATTCCTTCTACAATCTCTGAAGCGAGAACGATCCGAATGAACAACATCGAACCACTGCTCGATCTCCAGGCCTACGTCGATGGCGAACTGCCGGAGGAGCGTCGGCGCCAGATCGAGGCGGTACTCCCGACCGACATCGAGGCCCGGGACCTCGTGGCGGGGCTGCGGCAGCTCGGCACGCTGATCCGGGCCCACGAGCCCACGGCGACCGTCCCGGTCTCTCGCGAGTTCTACTGGAATCAGATCCGGCGGCAAATCGAGGCCCAGACCGAGGCCCAGACCGGACATGAACGACCGAAGGCTCCTGCGGCCTCGGCCGCGCTGGGGTGGTTGCGTTGGCTGATACCGGCCATGGGCGTCGCCGCCGTGGTGGTGGTGGTCTCGATGCGCCCCGTGGGCTCGGTTTCCGGCGAGATGACCCTGGCCGGAGGCGGCGACGTCACCCTCGGAGAGGTCTCCTCCACGGTGTTCCGCTCCGAGAGCGACGGTGTCACGGTCCACTGGATCCAATAAAAGGTTTGCGGCCCGCCGCGCGGATGCCTTGATTCCCCAACGCCAGTCCTGATGAAACGTCCTTGGAGCCATCGTTCGCGGTTCTTCTCCCGGTCTTGCCTGCCTTTGCTGCTGGTGCTCGGAACCCTCATCTCGATCGCGCCGGGGATGGTCGGACTCCAGGCGTCCCAATCCAAGGCCGCCGAACCCAGGCCCGGCGAGTTCAAGCTGCGGGTCGAGTTGGCCTGGGGCACCGATGGCGAGGCACCCGAAGGCAAGAACCTGAAGGAGTTGGATGCCAAGGGTCGCGAGAAACTGAGGCATTTCCGCTGGAAGAACTATTGGGTGGTCAAATCGACCACCGTGGCCGTCGACGGCAAGAACGCCCAGTCGGTGCCGCTCGATCGCTGTCAGGTCGACCTGAAGACCACCGGAACCGGGCAGCTCGAGGTGCGGCTGAACTCGGTCACCGATTCCAAGCAACTCAAGCTCATCAAGACCCTCCATCATTCCCCGGATGCCTTGAAGCGCGGTGAATTCCTGATCATCGCCGGCGACGACAAGGACAAGTGGAACGACGCCTGGTTCGTGATCATCCGTGGCGAGCCCTGAGATTCCGTTCCCAAGCTCTCGTTCCGAGGCCCCATACCTGCGGATCGGTGCTTTTTCAGGGGGACACTAGCCAAGAGAAGAGTCGGGGCGATCCACAACCGGTTGGATAGCCCGGTTTTCAACCCAACCATCGGTTGTGTTTTTCGGAAACCAGTTGTCCTAGGGAACACCGGCGCGCTAATCTGGGGCGCTTCAGTCGCGCGGACACATCGCGGGCTGTCGTCCAGAGATCCCATTATGGCCGAAAACGTTCCGTCCAAGGAGACCTACAACAGTTCCCAAATCAGCACATTGGAGGGACTCGAAGCCGTCCGGAAGAAGCCCGGCATGTACATCGGAGGCACCGACGAGCGGGCCCTCCACCACTGCGTCTCCGAGGTTCTGGACAACTCCGTCGACGAGCATCTGGCCGGCCACTGCAAGAAGATCGACGTGGTCATCCATGTCGACGGTTCGATCTCGATCCGTGACGACGGCCGCGGCATCCCGGTCGACATCCATCCGCAGAAGAAGATCCCCGCCGTCGAACTGGTGCTCACCACGCTCCACTCCGGCGGCAAGTACGGCCAGGGCGGGTACAAGTTCTCGGGCGGCACCCATGGCGTCGGCGCCAAGTGCGTCAACGCGGTGTCGGAGTGGTTCGAGGTGGAGGTGAGTCGCGAAGGCAAGGTCCACCACATGGAATTCGAGCGCGGCAAGGTGACCAAGAAGCTCGAGGTCATCGGCAAGGCCAAGGGCCGCGGCACGCTCATCACCTTCAAGCCCGATCCCGAGATCTTCCGCGACACCGTCGAGTTCAAGTCCGACCGCATCACCCAGCGCCTCCGTGAGCTGGCCTGCATCAATTCCGGGCTCGAGATCACCTTCCTCGACGAACGTCAACCGGAGCCCAAGCTGGAGACGTTCCTGTACAAGGAGGGCCTGGAGGAGTTCGTGCGGCAGCTCAACAAGAGCCGCGTCACGCTGCACCCCAAGCCGATCAGCGTGCTCAAGGAGAGCAAGACCACCACGGCGGAGAAGGAGGTGGAGATCCACATCCACGTCGTGCTGCAGTACAACGACAGCTACAACGACCAGGTCCTCTGCTACACCAACACCATCCACAACCCGGACGGCGGCACGCACCTGTCGGGCTTCCGAACCGCGCTGACCCGGTCGGTCAACCAGTACGCCAAGTCGAACAGCCTGTTGAAGGAGAAGGACCCGCAGATCACCGGCGACGACGTCCGCGAGGGTTTGACCGCCGCGATCTCCATCAAGCACAGCGATCCGAAGTTCGAGTCGCAGACCAAGGTGAAGCTCATCTCGCCCGAGGTGGAGAGCATCGTGGGCTCGGCCTCGTACGAGGGGCTGATGAACTATTTCGACGACAATCCGGTGGTGGCCAAGAAGATCGTCGAGAAGGCCCTCAATGCGGCCCGCGCCCGTGAGGCCGCCCGCAAGGCGCGCGAGGCCGTGCGCAAGACGGCCCTGACCGGCGGTGGGCTGCCGGGCAAGCTGGCGGATTGCTCCGATCGCGATCCGGCCAACACCGAGCTGTACATCGTCGAGGGCGACTCGGCAGGTGGCTCGGCCAAGCAGGGGCGCGACCGGAAGTTCCAGGCCATCCTCCCGATCCGCGGCAAGCTCATCAATGTCGAGAAGGCCCGCCTCGACAAGGTCCTGCAGAACAACGAGATCCGGACCATGATCACCGCGATCGGCACCGGCATCGGGGCCGGGGAGGGCGAGGGGGCCTTCAAGATCGAGAATCTCCGCTACCACAAGGTCATCATCATGACCGACGCGGATGTCGACGGATCCCACATCCGCACCCTCCTGCTGACCTTCTTCTACCGCCAGATGACCCAGCTCATCCGGGACGGGTACGTGTACATCGCCCAGCCGCCGTTGTATTCCATCACGCGCAAGAAGCGGACCGACTACGTCGACGACGACGTCCAGCTCAACCGGATCCTGCTCCAGAACGGCACCGAGGAGGTCCGACTGAAGAATCTGGCCGACGGCAAGGAGGTGCCCGCCAAGCAGTTGGAGGAGATCCTCGGCCTGCTCGAGACCCTCGACAAGCACGCCACCTTCATCCGCCGACAGGGCGGCGACTTCGCCGACTACGTCGCCAAGCGGGCGCCCGATGGGGCCCTCCCGCAGCACCTCGTCAAGGTGCGCGAGGGCAACGTGGAGACGGTGCACTACTTCATGTCCAACGAGGAGCAGGAGGCCTTCAAGACGGCCAATCCCGACCTGTTCGGTGATGTCGAGGCCAAGGAACGGCTCGAGAAGGCCAAGGGACAGAGCCGCCGCGCCTCCCATGTGCACCTGCACCTCGAGTCGCGGGCGATCGGCGAACTTCTCGCGAAGTTGGCCAAGAAGGGGCTGGCCATCGACCATTACGCCGCCCAGGACAAACCGCTCTTCGAGCTGATCGAGGGCGAGGGCGAGAAGGCGACGGTGACCCCGATCTTCTCCATCCCCGAGATCCTCAACGGCGTGAAGGCCGTGGGCAAGAAGGGCATCCAGATCTACCGATTCAAGGGATTGGGCGAAATGGATGCCAAGGAGCTCTTCGAGACCACCATGAACCCGGCCAAGCGCAAGCTGCTGCGGATCGAGTTGTCCGACGCGGTCGAGGCCGAGGAGATGTTCACCCGCCTGATGGGCGACGTGGTCGAACCCCGTCGCCAATTCATCGAGGACAACGCGCTCAACGTCCGCAATCTCGACGTCTGAGCTGAAGCGACGAAGACGCCCCCGATCCCGTTCCATCCCCCACTTTCCGTCCCATGCCTGAAGAGAACCCACCCAAAGGACCGCAAGCCAGCGGCGGCGCCTACACGGGCAACGAGAAGATCCAGGCGATCAACGTCGCCGACGAGATCAAGGCCTCGTTCCTCGACTACTCCATGTCCGTCATCATCTCGCGCGCGCTGCCGGACGTGCGGGACGGACTCAAGCCCTCCCAGCGGCGCATCCTCTTCGCGATGGAGGGCCTGTCGCTGTTCCCCGGGCGCAAGCACATGAAGTGCGCCAAGATCTGCGGCCAGACCTCCGGCGACTACCATCCGCACGGCGAGGCGGTGATCTACCCGACCCTGGTCCACATGGCCCAGCCCTGGGCGATGCGCGAGAAGCTCGTGGACGGCAAGGGCAACTTCGGTTCGGTCGAGAACGACCCGCCCGCGGCCATGCGTTACACCGAGGCCCGTCTCACCCATCTGGGGGCGGCCTTGATGACCGACATGGACAAGGACACGGTCGACTTCGTCCCGAACTACGACGAGCGCCTCATGGAGCCGTCGGTCCTGCCGGCCGCCTTCCCCAACCTGCTCGTCAACGGTGGCACGGGCATCGCCGTCGGCATGGCCACCAACATGGCCCCCCACAACCTGGGGGAGGTCATCGACGGCATCTGCGCCCAGATCGACAACCCGTCGATCACCATCCCGGAGCTGATGAAGTTCATCAAAGGCCCCGATTTCCCGACGGGTGGCTTCATCTGCGGCATCGAGGGCATCCAGAACTACTTCAAGACGGGGCGAGGCAGCATCAAGCTCCGCGGTCGCATCGGGGTCGAGGAGATCAAGGGCAACCGCGAGCAGCTCGTCATCACCGAGATCCCCTACAACGTCAACCGGGCCGGGCTGGAGGAGCAGATCGCCGGCCTCGTGCAGGAGAAGATCATCACCGAGATCTCGGCGATGCGGAACGAGTCGGACGAGAACTGCCGACTGGTCATCGAGCTCAAGCGCGACGCCAGCCCGCGGGTGGTCATCAACAACCTCTTCAAGCACACCCAGCTCGAGACGACCTTCAGCGTCAACGCCCTGGCCATCGACCACGGCAAGCCCAAGACGCTCAACCTCAAGGAGATCATCCAGTGCTACATCGAGCACCGGCGCGAGGTCGTGCTGCGCCGCACCCGCTTCGAGCTGCGCAAGGCCGAGGAGCGCGCCGAGTTGCTCGAGGGCTACATCTGCGCCCTCAACAACCTCGACGAGTTCATCCGCATCATCCGGGGTTCCAAGACCCGGGACGAGGCCCGCATCAAGCTGCTGGCCTTCGAGTGGACACGCGCCCAGGTGGAACGTTGGAGCATCCTCATCCGAAGCGAGGACCGGCTCAACGCCTCGGGTCGCTACGCGCTGACCGAGCGCCAGGTCGACGCCATCCTGGAACTGCGGCTCTACCAGCTCACCGGCCTCGAGATCGACAAGGTCAAGGCCGAGTACGCCGAGCTGATCGAGCGGATCAAGGACCTGCTCGACATCCTGGCCCGCGAATCCCGCGTGCTCTCCATCATCAAGAAGGAGTTGCGCGAACTGAAGGACAAGCACGCCACGCCGCGCATGTCCGAGATCATCCCCGACGAGGGCGAGATGGCCATCGAGGACCTCATCGCCAACGAGGGGGTGATCGTCACTCTCACGCACAACGGGCTCATCAAGCGCACGAACGTCTCGAGCTACCGGGCCCAGAAGCGCGGCGGCAAGGGGGTCATCGGCATGAGCACGCGCGAGACCGACAAGGCCGAAGACAGCGATTTCATCGAGCACCTGTTCACGTGCAGCACGCATGATTACCTGATGTTCTTCACGAACCTGGGCCGCGTGTATGTCGAACGGGTGCACGAGATCCCCGACATGGGCCGGGCCGCCAAGGGGCGGAGCATCGCCAACCTGTTGGAACTGCGCGCCGAGGAGAAGATCCAGACCCTTGTGCGTGTGACCTCCAAGTACGGGGCCAACAAGGAGGACCTCACCTGGAAGCAGCCCAACGAGCTCTTCTTCGTGACCCGGATGGGCACCGTCAAGCGCACCGAATTGTCCGATTTCCAGAACGTCCGCAAGGGCGGCATCATCGCCATCAACCTCGAGAAGGGCGACGATCTGGTCGAGGTGCGCCTCACCAACGGCAACAACGAGATCGTGCTCATCACCCAGCAGGGCATGAGCATCCGCTTCCAGGAGGATCAGGTCCGGTCGATGGGCCGCAACGCGGGCGGCGTGAAGGGCATCGAACTCGAGAAGGGCGACGCCGTCGTGGCCCTCGCACTGGTCGATCCGGACGCCACGCTGTTGGTGGCCGGCGAGAACGGCATCGGCAAACGCACCGACTTCGAGGAGTACCGCCAACAGAGCCGGGGCGGCAAGGGCATCATCACCATGAAGACCGGCGACAAGACCGGAAACGTGGTGGGTGCGCTCACCGTCCGCGACTCCGACGAACTGATGCTCATCACCTCGGGCGGTCAGATGGTCCGCATCCCGGTGAAGGGCATCCGCGAGGCCGGTCGCAACACCATGGGCGTGAAGCTCATCAACCTCGCCGACAAGGACAAGCTCCAGGCCATCGCACCGGTGATCAGCGAATCCCAAGAGGAGGACGCCGCCGCGGAGCAGGCCGGTTGATAGCGGTCCGATCGGCCGGAGGCTTCCGCGGGAGGCCTCCGCGTCATCGGACCGGCAAGAGGGATCAACCGATCCGCCAGATCACGCGTGCCTTGTTGAGGTCGTAGGGGGACATCTCCATCTTGACCCGGTCTCCCGGGGTCAGGCGCACGAACCGCTTGCGCATCTTGCCGGAGATCGTCGCCAGGACGATGTGTTTGTTGTCGAGTTCGACGCGGAACATCGTTCCGGCCAGAACCGCGATCACCTTGCCCTCAACCTCGATGTGTTCTTCCATGCGATACCGTGTCCATGAGGTGGCCCCGAGCCAGGCTGGCTTGGGGCCGACCGAGGGCGGGAAATTGACGAATCACCGGCCCCTGACAAGTCGCATTTCTTGAAGCAGGTTCCCGATCAGGCCGAGCGCCTGATCCCGACCGACACATGACGGGCTTCCGGGATGATGAATTTCTTGATCTCCACCTGCACGTGGCGGGCCCCGAATTCGGCCAGCACCAGGGTGGCGATCTCGTCGGCAAGGGTTTCCAGCAGCTTCCAGGAACGGCCCCGGCCCAACCCCAGCAGCCGACGGCTCACCTCGTAGTAGTTGATCGTCCGGGTGAGGTCGTCGCCTTCCGCCGCCGGCCGGGTGTCGGTCTCCATCGCCACCGTGATCAGCAGTCGCTGGGCCTGCACGCGTTCCTCGTCGGGGACGCCGATATGGTAGTGAACCTCAAGGTCTTGGATCGTGATGGTGTCCATGGTGCGTGGG
>JBEGWF010000045.1:0-11610 GCA_041177965.1 Verrucomicrobiota bacterium | reverse complement strand
TCCTGGATCCCGGACACCACCTCCTCGATCCACGGATTGGCCAACCGTCGACGTACGGTCACCGCGTGGAAGCGGACCGACAGGCCCGGAAGCGGGATCACCTGCCGCAACCGATCGGAGTCCAGCTCGCGCTCCACGACGATCGCCGAGGTCAACGCGAGCCCCTTGCCGGACAACGCCAATAGGCGCAGGAGAGCCATGTCATCGACCTCCCCCCGCACTTCCGGTTCGACCCCGGCCCGGGCCAGCAGCAATTCGAACTGCTCGCGCAGCGGCGCATGGCGGGCCGGAAGGAAGAGCGGCACCCCCTCCAGGCAGGCGGGGAATCCGGCCGATTCATCCAGATGCCTCATCCGGCCGACCAGATAGGCGGGCACCTCGCCGAGGACCTGGTTGAACACCTCGGGTGATCCGCCCGGCGGGGCCGGTGCGTCCGACAGCACCACATCCACCTCGTGGGACCTCAGGCGGACCAGCAGGTCCTCGAAGGCCCCGGCCGAGACCGAGATGGCCGCGTCGGGGCGCGTCAGCAGGGGTTCGATGAAGTCGAACTGCAGGTTCTTGGACAGCGGCGCCACGGCTCCGATCCGCAGGGCGCGGCGCTTCTTCTGGGCACCGGGTCGCCTGAAGAGATCCAACAACTCGGCACCCGATTCATGGATCGCGTCGGCGTGGTCGAGGACCGCGCGCCCCGCATCGGTCAACACCAGCGCCCGGCCCTGCCGGTCGAACAACGGTTCGCCCAGCCAAGCCTCCAGCTCGGCCAGCTGCTCGCTCAGCGTGGAGGCCGAGACCCTCAGCAGGCGGGAGGCGCGTGTCACGCCACCCTCACGGGCGATCGCCCTGAATCGCAGCAGGTGATGGTAGTTGAGCCAACCGCCGGCCTCGGAACCCATCCGGCCCGTGTTCGTCATTTCGGAATTACCGCATGGTTTGTTCTGACTTTCGATATTTTTGAACCTTCAACCCTGGCTAGGATCCAGCCGCCATGAAGCTCGACGCTGCCACCACGCCGCCAAGGCCCGAAGGATCCGGGGAACCCCGGGGGATCCGGATCGGGCACCTCGACCGCACGGGTCCCGTTCCCCGGGACGAACCCCACCCGGGGGACAGGATCCTTTGGGTGAGCCTCAGACCCCCGCGGTCGCTGCTCGGATGGCTCCTCGACGAGCGATCGTTCGAAGGGGCCTGGCTCGAGAAGGACGGACAGGCCCGGATCCGCCTGCGGGGACAGGCCGAACGCGTGATCCCGACCCCGCTGTTCCATTCCCCGGAGGCCGCACGCGCCTGGCTGACATCGGAGCTCCTGAAGAGCGCCGCCGATCCGGGCTGCCGCGACACGGCACCCGAGAACCTCGCCGCATGAGGATGCCGATCCCGATTTGATCTCCCCTCCACAGAACCCACGACACAGAACGATCCCACCATGAACGCCAACGATTCCAAGAACCCCACCCCCATCCCCGTGACCCTGATCCCCGGTGACGGCATCGGTCCCGAGGTCGTCGACGCCGCTCGCCGCCTCGTCGACGCCACCGGGGTCCGCATCGCCTGGGAGGAGGCCCACGCGGGTGCCTCGGTCTTCCGCAAAGGCATCGCCTCGGGCGTGCCGCAGGAGACCCTCGACTCGATCGGCCGCACCCGACTGGTGCTCAAGGGCCCGCTCGAAACGCCCGTGGGCTTCGGCGAGAAGAGCGCCAACGTGACCCTTCGCAAGCTCTTCGAGACCTACGGCAACATCCGGCCCGTGCGCGAGTTGCCCGGGGTGCAGACTCCCTATGCGGGCCGGGGCATCGACCTGGTCGTCGTCCGCGAGAACGTGGAGGACCTCTACGCCGGCATCGAGCACATGCAGACCCCCGGTGTGGCCCAGTGCCTCAAGCTCATCTCGCGCAAGGGCTGCGAGAAGATCGTGCGCCTGGCCTTCGAGGTCGCCCGGGCGGAGGGCCGCAAGACGGTCCACTGCGCCACCAAGGCCAACATCATGAAGATGACCGAAGGCCTGCTGAAGCGGACCTTCGAGGAGATCGCCCCTGAGTATCCGGACATCAACGCCCAGCACATCATCGTGGACAACTGCGCCCACCAGCTCGTGCGTCGGCCGGAACAGTTCTCGGTGATCGTCACCACCAACATGAACGGGGACATCCTTTCCGACCTCACCTCGGCGCTGGTCGGCGGGCTCGGGTTCGCCCCCTCGGCCAACATCGGCTCCGAGGTGGCCATCTTCGAGGCCGTCCACGGTTCGGCACCGAAGTACGCGGGCAAGGACGTCATCAACCCCACGGCGATGATCCTCTCTGGCGTGCTCATGCTGCGGCACATCGGCGCCCACGCCGAGGCCGACCGGCTGGAGAACGCCGTGCTGTTCACCTTCGAAGAGGGCAGGCACCGGACGCGGGACTTCGCCGGCGATGCCGGATCGTGCGGCACGCGGGCCTTCACCGACGCCATCCTGGGCAATCTCGGCAAGATACCCCAGAACACCCCGGCGAGGACCCGATCCAAGCTGGTCCTTCCGGTCACCTCGACCGCGGTGGACCTCGTTCGCCCCGCCAAACGCGAGGTGGTCGGCATCGACGTGTTCGTCGAGTCGCCGCTGCAGCCCGAGGCGCTCGGGCCGAAGGTCCAGGCGGCGGCCGAAGGCACGGCCTTCCGCCTGAAGATGATCTCCAACCGGGGCACGGTGGTCTTCCCCCTCACGGGTGCGAAGACCGACGTGGTGGACCAGCACCGGTGCCGATTCGTCTTCCAGAACCCGGCTCTCGACGTCGGCAACGCGGTGGTCGGTGCGCTGCTGGCCGGCATCGAACGCCAGGGGCTTCGCTGGATGCACCTCGAGAAGCTCCAGGCATTCGAGGATCGACCCGGGTTCACCAAGGCCCAGGGCGAGGACTGATCGGCCATCCCTTGAATGACAACGGCGGCAGGATCGGAATCCTGCCGCCGTTCGAATCGTTTGAGACGCCTCCCGTCGCGGGGGCGTTCGGACCGGATCAGTACCGGTAGTGCTCGGGCTTGTAGGGGCCTTCCGGGGCCACGCCGAGGTAGTCGGCCTGGGCCTTGGTGAGCTTGGTGAGCTTCACGCCGATCTTCTCGAGGTGCAGGCGGGCCACCTCTTCGTCGAGCTTCTTGGGCAGGCGGTAGACCGTCTTCTCGTACTTGTCCTTGTTCTGCCAGAGGTCGATCTGCGCGAGCGTCTGGTTGGTGAACGAGTTGGACATGACGAACGACGGGTGGCCGGTGGCGCATCCGAGGTTGACCAGGCGGCCCTCGGCCAAGAGGTAGATGCTCTTGTTTCCGGGCAGGTGGTAGCGGTCGTACTGGGGCTTGATGTTCTCGATGCGGACCCCCTTGGACGCCTTGAGCTTGTCGACCTGGATCTCGTTGTCGAAGTGGCCGATGTTACAGACGATCGCCTGGTCCTTCATCTTGAGGACGTGGTCCACGGTGATGATGTCGCAGTTGCCCGTGGTGGTGACGTAGATGTCGCCGACCCCCAGGGTGCTCTCGATGGTGTTCACCTCGAAGCCCTCCATCGCGGCCTGCAGGGCGTTGATGGGGTCGATCTCGGTGACCACGACGCGGGCGCCATAGGCGCGCAGGCTGTGGGCCGAGCCCTTGCCCACGTCGCCGTAACCGCAGACCACGGCGACCTTGCCGGCGATCATCACGTCGGTGGCGCGCTTGAGACCGTCGGCCAGCGACTCGCGGCAGCCGTACAGGTTGTCGAACTTCGACTTGGTGACCGAGTCGTTCACGTTGATCGCCGGGACCAGCAGCTTGCCCTGCTCGGCGAACTTGTAGAGGCGGTGCACGCCGGTGGTGGTCTCCTCGGAGACGCCGCGCCAGGCCTGGACGATCTTGGTCCAGATGCCGGGCTTCTCCTTGGCCACGCGCTTGAGGAGGTCCTTGATGACCTGCTCCTCGTGCGAGCCGCTCTTGCTGTGGACCCACTTGTCGCCCTGCTCGAGCTCGTAGCCCTTGTGGATGAGCAGGGTCACGTCGCCGCCGTCGTCGACGACCAGCTCGGGGCCCTGGTCGCCGGGGTGCAGCACGGCCTTGAGGGTCAGCTCCCAGTACTCCTCGAGCGTCTCGCCCTTCCAGGCGAACACCGGGGTGCCGGTCGCGGCGATGGCCGCGGCGGCGTGGTCCTGGGTCGAAAAGATGTTGCACGAGGCCCAGCGCACCTTGGCGCCGAGGTCGACCAGCGTCTCGATGAGCACGGCCGTCTGGATGGTCATGTGCAGCGATCCGGTGATGCGCACCCCCTTCAGGGGCTTCTGCTTGGCGTACTTCTTCCGGACGGACATCAGACCGGGCATCTCGTGCTCGGCGACGGCGATCTCCTTGCGACCCCAGTCGGCCAGGGCGATGTCGCGGACGATGTAGTCCTTGCCGGACGGGGTGTTCGCGGCGAAGGCGCCGAGGTTGGGCAGCGCGGCGGCCACGTCGGCGAGGGCGGTGGCGGCGGCGGATTTCTTGGCTTTGGCCATGGAATGGATTCTTGGAGGGATGTCTGGGACGGAGGGGGGATTACTTCACGGCCTTCTGCAGCGCCTTGACCTTGTCGACGGCCTCCCAGGTGAGGTCCTTGTCGTCCTTGCCGAAGTGACCGTAGTTGGTGGTCTTGGAGTAGATCGGGCGCAGCAGCTTGAGCTGGCTGACGATGTCGGCCGGCTTGAAGCTGAACACCTCCTCGACCGCGGCCGTGATGGCTCCGTCGGTGAGGCCTTCCTTGGCGGTGCCGAAGGTGTTGACGTACACGCTGACGGGGTCGGGATAGCCGATGGCGTAGGCGAACTGGATCTCGGCGCGATCGGCCAGGCCGGCCGCGACGATGTTCTTGGCGACGTAGCGGCCCATGTAGGCGGCCGAACGGTCGACCTTGGAGGGATCCTTGCCCGAGAAGGCGCCGCCGCCGTGGCGGCCGAACCCACCGTAGCTGTCGACGATGATCTTGCGGCCGGTCAGACCGGTGTCGCCCTGGGGCCCGCCCACCACGAAGCGGCCGGTGGGATTGATGAGGAACAGCGTGTCCTTGGTCAGCAGGTTCTTGGGCAGGACCTTCTTGATGACCTCCTCGATGCAGAATTCCTCGATGGTGGCGTGATCCACATCGGCGGCGTGCTGGGTGGAGATCACCACGTTGGAGATGGCCACCGGGCGGTTGTTCTCATACACCACCGAGACCTGCGACTTCGCGTCGGGGCGGAGCCACGGGGCGGCCTTACCGGCCTTGCGGATCTGGGTCAGCTTCCGTCCCAGACGGTGGGCGAACATGATCGGCGCGGGCATGAGCTCGGGCGTCTCATTGCTCGCGTAGCCGAACATCAGGCCCTGGTCGCCGGCGCCCTGCTCGGCCTTCTTCTTGCCCTTGGCGGCCTTGGCGTCGACGCCCTGGGCGATGTCGGGCGACTGCTGGGTCACGTACACGTTCACCATCACCTTGTCGGCGTGGAACACGTCGTCGTCGTTCACGTAGCCGATCTCGCGGATGGCCTCGCGGGCGAGCTTCACGAAGTCGAGCTTGGCCTTGGTGGTGATCTCACCGCCGACCACGGCGATGTTGGACTTCACGTAGGTCTCGCAGGCGACGCGGCTGAACTTGTCCTGCGCGAGGCAGGCGTCCAGGACGGCGTCGGAGATCGTGTCGGCGACCTTGTCGGGATGGCCCTCGCCGACGGACTCGGACGAGAAGATGAAGCGATTGCTCATGAACGTTGAAGACGATGGGTTGCTGTCGGAATGGAACGTATTAACGAATCAGGATTTGATGATGCGTGAGTTTTGCCCACGGTCAACGGGCTTTTTCGACCACCTCGGACCGGGCCCTCAGTCCTTGGACATCGGGCTTCGATCGAACCTGCACCGTCCCACCGGCTCGACGAAGACCGGAAGTTGGGTCGACGGGTGCCCCTTTTTCGAGGTTCACGTTTGAACAAAACACCCCGGGTCGGGTCCACTGCCGGTCCCCGCCCCTGTGAAACGTTCCCGCCTCCACCGTTGCTCGACCGCCTGGGCCAGCCTGATCCTGGCCTCCGCGGTCGCCGGATGTTCCTCCAAGTACTGGCGGAAGTCCGCGGACAAGGAGGCCTCGCGCCTGCTCCAGGAGAAACAAGCGGCCGTGCCGAACATGGGCACCAATGCCCCGGTGGAGGCTCGCGACCCCCTGCAACTGGACCGGTTGCCGGCGGCCCCGGAACCCCCTGAATTCCTCGGAAACGAGGGCTCGGCGGAATCGGAGTCCCGGGTGCTCGATCTCGCCGGCGCCCTCGACCTCGCGGTCCGCCAGAGCCGCGAATTCCAGAATCGGCGGGAACTGCTGTTCCTCGAGGCGCTGAGCCTGTCCCTTTCCCGCTGGCAACTGACGCCGATCTTCGGACTCACGGGCAACGGGGCCATCCAATCGTCGGCGCCGGTTCAGGTGCAGGGCACCGACCCGGTGACCGGGCAGCAGGTCACCGCGCTGAGGAACGGGAACAGGTTGACCACCGGCGGCGCGCGCTTCGGATTCAATTGGATGCTCGCGACCGGAGCGCGCCTTTCGACGGACTTCACGACCGATTTCCTCCGGGTCCTCACCGGCAGCGGAACCCCCAACAACGGCTCGCGCCTCGGAGCGAGCCTGTCGCAACCCCTCCTGCGCGGGGCCGGCTTCAAGGCGAACCTCGAATCGCTCCGCCAGTCCGAACGCGACCTCCTCTATGCGATGCGGGAGTTCGCCCAATACCGCCAGGGCTTCACCGTCACCATCACGGGCGAATATTTCCAGACGCTCCAGGCCCGCGATACGGCCCGCAACGCCTTCCTGGACCTCGCCCGATCCCGCCAGAACGTGGCGCGCGAACGGGCCTTCGCGGACGAAGGACAGCGTCCGATGGCCTCGCTCGACCAATTCCGTCAGGCCGAGTTGAACTCGGAGACCCGCTGGCTGGAGGCGGTCCGGGGCTACCGGGAAGCATTGGACCGGTTCAAGATCACCCTCGGAGTGCCCCTCGACACCCGACTGGTGCTCGATGACGGCGAACTCGCCCGTCTCGAGATCACGGACCCGGGCGTCGGGCCCGACCAGGCCGTGCCCGTCGCCGCGGCCACCCGCCTGGACCTGCAGACATCGCGGGAACGGGTCGAGGACGCCGTGCGCAAGGTTCCCATCGCCAAGAACAACCTGCTGCCCCAGATCGACGCCATGGTCCGCGGAGACATCCAGAGCAGCAGCACCACGGGCTTCAAATGGCCCGACCCCAAGCTCAACAGCTGGTCGGCGGGACTCAACGTCGATCTCGGGCTGGACCGCAAGGCCCAACGGAACACCTTCCGCGGCACCCTCATCGCCGTCGAGCGGGCACGACGTCAGTTCGCCCTCGAGCTCGACACCGTGCGCCTCTCCGTCGCCAGCGATTGGCGTGCCCTCGAACAGGCCCGTCGCAATTTCGAGAACGCCGAGATCGGCGTGAAGTTGGCGGCCCGACGCGTCGAGGAACAGGAGCTCCGGATGCAACTCGGCCGCGGCCAGACCCGCGATCTCCTCGACGCGCAGGCCGACCTCAATTCGGCCCGCAACGGTCGGACCGCGGCGCTGGTCAACCACACGCTGGCACGCCTGCGCTACTGGCGGGACATGGGCCTCCTGTTCGTCCGCGAGGACGGATCTTGGTACGAGGCGCCCGTGCCGACGAATCCGAAGTCGCCCGGGGTTCCTCCCGTCCAAAACGCCTCCCAGCCCTGATGACATGAACCCGCTCCCGTTTCTCCGGTCCCGACCGCCATGGCAACTGGTGCTGGCGATCCTCCTGATCGCATCCGCCTCCTGGTTCGCCTTCAGACCGGCCAAGGCGACCGACGAGAACCTGGTGGTCAACGCCAGGCGGGGACCACTCGACATACAGGTGCTGGTCGGCGGCGGCATCGAGGCGCTCGAATCGCATGTCATCGTCTCCGAGGTCCGGGGGGAGCCGGTGAAGATCCTCAGGATCGTCGAGGAGGGTTACCTGGTCACCGACGACGACGTGAAGACGAACAAGGTCCTGGTCGAGCTCGATTCCTCCAAGCTCAAGCAGAACCTCATCGGGCAGGACATCACCTTCCAGAGCACCGCCTCCGCGCTGACCGAGGCCCAGCAGAGCTACGAGATCCAGCTCAACCAGAACAAGACCGACATCAAGTCCGCGGAGCAGAAGGCGCGGTTCGCCCTGATGGAGTTCGAGAAGTACCTCGGCAGCAAGATCTCGGCGGAGGTCATCGACGGCCTGGGCCTGCGCGAGGAACCGGGGGAGACCAACGCCCAGGCGCGACCCCAAACGGCCACGCGCGTGGACTTCACCCGCTACGCCAAGGCCGAGTTGCTGGAGGACGGCGTCGCCAAACAGGAACTCCGGAAGCGGGAGGACGAGCTCATGGTGGCTCGGACGACCTCGGCCCAGGCGAAGACCCGCCTGGTCGGAACCCAACGTCTCTTCGACAAGGGATTCGTCACCAAGAGCGAGCTCGAGAACGACCAGATCGCCTGCGACCAGGGACGCCTCAAGGTGGAGGCCGCGACCACGGCTCGGGACCTGTTCATCCGCTACGAGTTCCCGAAACTCGCGGAGGAGGCCCTCTCCAAGTACGACGAGGCGCTCCAGGGACTCATCCGCTCCCGCAAGGAGGCCGTCTCGAAGCTGGCCCAGGCCAAGGCGAAGCTGCAGGGCGCCGAGGGCCGTTTCGATCGCGAGAAGCGCAACCTCGACGAGATCAACGAGCAGATCGGTAAGTGCGTCATCAAGGCACAGAAGCCCGGGTTGGTGGTGTACGGCGGCAACCAGCGCATGTTCTGGGGCAACCAGGAGCGCATCGCGGTGGGCACGCAGGTCTTCGAGCGGCAACCGATCATCACCATCCCCGATCCTACGCGGATGGGGGTCACCGTGGGTGTGCACGAATCGCACATCAAGAAGGTGAGGCGTGGACTCAAGGCCAGGATCAAGGTCGATGCGTTTCCCGACGAACCCCTGGCCGGCGAGGTGATCCGGGTCGGCGTGCTGCCGGATTCCGAGAACCGGTGGATGAATCCCGACATGAAGCTCTACAAGACCACCATCGCCATCGAAGGGATCCGCGATTGGGTCAGGCCCGGAATGAGCGCCATGATCGAAATCCAGGTGAAGCGCCTCGAGGACGTGGTCCACCTGCCGATCCAGGCGGTCACGACCCGAGATGGCAAGACGGTGGTGTTCCGCCCCGGGGAATCCAAGCCGACCGTGGTCGAGACGGGCGAGTTCACCGACGAGTTCATCGAGATAAAGAAGGGACTCGCCGCGGGGGATTCCGTGCTGCTCCGGGCACCCGCCGAAAAGACCACGGATGCGGAAGGGGAGCCCGCTCCCCGGGCGAGGCCACCCGCGGCTCCCGCCCAGGCCGCCCAAAGCGCGACCGGCCCATGACCCCGATCGTGCATCTCGAGGACGTGCGCCGCACCTACCGGATGGGCGGCGAACTGGTGCACGCCCTGCGGGGACTCACCCTCTCCATCCACGCCGGCGAATACGTCGCCATCATGGGGCCTTCCGGCTGCGGGAAATCCACCCTGCTCAACCTGCTGGGCTGCCTCGATCGACCGAGTTCCGGCCGATACCTCCTCGGGGGTGACGATGTCTCGGGCCTCGACGACGACGATCTCTCGTCGATCCGCGGTCGCCGGCTCGGGTTCATATTCCAGAGCTACAATCTGATCCAGCAGCTCAACGTGCTCGAGAACATCGAGGTCCCGCTCTTCTACCAGGGGCGTCCCGAGCAGGAGGCGCGGGAGACCGCGATCCGGCTGGCGAAGCGGGTCGGCCTCGGCCAACGCCTGGACCACCGCCCCTTCGAGCTGTCCGGGGGCCAGCAGCAACGGGTCGCCATCGCACGCGCCCTCGCCAGCGACCCGATCCTGCTCCTGGCCGACGAGGCCACGGGCAACCTCGACAGCGGCTCGGGCAGGGAGATCCTGGGATTGTTCGATGAACTCAACGCCGGCGGAATGACCCTGGTCATGGTGACCCATGATCCCGGGACCGGAGAACGTGCCCAACGCATCGTCCGCCTGCGCGACGGGGTCCTGGAGAGCGACACGAGGAAGTGACGCCATGACGAACCGCCGCCCCGTCAACGCGTTCAAGTTCCGGAAGTCCATCCGTCTGGGGCTTCGCTCCCTCTGGCTGCACCGGCTGCGTTCCCTGCTCACCGTCCTGGGAATCGTGTTCGGTGTCTGTTCGGTGATCGCGATGCTGGCCATCGGCGAAGGGGCCAGCCACCAGGCGCAGGAGCTGATCCGGCAACTGGGATCGCAGAACATCATCCTCCGGAGCATCCGGCCTCCGGAGGACCAGAAGGTCTCCAACAACCAGAACAACTTCGTCCTCGATTACGGCCTGAAGTACGAGGATCTCTCCCGCATCCAGGCGACGATCCCCGGCGTCACCACCATCGTGCCCGCGCGGGTGATGCGCGAATACCTCTGGAACATCACCCGGCGGGTGGACGCCGAGGTCGTGGGCACAGTTCCATGGTACCCCACCATGCGGAACCATCGGGTCGCCAGGGGGAGATTCTTCACCGAGATCGACCAGACCCACGCCGAGAACGTCTGCGTGCTCGGTGAGCGGATGGTTCGAGAACTGTTCCCGGTCGAGGAACCTCTGGGACGCACCGTGCGCGTCGGTGAGCAGTACTACCGGGTGATCGGCGTGATGGAATCGTTGGCGACGGCGGGCCCCGAGACCGCCGGTGCGGCCGCCGGTCCATCCCAGCCGGCCGTGGACCGCATGTTCATCCCGCTGGCGACGGCCAAACGGCGCTACGGGGAGACCCTCTTCAAACGCCGCAGCGGCAGCATCGAGCAGGAGAGGGTCGCCCTGCACGAGGTGACCGTGCAGGTGGATCGAGCCGACCGGGTGGTGGCCGTGTCGCTCGCCATCAAGGACCTCATGGAGCGGAACCACAAGAAGAAGGACTACGACATCGTGGTGCCGCTCGAGCAACTCAAGCAGGCCGAGGAGACCAAGCGGATCTTCACCATCGTCCTGGGATCCATCGCAGCCATCTCCCTCATCGTCGGGGGCATCGGGATCATGAACATCATGCTCGCGACCGTGACGGAACGGACCCGCGAGATCGGCATTCGACGAGCCCTGGGCGCCAGACGCGGCGACATCGTCGCGCAGTTCCTGATCGAGGCGGTCATCCTCAGCGGCGCCGGCGGCGCGCTGGGCGTGCTGCTGGGGATCGCCATCCCCTTCGTCGTGACGGCCACCGCGGGCATGAAGACCATCGTCACGGTGGGTTCGCCCGTCGCGGCATTCACGATCTCCGCGCTGGTCGGCGTGGTTTTCGGGATCTATCCCGCCTTCAGGGCGGCCCGCATGGACCCGGTGGAGGCCCTCCGCCACGAATGACCCGGGTCGAGTTGGACCCTGCGCCCCCTGTGATCATCGATGCTCGGATCGGCTGAAGGCTGGCCGGGCGGAGAGGGGCCGATTAGCCTGTCCCCATGTTCAGCGAACTCGCCCGCACGGTGACCGCCGGCCAGGAATTGGGCCCGGAAGGGATGCCCGGACTCGTCGACGCCCTGGGAGACGCCGCGCAACC
>JBEGWF010000044.1:0-50335 GCA_041177965.1 Verrucomicrobiota bacterium | reverse complement strand
CGCGACCAGGAGAAATCCTCCAAGGAGCGCCTCGAGAAGATCCTGGCCGACTGGAAGAGCGCCAAGGACGAGAAGCGCGTGGTGGTCACCGAGGACGACATCCTCCAGGTGGTGGCCAAGTGGACCGGCATCCCGCTCAAGCGAATGGGCCAGTCCGACATGCAGAAGCTCCTGGCCATCGAGGACGAGTTGGCCAAGTCGGTCGTCGGCCAGAAGGACGCGGTCGCCGCGCTGGCCAAGGCGCTGCGCCGGGCCCGCACCGACCTCAAGGATCCCAAGCGCCCCATCGGTTGCTTCGCGCTGCTCGGACCCACCGGCGTCGGCAAGACGCTTCTGGCCCGGACGCTGGCCGAGCAGATGTTCGGCAGCAATCAGGCGCTCATCCAGCTCGACATGTCGGAGTACATGGAGAAGTTCACCGTTAGCCGACTCATCGGTTCGCCCCCCGGATACGTGGGCTACGAGGAGGGCGGCCAGTTGACCGAGAAGGTGCGCCGCCAGCCCTATTCGGTGGTCCTGTTCGACGAGATCGAGAAGGCCCATCCCGACGTGACCAACATGCTCCTCCAGATCCTGGAGGAGGGCAAACTGACCGATTCGCTGGGCCGCGTGGTCGACTTCCGCAACACCATCGTCCTGCTCACCTCCAACGTGGGCTCCGAGGCGCTGCGCAAGCAGGGCAGCATGGGCTTCGCCAAGGCCAGCGAGGATGCCAGCTACGAGGCCATGAGGGGCCGGGTGCTCGACGAGGCCAAGAAGTTCTTCCGGCCCGAGTTCCTGAACCGTCTCGACGACATCGTGGTCTTCCGCTCCCTGGGCAAGCCCGAGCTCAACACCATCCTCGATCTCGAGGTGGGCAAGGTGCTCGAGCGGATCCGCCGCAAGAACGTCACCGTGGTGCTCGACGACAAGGCCCGGGAGTTCCTCATCGAGAAGGGCTTCGATCCGCAATACGGAGCCCGCCCCATGCGCCGCGCCATCGAGAAGCACCTCGAGGATCCTCTGGCCGAGGAGATCCTGCGCGGCACGCTCATCGACGGAGAGCCGGTCACCGTGACCGCCGACAAGGACAAGCTGGTCTTCAAGCAGCGCGACCAGGCGGCCGAGGGGGCCCTCAGCTCCTAGTCGATCCGGGCGACCGGTGTTCCCGGTTGCCCGGTCGCCTCGGCGACGCCGCCCGCCCCTGCGGAGCATCCGCTTGGCCTCCCGCGGCGCCCCGGGCCGGGGCTCCCTCGGAGCGTCCCTCCCACCGCGGGCTCTGTCGGGACGCTCTCCGGCGGGGTTGTCAATGCGCATCGCCGAGGCGTATCCTCATCCGCACTGGAACCCATCGTGCCGGTCCAAATCCTCCATCAACGCTTCCGATCCTTCGTGGTGCAATTGGGTGAGGTGTTCCTCCTTCTGGCCGAGACCGGTCGCTCGTTCCGCCATCAGACGCCCTCGTGGAAGGATTTCCTCCACCAACTGCACTTCATCGGCGTGAAGAGCCAGAGCGTGGTCATCACCACCGGGGCGGCGACAGGCATGGTCCTTTGCGCACAGACGTTCCTCCAGTTCCACAAGGTCAAGATGGACACCGCCACCGGGGCGGTGGTCAGCATCGGCATGAGCAGCGAGTTGGGGCCGGTGCTGGCGGCGTTGATGCTCACCGCCCGGGTCGGGGCCGCGATGACCGCCGAGCTGGGCACCATGAAGGTCACCGAGCAGATCGACGCGCTCCGAGCCCTGGCCGCGCATCCCGTCGACACGCTTGTCGTGCCCCGATTCATGGCCCTGCTGGCCTCGGCGCCCCTGCTCACGGCGGAGTCGGTGGTGGTGGGCATCCTCTCCAGTTGGTTGGTCGGGGTGCATCTGCTGGGCATCGACAGCGCCTACTACCTGGTCAACATGGCCCGCTACACCGATCCGCAGGATGTCCTCACCGGATTGATCAAGTCGTTCGTGTTCGCGGCCATCATCGCGGTCGTCGGCTGCCACAAGGGCCTGACCTGCCGGGGCGGGGCCGAGGGGGTGGGCCGGGCCACCACCGAGGCCGTGGTGGCGGCCAGCATCAGCATCCTGATCGTCAACTTCTTCCTCACCCTGTTCCTGGCCCGGATCTTCTTCCCCTGAATGGATGCCATGATCCAGGTCCGTGACGTCACCAAGAACTTCGGGAGCCAGCGGGTGCTCCGGGGGGTCAGCCTCGACATCCAACGGGGCGAGGCGGTGGTGATCATCGGTCGGAGCGGGGGCGGCAAGAGCATCCTGCTCAAGCACCTGATCGGCCTGCTCCAGCCCGATTCCGGGAGCGTGCGCGTGGATGGCGAGGACCTCGCCCGGATGGATGAACGCAGCCTGCTCCGGGTGCGCCGGAAGTTCGGGATGCTCTTCCAGATGGCCGCGCTCTTCGATTCGTTGACGGTCGACGAGAACGTGGGCTTCGTCCTGCGTCGACAGGGCGTGGAATCGGAGAGCGAGATCCGGCGCCGCGTCGGCGAGGCCCTCGAGATGGTGGAATTGCCCGGCATCGGCCACAAGATGCCCAGCGAACTGTCCGGCGGCATGCGCAAACGGGTAGGCCTCGCCCGGGCGATCGTGTACCGGCCCGAGATCGTGTTGTACGACGAGCCCACCACGGGGCTCGACCCGATCGCCGCCGACAACATCGACCGGCTCATACGCCGCGTCTGGGAAACCCTCCACGTCACCAGCATCGCGGTGACCCACGACATGAAGAGCGCCCGGACCATCAGCAACCGGATCCTGATGCTCCATGAAGGACGGATCTATTCGGAAGGACCCACCCGGGAGATCCTGGAGTCCACCGATCCGGTGATCCACCGCTTCGTCAACGGCATCTCGACCCCCCAAAAAACCGAATGAGCGAGTCCATGGAACGAAAAACCCCCGCGGCCCAGGTGGGCCTGTTTGTCCTGGTCGGCCTCGTGCTGATCGCCGGCCTGCTCATCCGCTTCAGCAAGGGCGCCTCGCTGTGGCGATCGGGACGGACCGTCATCGTCTCGGCCGGCAATGTCGGCGGTTTGGCCGTCGGCGCGCCGGTCAACATGTCAGGGGTCCGCATCGGTTCGGTCGAGGAGATCTCGCTGTCCACCGACGGTCGCCGGGTGCTGATCCGGTGCCGCATCGAGAAACCCGTCACCATCTTCGCCGACGCCCGCTTCGAGATCGAGCAGAGCGGGTTCCTGGGCGACCAGTTCGTGGCCATCGTGCCGACCAGGAACCAGGGATCGCCCCTGGAGGACGGGGCCCAGGTGACCGCCGTGGATCCCTTCAACCTCCAGGAGGCGGCCCGCGGCGCCGTGGGTCTCATGACCCGGCTCGATCAGGCGGTCGAACGCGTGGATCGGATGATCCTCTCGGCCTCCACCCTCAAGGACGTGACCAACACGCTGGCCAACCTGCGCCGCACCTCGGAGCGGCTCGACCGCACCCTGGGCGAGGTGGAGGCGCTGGTGGCTTCCGAGAAGCCGAACGTCTCGGCCACCGTCAGCAATCTCCAGGCGTTCTCCGCGACGCTGTCGCCGTTGTCGGGGCAGGTGGGCGCTCTGGTGTCCCGTGCCGATTCGTTGTTGGTGCGCGCCGACACGCTCGTCGCCACCAACGAGTCCGCCCTCCGCGAGGCGTTGGGAGGGTTCAAGGACGCCTCGCTGGCGGTGCGGGACATCACCCGCGACCTGCAGGCGGGCCGGGGTGCGGCGGGGGCGCTGCTCAAGGATCCCCGGCTCCAGGCCGAACTGGGTTCGACGCTCGGCCATCTGAACACGGTATCGAGCAACGTGGCCCGCCACGGGCTCTTCTGGAAGCCCCGCCGGGTGGAGCCGCTGACCAACACGACCGGGTATCCCGGTCGCGGGCCGTTCCGCTGAGGTCCTGCGAAGGAGCATGCCCGGGTGCGGAGATTCCGGACAGTCCCGGGGCGCGGCCCGATTGACATCCGCGATCCCGGACCGGAGTTTCACGACATGGAACTGGTCACCCTGTCCCGAGTTTTCGCACCGGCCGAGGCCGATCTGGTGGCCGCCCGCCTTGAATCGGCGGGATTCACGCCATTCGTCCACGGGTTGGATGCGGCGCTCAGCATGGAGGGCTATTCGTTGGTCACCGGAGGCATCCGGATCAAGGTGCCTGCCGATCAGGCCGAAGCCGCGCGTCGGTTCCTGGCCGAAGACCCCGATGCCGAAGGCTGGGACGGGCATTTTCGGGCGGTCTACGATCGGGCCATGGCCGCCTTCCGGTCGGGTCGATGCTCGGCGGAGACCCTGTGCGATGCGGCCGATACGGCGTTCCTTCGCGACAGCGGATGCACCGTGCAGGAACTCTACGACTTCATCGAGGATGCCGCGGACTGCGGTGAACCCGATTTCGAGACCGTCCTTCAGGTGCAGCGCATCCGTCGCGATTGGTTCCTGGGGCCCATGCGCGGCGAATGGACCGGAAGGGTGGTGCCGATGTCGGCATTGCCGGCCAAGACCGACGCAGTGGACGGCATCGCTTGGTTGCCGAGGTTGATCGCGAAGGCCCGGCTCAAGCTGCGCGGCGAGATGCCTCCAGACCTGATGTACGGATGCGGCGGGGATCGCCCCTTCCTGCGTCGCATGGGCATGACCCTGCCCGGTTTTCTGGAACTGGTCCGGGACCGCGGCGACGACGACCGCGCCATCATCGATGCCGTGAAGGCCTTCCGCCACCGTGGCACGAGCCGCGACTGAGCGGTGATGACGGGGTGTCCGGTGGGCGAGGTTTCCGCCTCGCGGACCGTCGCAACGTCGCTCAATTCAGGACGAACGCGGCGTCGGAGGTCTCCAGGCGGATCTTGTCCGGGATGTGGTTCGGGTCGATGCGTACGACCACGCGGTGCGTGCCGGCACCGAGGGAGACCGGTCCGTTCACCCGTGAACCGTCCACCCACAGCTCGGCGCCCTTGGAGGCGGTGAGTTGGAACCGCACGGTCCCCGGCTGGGCCAGTTGCACCTCGGTCGATGCCAGCACGGCGATCTTGGACGACCACATGTTGGCCTTGGTCGCGTTCTCCATGAGGGTCCGGGTGAGGTCGCCGTTGACGCGGGACAGCACCTCGGTCCAGCGCTTGTTCTGCAGCGGGGTCTTCCACATCCAGTCGGCCTGTCCGTTCTGCTGGTCGGTGTGGACGATGTTGGCCAGGCGCCACTTGCGGGCCACGCCGCCTTTGCTGGCGTCGAATTCACCCGGCTTGCCCAGCCGGGACAGGAAGGCCACGAGATCGAGTTGCTCTGTCTCGTCGAGCGGATCGAGCAGGCCGGCCGGCATCAGAGACGCCGATGCCTGGTTGCGGGACTCGATGTTCGACTTCGCGATGACGAGTTCCTGGTTGGCGGTGCCGCGCAGCACCAGCTCGGCCCCGGATTCGCGGACCACGGTCCCGGACAGGGTCTGGCCGTCCTTGGTCTCGACCACCACGCCATGGTAGCCCTCCTTGATCTTGGCGTTGGGCATCAGCAGCGACTCGACGAGGTAATCGGGCTGGGCGCTGGCGCCGATGGAGGTCATGTCGGGCCCCACCCGGCCGCCCGCACCGCCGATGGCGTGGCAGGTGATGCAGGCCAGGTCGGAACGGCGGTAGACGAGTTCGCCCCGCTGGGGATCGCCCTGCGCCGCCGCCTTGGCGGCCATCTCGCGGATGAGTTGGCCGGTGAAGGCCTGCGTGTCGGCCGACAATCCGGATCCCTTGGCCAGGGCGAGCACCAGGTCCATGTCGTTGCGTCCGCCCTCGCGGGCGACCCGCATCCCGGTTCTAGCCGCGGCCTGCGGGATGCCGGAGGACGGGAGCAGGGATGCCAGGTTCTTGCCCGAGCCCTTGATGGACAGGAGGCTCCGCCAGAACTCCTGGGCGACGGGTTCCTGGTCCAAACCCTGGATGGCGGACACGAGGGCCGGGCCCGATCCGCCGAGGTCGAGGGCGGCCCAGGTCAGCGCCGCGCGACGGCGTGTGGCGGGATCCTTGTCTTCGGCCAGTTGTCGGAGCAGGGGCAGGCTTCCGGCCCCCTGAAGGCGCAGCACCTCGAACACCGTGGACCGGACCGGCTCGGAGGGGTCCGAGGCCAGGCGGATGAGCGCCTCGGCCGGGGGAGGGGTCTTCCAATCGCCGGACAGGCGCAGGGTCGCCGCCCGGACCGGATCATTCTGCGATCGGAGCAGGTCGAGGATGGCCCGGGGGTCGCCCTCGGGGCGGGCCTTGCGGGTTCGTGCCGCCTCGCCGAGGGCTGCCAGCGCGCGGGCCGTGGCGGCGTCGTCGAAGCCCCCCGTGAGGGTCTGCTGCAGCAGGGCGCCGAGTTCCTTCGGGCCGCCGGCCTGGCCGATGAGTTCGATCCACGGGCCCGAACCGTCGCGCGGCAGACGCCCGCCGATCACCCGGCCGAGGACCCGACTGGCCTGTTCCGGACGGATGGCCTTGAGCGCGAAGGCGAGCTGCTTCTCGCGTCCCTCGGGTTTCCAGGCACCCGATTCGAGCGCGGCGATCCAGGGCTCGGAGAGTTCGTTGATCGTGAGCCACAGCGCGTAGTCGAGGGTCGGATCCATGGTCTGGTCCAACACGCCCAGGGCCAGTTCGGCCGACCGGGCCCCGGGGATCTTGGCGAGGGCTCGCAGCGCCTCGAGTCGGACGCGGGGGTGCGGGTCGGCCACGAGCCTGGAGAGGGTCTCGAGCCGCTGGGCGGTATCGCTGTTGGCCTCCGCAGTGGCGGCGACGGGGACCAGCAGGAGGGCCCCGGCGAGGACGATTCCGTGGAACATGACGCTACCATCGGACGGGAGGCCCCCGTCCTTCAAGCGCGCGCTCGGCAAAAATCAGCGGGTCCCGCGGATCAGCGCCCGCAGTTCCACCGACTTTCCGTTGGCCGGGTTGAACCCGCTCGCCGTGGCCACGCGCATTCCGGGGAAACGGCGGGTCAGGCGGGTGAAGGCGCCGTCGTCGGTCATCAGGCACAGCCCCGGTCCCTCTCGATCGAGGAATTCCAGGGCTTCGGCCTCGCTCTGGAGGTGCCGGACCCAGGGGCCACCCGTCGGACGGAAGTACCAGTAAACGCTGGGTTCGTGGAAGCCGAGGGTGGCGATCTCGGTCGACGGGCCGATCCATGGCAGGCAAGCCTCCGCCAGTCGGGGCACGGGCAGTCGCTGCGCGAAGATCCGCAGGCCGGGTCCCGCGATCAGCCCCAGCAGGATCAGCGTCGCCGTCGCCAGTCGTCGGATCCGTGGTCCGGCCTCCGGCCGTCGGGCCAGCGTCCTGCCCATCCACAGGGCGATGAGAGGGAAGGCGGGCAGCGTGTAGTGCGGCAGCTTCGTCCGGATCAGGGTGAAGACCACGAAGATCGCGGCGATCCCCGCGGCGAGGTAGCGGTCGACCGGTTCGGCGGGAACTCCTTGGCGCCGGCGTCTCCGGAGCGACATGAGCATCCAGGGCGACCAGGGCAGGAATCCCGCCATGAAAGTCAACCCGTAGAAGGGGAGACCGCCCAGATAGCCTCCGACTCCGCGCAGTCCGTGGCCCTCGAGGATGCCCACGGATCGTTCCACCACGTGCTTTCCGATGCCCACCCTGAAGAATTCGCCCCGGGTCGCCAGCAGGGCCGGGATGCCCCAGAGAGCCACCAGACCCAGGGTGACGAGGCCTCCGAGCACCCAGAGCTGGGGGCGGCGGAGGGGGCTTGGCCGGTCCGCGGGGGCATCCAGCCTGCCCAGGCCGAGGAGGATCGCCGGCACGCCCGCCAGCCAGGCCACCGGCCCCTTGGCGAGGAAGCCGAGCGCCAGGGAACCGAAGAAGATCCAGAACCATCCACACGCCGTCCATCGACGTTCCCGGGCCCGGTGCAATTCCCATCCGGACCAGCACGACAGGGTGAAGCAGAGGACCATCGCCATGTCCGCGACGGCCAGATGGGCATGGACGAAGGCCTGGGGGCAGGTGACCCAGACGAGACCCGCCAGGAATCCGGCCCCATCCCCGGCCAGTCGTCGGCCCCAAATTGCCAGGATGCCAGTGGTCAGCACGGCGCAGCAGACCGAGGGCCATCGCACCGCCCATTCCGAGGGGCCGAAGATCGACAGGCTCCCGGCCTGCAGCCAGTAGATCAGCGGGGGCTTGTCGAACCGGTACTGGCCGTTCAGGTGGGGGATCAGCCAGTTGCCCGACTCCAGCATTTCGCGCGAGGCCTCCGCGAACCGCGGTTCATCCCGATCCATGAGAGGCAGGGTGCCGATGCCCGTCGAGAAGCACACCCATGCGCCGACGAGCAGCGCGAACCAGGCCCATCGGGGTGCGCCCGTATCGCTCGAAGGGGGGCGGTCTGGAAGCTCCATCGGGGTGAGCCTGCCAAAAACGAGGGTCGCCGAGAAGCCGCGGGTCGGAGCGGGGCGGAGACCCCGGTTGTCGTCCGTCCGGTCCGTCGCCGCCGGGATCGATTTGCCGGAATGTTGCGTGCCTGAGGCATCGCGGTGTGATTCCATGTTCTCCGTGGCGAAGGTCCCCGAATCGATCCCGTCCGAAGAGACGATGCCCCGACCCGGGGCGGGTCCAGGGCGGCCGGATTTTCGGCGTGCCTGGCGGGCGCGGATCGTGGGGGTGTGTCTGGCTCTGGCGATCCTGGTGGCGTTGCTCTGGTCGGACGACTGGCTCCGGTCCCAGCGCTCACTGCTGCCCGGTCGCGTCTGGTCAGGGCTCGCCCTGGGCATCAGTGGTTCCGCCAATGGCGGTTTCCTCATCCCGATCCTGGTCGGCGGTGCCATCTGGTTCGATCGGCGCGGTCGCAGGAGGTTCGCGCGCACCCTCGCCGTCATGCTGCTTTCCGGGATCGTGGCGGGCCTGGCCGGGACCGCCTTGCGCTCCGTCATCGGTCGGACCCGGCCGGAGGTGTCGGTGAAGCAGGGATGGTTCGGTCCCCGCCTCGAGGGTCGATGGTTGATCGGCAAGCACGCCTACGGATCCTTCCCCTCCGGTCACGCTTCGATGGCGGCCGGTCTCGGGGTCATGGCCTTCGCCCTGGGGAGGCGATGGGGCGTGGCAGGCATGACCTTCGCCGTGGCCGTGGCCTGGTCCCGTTTCCATCTGGGGGCCCATCGCGCTTCCGATGTCTGGGCTGGACTGATGCTGGGTTCGATGACGTCGGTCGTGCTTTGGCCGTTCGGTTCGGCGTGGGTTCGGGACGGACGCCGGCCCGGTTGGTGGCCGGAGGGTGTCTCTTTCCTGGTGGAACCGTCGCCCAAGCCGACGGAAACGGCCCGAACCCGTTGATCCGCCGCCAACTGGAGGTGCCCGGGATGGCCGGTGGCCCCTCCATTCCGAAGGTTCTCAAGTTTTTCCGGGAACCGTCGATGCACCTGTGAGGTCTGTTCTCCGGAGTCTGCTTTCTTCCCGGATGTCTCAGGCTCGCTACGGCCATGCAGATCCAAACCGTCCATACCCGCATCCTCATCCTCACCGTTTCCGCGGTCGCCACCCCGGTCGTGGCTCTGGCGCTTCGCTGGGCGCTGGCCGAGAACGTGGGCAAGTACTCCAGCCTCTGGTTCGTCGTGGTCGGCGTGTTCGTGATGGTCGCCCTCGGGTCGCTCACCCGTTCGGCCCTCAACGAGTACGAGAAGACCCCCGACGACGAGGCCGACGCCGCCCGCGCCACGGCCCTCAAGGAGGCCTCCGCGGCCGTGGCGGCGGCCGAAGACAAGGTCAAGGTGCTGGAGTCCCAGAACGAGCGCCTTCAGGACCGTGCCGTGTCGCTCGAGACCAAGATCCGGGAAATGGAGGAGGCCCACTCCCGGGAGGAGACCGACAAGCCCACCGGAATCATCGACGGGCTCCGCTCGGTCATCAACCAGGCCGGTGACCGCGTCATGACCACCCTGACCGGCGGATCTCAGTTGGAGGTGGGGTTGGCGCTCTCCAAGGAGGAGGTCGCGGGCGTGCAGTCGATGCTCGATGCCCTCGGCCGCAAGCTCAACCGACCCCAGGTCGAGGAGATGATGGAGGCCCATGCCGGCGACAATTCCACCCGCATGCTCCTGGTGGAGGACGATCTCACGAGTCGTCGACTCATCCGGGCCCTGCTCCCGAAGGAAATGAAGGTGAACATCATGGAGGCGGAGGACGGTCAGGTGGCCCTTCGCATGATGGAGAAGCCGCCGTACCCGGACATCATCGTCTGCGATGTCCTCATGCCCAACATGGATGGTCTGGAGTTCCTGGCGCGGATCCGCGACCTGCCCCGTTTCTCGAACACCCCGGTCGTGATGATCTCGGCCAACGCCTTCAAGGACAACGTCGCCAAGGCGGCGTCCTTCAAGGTCACCAGATTCCTGCGCAAGCCGCTCGAGCGGAAGGAATTGAACGACGCCATCGAGGCCGCCCTCAAGGAGGTCAGCAGCAAGCAATCGGCCCTGGTGTCGGCGCAGCAGCGCCTCTGTCTCGACGACAAGGCCTACTTCGAGCTGTCGGCCGGGTTCTCCCGCGCGATCAGCGAGTCGATCACCTTCGTCCGTTCCTCGATCAGCCGCGACCGCTGGCAGGCAGCGGTCATCCGGATCAACGCCCTGGGTGGTTCGATCCAGATGGTGGGCGACGAGCGCCTGTCCGTCGCGATCACCCGCGTCGAGGCCCAGTTGCGCCGCGCCGACATCAACGGCGTCACCGTCGAGCTGGAGATGTTGGAGCAGGAGAACGAGCGATTCATGCGCACGCTCGTCCACATGTTCAATGCCGAGGATGAGGCCGCGTCGTCCGAAGCCGCCAAACCGGCGGTGTCGGTTTCGCTCCCGGATTGAGGAGTCGCAGGCCGTCCTTCCGTTCCTGGAGGGCATTCCGCGATGGGCCGTCCGCGATGGGCCTTCCTCAAATGAGCGGCCCGTCCTAGCCTGCGCCGGTGATCTCGTTGGCCGACACCTCCGCCGGACAGGAACCCACCGACCTGGTGGGGCCCGTCCGCGAGATCTTTTCCTCCAGCGGCCTGCTCTCCCGGGCCAGCAACTTCGAGTACCGCCCCGAGCAGCAGCAGATGGCCGTGGCGGTCGCCTCGGCGCTCCAGGACCGTCGGCACCTGTTCGTCGAGGCGGGTACCGGGGTCGGAAAGAGCTTCGCCTACCTGATCCCCGCCATCCTGTTCGCGGTCGCCCACAAGAAGAAGGCCGTGATCTCGACCCATACCATCAACCTGCAGGAGCAGTTGGTGGAGAAGGACCTGCCCGTCCTCAAGCAGGTGCTCCCGGTGGACTTCGGTTTCGCGATGCTGAAGGGGCGCTCGAACTACCTCTGCACCCGTCGGTTGCGGAAGGCGCTGATGCAGAGCGATTCGCTCTTCACCTCGCCCGAGGCTGCCGAACTCCGGCGCATCGAGGAGTGGAGCCGCACCACACAGGACGGTTCGCTGAGCGATTTCGCGGAAGAGCCCGATCCCAAGGTCTGGGAGCACGTCTGCTCCGAGCGGGGCCTGTGCACCCCCAAGAAATGCGGGTTCCAGAGCGAGCAGGCCAAGTCGGGCCCCGTCTGCTTCTTCCAGCGGGCCCGTCAAAGGATCCTCGGGGCCGATGTGCTGGTGCTCAACCACACGCTGTTCTTCACCCTGCTCAACGGGGTCGAGGCCGATCCCGAGGGCGGGGTGCTGTTCAAGAACGACTTCGTGATCTTCGACGAGGCCCACACCGTGGAGTCCGTCGCCGCCCGACACATCGGGATCAGCGTGAGCAGCGGCCAGGTCCGCTATGCGCTGCAGCGCCTCTGGAATCCCCGGACCGAGAAGGGGTTGCTGTCCACGCTGCGCTCGGCTTCCAACGTCCGCCTGGTGGCCGATGTGCTCCGGGAGACCGACGACTTCTTCCTGCGGGTCGAGGATTCCTGCCAGGAACTGGCCCGCTCGGCGACATCCCCTGAGCCCGAACGCCCCGGCCATGGGGAATCGGCACCCCGGACCTGGAAGGAACTCCGCATCCGCAGGCCCGACCTGGTCCAAGACAGCCTGACCCTGCCGCTCCAGCGCCTGCGGGAACAGATCCACGACCTCATCCAGACCTCCGAGGACAAGGAGACCGGCGAGGAACTGATGGAATGCAACCGTCGTCTGGCCGACCTGAAGATGGCCGTCTCCACCTTCCTGAGTCAGGCGGCCGAGGACCATGTCTACTGGGTGGAGCGCTCGGGAAAGACCCAGAAGAACCTCTCGCTCAATGCGGCGCCCGTCGAGGTGGCCGATTTCCTTCGCCAGCGGTTGTTCGGTTCCGGCACCTCCGTCGTCCTGACCAGCGCCACCCTGGGCACGGCCGGTCCGCCGACGCCATCCGGCGGCCCGGTTCCGGTGCCATCGCCCCCGCCGGTCCGGTCCCCGGGGGCGACTCCCCCAGGAGTTTCGAGCCCGTTCCAGAGGGCGGGGGCGTTGCCGGCGCTGCGCTACGTCGCCGGTCGGGTCGGGGGCGAGGACGCCCGCGGACTGCAGGTGGGTTCGCCCTTCGATTATCCCCGGCAGATGACCCTGCTCGTGGCCGGCAAGATGCCCGATCCCCGCGACCCCGGCTACGAGGATGCCCTGGTGCACTGGATCGAACACAGCGTCACCCGCACCCACGGCAAGGCGTTCGTGCTGTTCACCAGCCACCGGTTGATGCTCCAGGTCGCCGGTCGGATGGAGGCGTTCTTCGGTCGCCTGGGGGTCGAGTGCTATGTCCAGAACACCGGCATGCCCCGATCCACGATGCTGGAGAAATTCCGCGAGAACAGGGATTCCGTCCTCTTCGGGACCGACAGCTTCTGGCAGGGCGTGGATGTTCCGGGCGAGGCCCTGAGCAACGTCATCATCACCCGTTTGCCCTTCGCCGTTCCGGATCATCCGCTGGTGGAGGCGCGCATCGAGCGGATCGAGGCCGCCGGCGGCAACGCCTTCAGCGATTTCAGCCTTCCCGAGGCCATCCTCAAATTCCGGCAGGGAGTGGGCCGGTTGATACGGACCAGGACCGACACCGGCATCGTGGTCATCCTCGACAACCGCGTGCTCACCAAGCGCTACGGAAAGGCCTTCCTCGAGTCCATTCCCTCCTGTCCGCTCGAGATCCTCTGAGACGGGCGTCCGGGTGACCGGTCGGGCGCGGACGCTTTCGTTCGGAGGGCATGCCGGCCGCCGGGCGGTTCAATGCTTCCCTCGCGCCTCCCGGCTTCTGTAGCCTTCGTCCGTGCATCTCCGGAGGGTGACGTTGGTGGGCGTGGGCCTGCTGGGCGGTTCGCTGGGACTGGCGCTGAAGCGCCGGGGCCTCGCGGGCGAGGTCCATGGCTTCGTCCGTCGCGCCTCTTCGGTGGCCGAATGCCTCGCCCTGGGCGTCGTGGACCGATGTTCCCGCAATCTGGCCGAAGCCGTGGCCGATGCCGATCTGGTGGTGCTGTGTTCCCCGGTGGGCCAGATGCCGGAGTTGTTCCGGGAGATGTCCCGGCACCTCCCTCCCGAATGCCTGGTGACCGACGTGGGCAGCGTCAAATCGGCGCTGGTGGGCGAGATCGAACCCCTGGCCCGGGCCGCGGGCGTCCGGTATGTCGGCAGCCACCCGATGGCCGGTGCCGAGAAGAGCGGACCGGCCCACGCCCGTGCCGACCTCTTCGACGGAGCCGTCTGCGTGGTCACCCCCACGTCGTCGAGCGATCCCGCCGCGGTGCGGGCCATCCGCGGGGTCTGGGAAGCCGTGGGTTCAAGGGTTCTGCAGATGACCCCGGCCCTCCACGACGATCTGGTGGCCCGCTCCAGCCACCTGCCGCACGTCGTCGCCGCGGCCCTCTCGAACTACGTGCTCAGTCCGATGCATCCGAAGGAGCAGTCCGAGCTTTGCGCCGGTGGATTCCGCGACACCACCCGCATCGCCTCCGGATCCCCCGAGATGTGGCGCGACATCGCGGTGGCCAACCGGCGTCATCTTTCACGGGTGCTCGGCGTGTTCATCGAGGACCTCTCCGAGTTCCGTCATGCGCTCGATTCGGGCGACGCCTCCACCCTCGAGGATTTCTTCCGGCTGGCCAAGACCCGACGGGACCTCCGTTATCCCGATCCCGAGACCCAGAGAACCACCCGAGCCGATGCCGCTGCCTGACCTCATCGAGATCGTTCCTCCGCCCGCGCCGGCCTTCGTGTCGATCACCGTGCCGGGCTCGAAGAGCATCACCAATCGTGCCCTGATCCTCGCGGCGCTCTCGTCGGGAACCGTCACCCTGACCGGCGCGTTGTGGAGCGAGGACACCCAGGTGATGGTCGCTTGCCTCCAGCGGATGGGCTTCGCCGTGGGCGTGGCCCCCGACCTGGCCGAGGAGGCCAACCGGGTCATCCAGGTCGAAGGGCGGGGGGGGCGCATTCCTTCGGCCGGGACCGCCGATGTCCCGCTTGAATTGCACGTGGGCAATGCCGGGACCGCGGCCCGCTTCCTGGCGGCCATGGTGTGCCTCGGTGACGGTTGCTACCGGTTGTCCGGGGTGCCTCGGATGCACGAGCGTCCCCAGGCCGCGCTGCTGCAGGCCCTGCGCTCGCTGGGTTACCGGGTCGACGCCCCGGGGGATCGGTTGCCCGCGGTGATCCACGGCACGGGCCCTCGGCCCGGATCCTGCCGGGTGAGCGTGTCCGAGAGTTCGCAGTTCGCCTCGGCCCTGATGCTTCCGGGCAGGGTGGCCGGGTGGGAGGTGCAGGTCACCGACGCCCATCCCGACGAGTTGCCCTACGTCGAGATGACCCGGCGACTGATCGAGGTCTTTCCACATGCCGGCGGCACGTTCCGCGTCGAGCCCGACGCCTCCAGCGGGAGCTACTTCTGGGGGGCCGCCCGACTGTTGGGAAAGAACCGGGTCGAGGTGGCGCGTTGGCCGTCGTCGGGTTGGCAGGTCGATGCGAGGTATCCCGATTTCCTGGACCTGCCGGCGGAGGTCTCCCGCGAGCGCGATCTGGGCGACAGCATCATGACCGCCATCACCCTGGCTGCGCTCGAAGACCATCCGGTCCGGTTCACCGACCTGGGCCGCCTCCGATTGCAGGAGTGCGAGCGGGTCGAGGCCCTGCGCACCGAGTTGACCAAATGCGGGGCCAGCGTGTCCGAATCGGGGGACTGTCTCCTGATCCGGCCGTCGATCCTGCACGGAGCCGAGATCGAGACCTACGACGACCACCGGATGGCGATGTGCTTCGCCATGCTGGGACTGAGGATCCCCGGCATCCGGCTGCGCAAGCCCCGCTGCGTCCGCAAGACCTTCCCGAACTTCTTCCGAAAACTGGCCGGGACGCCCCCCTTCGGTCTCGGAGCCCTCGTGCTCGACGCGGCCACCGGCCGTGTCCTTCCCCTCAACGAATTGAATGCCGAATGAAGGACAGCCACCTCCAGCTCCCCCAGGTCATCGCGGTGGATGGCCCCAGCGCCTCCGGCAAGGGAACCCTCTCCCGGCGCATGGCCCGTGAGCTCGGCTATGTCTATGTCGATTCCGGGGCCATGTACCGGACCCTCGCCTGGCATTGCCTCCGGCGGGGCATCCGGGTCGAGAAGCCGATGACCGAGGCCGACGAAAAGGCGGTGGTCCGTCTGTTGCGCACTTGGAAATCGGAGATCCGGGTCATCGACGGGCAGGCGTGGATCCACGTCGACGGCTACTTTCCGGCGACGGAGATCCGGACCGACGCGGTCGAGAAGGCCGTCCCGGTCGTCGCGCAGATCGGCAAGGTTCGCGACTGGATGGTGGCCCGCCAGCGCGACTGCGCCACGCTCGGCCCGTTGGTCATGGAGGGACGCGACATCGGCACCGAGGTGTTTCCGCTGGCCCCGGTGAAGTTCTTCCTCGAGGCCGATGCCGCCGAACGCCAACGCCGGATCGCCGATCGCGGTGGTTCCACCGACGGCGCTTGGCGCGACAGCATGGACATCCACCGGAAGAAGGGCGCGCTGATCCCCGCGCTCGACTCCATCCGGATCAACAACACCGGGCAGACCCCCGACGAGACCTTCGCCGTGCTGATGGGCCATGTGCGCGACCGGTTGGCCTCGCCGGCGGCCCGCCCGGACCGGGGCTGAACCGATGCGCCCGACCTCCCGAAATTCCTGGATCGGGTGGATGGCGGCGCTGCTGGCCCTCGGGATGGCGGCCCGGCACGGGACCGCCCGGGCCGCGGGCGACGAGGTGCTGGTGGTGTACAACTCGCGCATGCCCGCCTCGGAGGCGGTGGCCCGACATTATGCTCGGAAGCGCCAGGTGCCCGAGTCCCAGCTCCTCGGGCTGCCGCTGCCGGAGACCGGCAACCTCTCCCGTTCCGAGTACACCCGTGGTCTGGAGGAACCCATCCGGAGGCATCTCGCCACGAAGGGTCTGGCGGAATGGGTGCCCGATCCCGCACCCCCGGCATCGGGACGCCGGGCGTCTTCCGGCGAACGCCTGCGTCTGACCCGCTCCGCGATCCGTTACCTGCTTCTCTGCCACGGCGTGCCCTGGTACATCCCGCCGGAGAATTCCCCGGCCGACGACGGCCGCGATCTCCCCGCGCAGCTCCGGCGCAACGACGCCTCGGTCGACCACGAACTGGCCCTGTTGCCACGTCCCGGGCTCCATCCCGCCATCGGGGTCGCTCCCAACCCGGTGCTGGGCGCCACCAACGCCGCCCGCATCCATCCGACCAACGGCGTCTTCATGGTGACCCGTCTCGACGGCCCGACGCCCGAGATCGCGCGCGGCCTGGTCGACAAGGCGCTCGAGGCCGAGTCTCGGGGTCTGTGGGGCCACGCCTACATCGATCTCCGTGGGCTCACCGAAGGGGAATACCTCTGGGGCGACCGGATGATCACCAATGCCGCCGTCGCCGCCAAACGGCTGGGTTTCGAGACCTTCGTGGACAACCAACCGGCCACCCTCGGAGTGGGGTATCCCCTCAGCCAGGTGGCCCTGTACATCGGGTGGTACGACAGCGGAGTGACCGGGCCGTTCTACCGGGCCGCGGTCGAGTTCATGCCGGGGGCCTTCGCCTACCACCTCCATTCCTTCAGCGCCGCCAACCTGCGTTCGGCCTCCGAGAACTGGGTGGGCCCGCTGCTGGCTCGCGGTGTGACGGCCACGATGGGTTGCGTGGCCGAACCGTACCTGCGCTTCACCCCCGATCTGGCCGTCTTCCTCGAGCGCTGGGGATACGCCGGCATGACCCTGGGCGAGGCGGCGACCGCGTCGCATCCGGTGTTGTCCTGGCAGACGGTCGTGGTGGGAGACCCCCTGTATCGTCCCTTCGCCCGACCGCTGGCGGATCTGGGGCGAAGTCTCGACGCCGACGATGATCCGTCGACGGCCTACGCGCTGGTCCGAAACGCCAACCTCCAGCTCCTCGCGGGCCGGCCGGCCGAGGCGGTGCGGCAACAGCTCGAGACCCTGCGTTGGGCCACCAACCATGCCGCCGTGGCCGAGAAGATCGGCCGGATGTACTGGACGGGGATCCGCGTCCGAAAGGCCCTCGAGTGGTACGACACGGCGCTGGCGCTGACCAACGCCACACCCATGCAGCGCCGCCGCCTGCTGCTCGACACTGTCGAAGCCCACCGGGTGCTTGGAAAGCCGGCCGAGGCCTTCCGGTGTCTGGAGACACTCATCGCGACCGCGCCGCCGGACGTCGATGTCCAGGAACTGCGCATCCGACAACTGCAGTTCGCGCGGGAGATGCGCGATCCCGCGAAGGTCGCCGCCGTGTCCAACGAGGTCCAGCGACTGGGATCGAAGCGTTGAGTCGTCCTCCGGCAGACCACCCCCATGACGCCTGAAGCCCTTCGCCATCTTTCCGAGGCCGACCCCGTGATGGGCCGGCTCATCCGCGCCATCGGCCCCTGCACCCTGGAGCCGGAGCCCCGGCGGACCCCCTTCGAGTCCCTGGTCCGGGCCGTGGCCCATCAGCAGCTCCACGGACGGGCGGCCGAGACGATCCTGGGCCGATTCCTGGCCCGGTTCCCGGGCCGTCGTTTTCCCAAGCCCTCGGACCTGCAGGGCCTCACCGACGCGGAGTTACGGGGCTTCGGATTCTCCGCGTCCAAGGCGGCCGCCCTGCGCGACATCGCCGCCAAGGCCCTCGACGGCACCATTCCCACCTCGAGGCGCATCGGCGCGCTTCCCGACGAGGAGATCATCGCCCGCCTGAGCGCCTGCCGCGGCGTGGGGCGATGGACCGTCGAGATGCTCCTCATCTTCAAGCTGGGTCGGCCCGATGTCCTGCCGGTCGATGACTTCGGGGTGCGCGAGGGCTTCCGGGTGACCTACGGCCATGGGGCTCAGCCCCGACCGCGGGAATTGTTGGTGTTCGGCGAGCGGTGGCGCCCGTTCCGGACCACGGCGGCCTGGTACCTCTGGAGGGCCGCCGATGCCGCGAAGGCCGCGGCCCGGACCGCGAAGGGGTGACGCAACGGCCCCCTCCTTCCGGGGTCAATCCTTCGGGTAGTTCTTCAACAGGGCCGCGGCCGTCTCCCGGATGAGGGTCGCCAGCTCCGGCGGGTGGAGCACCGTGGCCTGGGCACCCCAGCCGAGGATCCACCGGCTGATCTCCTCGAGGCTCCCGAGGCGCATCCGGAGTTCCACCGCCTGGTCGGGCAGCTCGACCAGGGTCTGGGACGGATGCCATCGCTTCTCCCGGATGTAGTCGGCGACGGCCCGGCCGAAGTGGATGCGCACCTCGTAGTCCCCCTGACGCGAGTACACGCCGAAGCTGTCCCGCAGGTGTCTCTCGAGCGCGAACTTGGCGGGTCTCTGGAAGGTCTTCCCCGTCGGCACGGCCTCGACGATCCGCGAGGGGGCGAAGGTCCGGATGGCCTTTCGGAGGTGGTCGTGGGCGAAGAGGTACCAATCGCCGTTGACGTTGCCGATGTGGTAGGGATCGACGGTGCGCTCCTCGGTGGCCGCGCCGGGCTTCCGGTAGGTCAAGCGGAGCGTCTGGCCCGCCGCGGCCGCCTGGGCAAGTCGATCGACGATGCCCAGGTCCACGTTGGGTTCGGCGGTGGTCCGGAACGAGATGCTCTGGGTCCATTCCGCAAGGTTCAGCGAGACGGTGTCCGGCAGGGACCGCTCCAGTTTCTTGAAGGCGGTCAGGAGGCGTTTCTCGAAGGGACTGCCCCGGTACTGCTGCAGCGCCTTCTCGGCCACGACCAGCGCGAAGAGCTCGCCCTCGGTGATCTGCAGGGTCGGGAACGCATCGACCGGCTCGGTGTAGTGGAAGCCGTAGCGACGCGCGCAATACTCGATGGGCAGCCCCATGCGGTCGCGCATGAAGTCGATGTCCCTCTGGATGGTCTTGGTGCTGACCTCGAACTCTCGGGCCAGGGACGAGGCGTTCGGATGGTCGCCCGAGGCGATGGCGTTGTGGATCCGCATCATCCGCTCCAACGGGGGCCGGGACATCGGCAGTTCACGCGGGCTCTTCTTCATGGGCGAAAGCTGTTCCGACGCCGTCCGAATGCCAACTGCAGACCGGGGTTTCCGGACCGTGGGTGGGGACGGAATCCGACCCCGATTCCGGTGCATCCCCCTCGGTTTGCGCTTTTTCCCCGGGCCTTGCGGCCTTCCAATCCAGCGCATGCAAGCCCAGGGCGCCCCGGCGTTGATCGGCATCGAATGCGGAGGCACGCGGACCGTGGCCATCGCCGCCACCGTGGACGGTCTGAGGCCGCTGGCGCGGGTCGAGGCCGGGCCGGCCAACCTGCGTCTGGTCTCGGATCGCGACCTCGAGGCCCATTTCAACGACCTTGAGTCCCGCCTGCCGTCGCCTGCGGCCGTCGGCATCGGCATGGCCGGGGTGCGCACCGAGGAGGATCGGCGACGGCTGCGGGCCTGCGCGGCGCGGGTCTGGCCTTCGGTGCCGATCCGGGTCGACCACGACCTGGTGAGTGCGCTCGAGGCGGCTGCGCTCGACTCCGGCGATCCCGATCCGGTGGACGCACGCGTCATCCTGCTGAGCGGCACCGGTTCCTGCTGCTTCGGGCGGAACCGCCGCGGGGCCACCGCCAAGGCGGGGGGCTGGGGACACCAGCTCGGGGACCAGGGCAGCGGCCACGCCATCGGGCATGCGGGCCTGCGCGAGGCCATCGCGGGGCTGGAACGGACGGGCCGGCTCGGACTCCTGGGGCGTCGACTCCTCCGGGCGACCGGTCTGGCGGACCCCGAGGCCTGGGTGGGGTGGATGCAGCGGGCCTCCAAGCGGGAGGTGGCCGCGCTGGCACCGGAGGTGTTCTCGGCCGCCGCCCGCGGCGATCGCGACGCACGGTCGGTCGTGGAGCGTTGCCTCGGAGAGTTGCTCGAACTGGCCCTGGTCTGCGCGCGGCGCCTGGACCCGAAGGGGGGAGGACGTGTGGAATTCGTGCTCGCGGGCAGCGTCTTCCTGCGCCAACCCCGATGGTCGCCGTGGATCCGCACCCGCCTTGAGACCGAGCGACCGCAGGCGGTGGTCCGTCCCCTCGGGAGGGAGTCGGTCTGGGGAGCCGTGGTGCTGGCCGAGCGGGCGTTGGCGGCGGGGGAGATCCCCGAAGCGTCTCCGACCGGGGCGACCCCGGCCCCGGCACCCGAACCGGTCCCTAGGCCCGAGGCCACCGGCATCTCCCCGACGGAGTTGCGCAACCCGCGTTCCCGGGGGCTCGATCGGATGCCGGTGCGGGAGGCCATCGGGTTGATGCTTTCGGAGGATGCGGGAATCCCCGCCGCGATCGCCCCTCATGGGGCCGCGTTGGCTCGGCTCATCCGGCTGAGCACGACGGCCCTGCGAAGCGGCGGACGGGTGTTCTACGTCGGGGCCGGCACCAGCGGTCGCCTTGGCGTGCTGGATGCCAGCGAGTGCCCCCCGACCTTCCGCACGCCGCCGGAGTGGATCCAGGGGGTGATGGCCGGCGGCGAGAAGGCGTTGCACACCTCGGTCGAGGGGGCCGAGGACGATCCCGAGGCGGGACGGCAGGCGCTCGTGGATCGCAGGGTCGGCGCGAAGGACGTGGTGGTGGGCATCGCCGCGTCCGGGCGGACCCCCTATGTCTGGGGCGCGTTGGCCGCCGCCCGCGACGCGGGGGCGCACACGGCGCTGCTGTGCTTCAATCCCCACCTGCGATTCGCCCGCGGATCCCGGCCCGATGTCGTCCTGGCCATCGATGTGGGCCCCGAGGTGCTCACCGGGTCCACACGACTCAAGGCCGGCACGGCCACCAAGCTGGTGCTGAACCTCCTGAGCACGTTGACGATGGTCCGCCTGGGCAAGGTGAGGGAGAACCTTATGGTCGACCTGAACCCCTCGAATGTGAAACTCAGGGACCGGGCCTGCCGCATCGTGAGGGAGTTGACCGGAGCGGGAGATCCCGAGATCCGGGCGGCCCTGGAGGCATCCGGATGGAGGGTGCCCGCGGCCCTCGTGGCCCTGGGCGGTCGCCGTCGTCGGCGTCGGGGTTGAACCGGGCACCGCCGACGGTCGTCGTCGTGAGGACGGTGCCAGAAGTCGTTTGCCAACGGCCGGCGAGGGTGTTTGCTGTGGCTGCACGCGTTGGAGAACGATCCATGAATCCCACGGTCATGCACGGTCTGGCGCTCGGGCTGCTGGTCAGCTTCGGGATGGTCGTGGGCATCGCCATCGTTTTCGCCACGCTGTACCGCCGGCATCTCCGGTTGTTGCGACGATCCCAGCGTTGGGTCGATCCGTTGGGCCCGCTGGTGGGTGGCGGCCGCGGGGTGCCGCTTCCGTTGCCCGGCCGCTGGATGGCCGTCAAGACCTCCAACACGCCCTACCTGAGGGAGATCCTGCAACTCGGCGACACCGGGTCGGCCCCTTGGTCCGAGGCTCTCGCCCGGGCACGGGAGCGGCGGGTCTTCGTCTCGCCACCCTGGCAGGGGTGGACCCTGGTGATCGGGGCCGCCCTGCCCGATCCCGATGCCGACATCGATCGGCTCTACCGCTTCCTCGCCCACCTCAGCCGGGAGATGGGCGAGGTTCAGTTCTTCGCCGCCGAACGGGTGCTCAACCACCATGCCTGGGCCTGGCTGAGGGACGGTCGGGTGGTGCGCGCCTATGCGTGGGCGGGCGAGGCCCTTTGGAACCAGGGGGAGCGTACCCTCGATGAGCGCCTCCTCGGGTTGGTCTGCCGTGAGTACGGCGAGACGTCGGGGGACGGCGGGCTCCGGGGTGGGCCGACCGAGCAGCAGAACGCCGATCGGGTGGCCCTTTTGGCGCGCCGGTGGAGCCTCGATCCGGGCGAGGCCAGCGCCCATTTCCTGGAGGTCGAGTCCGCATCCCGGTCCCGTCGCGATGGCGATCCGGGGGCGGATTGAACCGGTCGGATCCGGCTCGTCGCTCCGGTGTCCACCGGTGAGGGCGGTTCCTCCACCGCGATCGGTTGGTCGATGTTCCGCAGGCCCCACCATCGCAGATTCGTGGCGGAACGTCCGGATGTGTTTCGGGGACTTGAAGAGGGATCGTTCCCGGTGGATGCTGCAGTTGGCGCAGATCCCAAACGCCTCCCCCTCACGGCCATGACCCATTCCTTTGGACTCCTCCCCCCGAACCCGACGGAACTCCACCGGCACATCAACCTGAAGCTGGCCGAGCTCGGCCTCGTCGGCGTGCCGCTGCCGGGGGAGGGCAGGACCCTCGACCCGCTCCTGGAGGGATTCATCGCCCAGGGCCGTGAAAAGGACCGGTTGCTGGCCCGCTACGCGGCCCCGGTCGACCGCCGCATCAACAACTTCCTGCACGACTACCTCTCCGACACGGCGGTGCCCCGGGAGTTGCCCCGCAACACCTTCGTCCTCGACCAGTACGGCCTGGCCCGGGTGCTTTCGCTCCCGCCGGACCGCGACGAGGTGGCCTCGCCGATGCTCCGCAGCTACCGCCTTCGCAACGGCATCCTCCACAACCCGAAGTCGGACCGGCGGACCACGGCGGGCATCTTCCATGTGACCGAGGGCGGGCTTCCCATCCCCGACGACAAGAAGGGGGTTCCCAAGACCGTGTTCGCCGAGTTGCTGGCTCGAGCGCTCCAGCCTCCCGAAGAGCTGAGGCGTCTGCCGTTCACCGCCTCCGGAACGGAGCCCGCATCGTGCATGGTGTCGTTGCTGATCCGCCCGGTGGTGTGCCCCGAGGTGCCCGGCGTGACTCCATCCAAGAGCATGGAGGTCCGGTTCTTCGTGCCGGGTTCGTTGGTGGCGAATCTCGACTTCGTCGAGAGCATCTTCGGCAACGCCGGCGACCCGATGCTGCCCGGGAACGACGCGTCCCTCGATGCCGAGCACTGGAGCGGACACACCGGATGCGTGATCCTCGCGCCGCATCTCAACGGTCTCACCAAGAAGGAACTGGGCCTGCCCCATCGCGACGAGGCGACGGCTCGGCAGATCCGTGACGGGATGTGCTGGTCCGACCCGCGGGAGCTCTACAACGACGGCAACGCCTTCAAGCTCACCGCCCGCGACGCCTCGGGTGTCATCGTCACCCTCATCTCCGACAACTACTTCGGCTACTGCAAGAAGGAGGTCAAAACCCAGATCAGCTTCGCGGCCAACCTGCTGGGGCTCGTCGAGGAGGAGCACGCCGGCGGAGCCCTCGTCTTCGCGCGCCACGACCTGGGCAGCGAGTACGACGCCCAGCAGCATCGGGCCGATTTCCCGTACAGCTTCTCGGAGGTCGTGCGCCTGATCCCCGGGGCCATCGACCTCCAGCCCGAGGGGTACGCGGTCGACCGGCGTTTCCCGAGGGTCGTGTACGTGCCCGAGAACGCCTGCTTCGACATCGAGTCGCTCTCGGTGCGGTGGGACGACGCCGGGAAGACCCGATCGATCCGGCTTCGCCGTGATCACCACTACCTGTTGCCGAGCGGTTTCCGGGTGAACCTGGAACCCCCGGCCATGGCCGGTCGAGCCTGGCGCCTGGTGGGCACCCGGCCCGAGGGCACCCTGTGCCACAAGCCCTGCACGGTCTCGGGCGGGGGCAAGAGCGAGATCTCCAAGCCGATCACCGACGCCATCCTCTTCGGTTCCGTCTTCGTGGCCGACCTGAACCGGGATTTCGACCGGGTGGCCGAGGTGTTGGGTCGCGATTTCTCCAACCGCTTCCGGGACGCCTCCCGCAACGGGCGGGACCAGCGCCCGATCCTCAGCCCAGGCCGGACCCTCGGTTCGGTCATCAAGCTCCTCACCCCCAGCGACGATTTCTCCGACGAGCACAACGCCTGGATCGGATCGGTGCCGCCGCACATCCGGGAACTGGTGCTGGTGGTGAAGCGATTCTGGCAGCCCTCATGGGGTGCCGAGTGGCGCTCGCGCTTCAGCGTCGACGTGATCAACGGGACTCCCGCCAACGAGCTGCGACTCGGGCGCAAGCGCCTGGTCACCCAGTTCCTCCGCGTCGGCTACGACGATGACGGTGCCTGGCGCACCTTCGGACTCCGCAAGGACTACATCCCGGCCTTCAAGCTCCAGATGGAGGACGACATCACGGCCAGCGTCACCGTGCCACGATCGCAACTGGAGGGCCTCGACGCCCAGAGCGTCCATCCCTCGCTGAAATTCGTCCATAACACCGAGTTCCGCCTGTTCCAGAGGCCGGACGACGCCATCCACCGCGGATACGACAAGGCCGCCGAGGCCGATTTCGCGGGTGGCGGTTGCTTCTTCAGCAACTACGAGCCGATTTCCCGCGAGCAGGCGCGTGAGATCGTCGACGATGCCATCGCCCTCAACCAGTACACCCCTCCGATGCGGGCTCTCATCGAGGCCGCCGCCGCATCGAGGCCCGGTGACGGTTCGCCCGGGTGGATCGTCATCACCTCCCACCCCCGTCTGGTGGATGGCAGACCCTCAAAGAATCCCCGGTATCTCCAGACCCGACCCGACCTCCTCGACGATCTCGGACGGCACCTCGCCGGGATGTCGGCCCGCCTGGCCCGTCGCCTGCCGCTCGATCGCCCGATCCACACGCCGGTGCATGCCGTCCTGGCGGGGCGGCGGAACAATCCCGCGGAACCGGGGGTGCGCCCGTTGGCCTGCTACGGGCCGATCCACCACATGGAGTTGCCCGAGGCGTTCATGGAGTTCATCTCCAGCATGACCGGCAAGTCGCCCTCGACGACCGGGGCGGGCAGCGAGGGGGCCCTCACCAAGGGCCCGTTCAACGCCCTGCCGCCGATCTACGATCTCAACGCCGCGTTCGTGAGCCTGGCCGTTTCCGAGAATCCGGTGTTCCTGACCAGTGCCGGTTGCCTCGGCCCGAAGACCCGGGTCGACCACGACATCAGCCTGCTGGTACCCGAGGTGTGGTGCCGGATGGGGGTCGCCGAACGTGATCCGGCCTTCCTCATCGCCAACGGCTACCTCGAGCGCGTGGTGGACTTCACCCATGACGGTCGGACCGTCCCGGCCAGCAGGCTGGGGTGGCGTGTCACGCCGAAGTTCGCGAACGATTTCCTGGGCAGGGTCTTCAACCACCCCCATGCGGTGCTGGTGGAGAGCATGCTGCGTCCCGAGAAGCAGGACGCCGCGCAATACGCCGACTCGGTGGACAACATCGCCGCGACCCACCGCCGGGTGGCCCAGCACTACTTCGACGACGGTTCCATCCGGCAGGCCGTGCCGCCCTTGAGGGCTCTCCTGCACATCATGCGCGACGGGTCCTTCGAGGGCCTCGGGCTCGGCGACCCTGCATTCCGGGCGCTGTTCACCCGAAAGAGCGTGCTGGAAAGCCCCTGGTACCGGGCCCGCCTCGAGATGCGCCGCGAGCTGGAGGTGCGCCATTGGAATCATATGGCCAGCTACATCGAGCGTTTGCTGGGGCGTCCGGAATACTCCAAGGAGGCCGAACGGTTGGGGTTGAACGAAAGGCGCTCCTACGCACGGGTCATGCTCGAGCGGAGCCGTTCCGATGCCCGGTTGGCCGAACTGGTGGGCACGCTGGGGGCCGAGCCGGCGGTGTTCCGCTAGGTGCGGATGTGGGGTGTGCGGTCGGAGCCGCCTGGCGTTCCGAAGCGGTCCGCTTCCGGCAAGGGAGCGCCGAGGGACGCCACGGCGGATTTGGGAGGCTCCCGGGGCACCGAGTCCCCGAGATCACCCCTTCACAGGTCGCCACCGCTCCAATAGAACGTCGGCAGATGGATGACACAGAGCAGCGGTTGGAGAGGTTCCGATCCGATCAGACCACGGATCCGGGGTTGATCGAATCCTGTCGTGATTGGAGGAACGAGGAACGTTGGGTCGCCTTCTACAACCGGTACAGTCCACTGATCCGTTCCTATGCCCGCCAAGCGGGTCTTTCGCAGGTCGAGGTGGACGATGTGCTTCAGGGGACGATGATCAATGTGTCCAAGCATCTTCCCTCGTTCGTCTACGATCCATCGACCTGTCGTTTCAGGACATGGTTGAGCAGGATTGTCAACCAGCGGATCATCGAGGCCCGTCATCTCCGCAAGAAATCCCTCTACCCCTTGGATGCGCTCATCCAAATCCGAAGCGAGCTGGTGTCCGACACGCTCGTGATGGATTCCTCCCCGGCTGCATCGGAGGCGGTCAACGCCCTCACCGAGACCTGTCTGGCAAGGGTGAGATCCAACGCCAAGCCCCTCCACTGGCAGGTGTTCGAGGCATATTGTCTTCTTGGGCTGGGAGCGGCGGAGGTGGCCCAGCGGTTCTGCACCTCCAGGGGGAATGTGCGCATCATCGCCTTCCGTTTCAAACGGATGCTCCATCGCGAGTGGGGTCGGATGCAGCGTGAGGCCCTGTTTTCCGAATCCCCTCACTCCACCGAATCCCAATGACCGTGACACTGCCCGAGGGGTACGGGTTCATCGAGACCCTGTGGGAGCGGAAATCCTCCACGGTGATCCTGGCGGAGATCTCGGGGAAGCCCGTCGCCCTGAAGGTGTTTCGCCAGGAATTCGTATCCCCGCCGTTCAGTCAGGAGATCTGCGATCTTTTGGAAGGCCCGGGATTGATCCCCGTCTTGGACTGGGGGCGATTGCCCAACGGCGATGTCTGGCAGGCCTCGCCGCTGGTGGATCCACAGCCGGATTCCGCGAGCGCCTCCGCCATCGGTCCCGGGTACGTCCCGCACACCCTCGACAGGAGGCTGGGCAACCTCGGCACCATGCCTTCGGGCGAGGTGGTCGCGATGGGGCGGACCCTTGCCAACGGACTGGTGCGCCTTCACCGGAACGGATGGATCCACGGGGACATCAAACCCGGGAACATCGCCTATCTCGGTGGGAATCCGGTGCTGATCGATTACGGCCTGCTGCGGAATTCCGGCACCCCGTTCGATCGCTCGGGAACCCCCGGATATGTGCCCATTCAAGGATCCTCGGATCAGGGGGCCGACATGTATGCGTTGGGCTTGACGCTCTACGAGACATGGACCGGGCTTCACCGGGAGGAGTACCCGTCCTTGCCGGCATCGGTGGTCACCCATCCCTCCTGGTCGACCCACGGGCGCCACCTGAATGGTGTGATCCAACAGATGGTTCGGGATTTGAATCCCATCACTGCGGAGGACGCCCGGGACCAGTTGGATCGAATCCTCGCCGGAAAACCTCCGGCCCCCCGTGGGAACCGCCGTCTCCGATTCCGGGCCACGGGGTTGGCGGTGCTGCTACTGATGGCGGTGGGAATCCTCCAGGGACGTCGCAGTGGCCTGATCATGGGCCCATCCCCGCGGGTCTCCAGGGCGGTCTCCCTCGGTCGGCAATTCGTGGACATCCCGGGCGGAAGGTTCCTGATGGGCAGGAATGCCGGGGATTCCGATACCAACGCCCCGCAGGTCGAAGTCACGGTCGATGCGTTCCAGATCCAGAGGACCGAGGTTCCGTTCCACCTCTGGACCGAGGTTCGCGACTGGGCCTTGCAGCATGGCTACTCGGATCTGAACACCGGGAGCGGGCGTGATGCCGATTACCCGGTCAATTGGGTCCAGTGGTTCGATGCCGTGAAGTGGTGCAACGCCTGGTCGGAGAAGGAAGGGCTCAGACCGTTCTACTACCTCGGCCCACGTTTTGAGAAATCCCAGGTCTACCGCACCCACGATGTCCACATCCGTTCGGAGTGGGTCGATTGGACCGCCAACGGCTACCGATTGCCCACGGAGGCCGAATGGGAGAAGGCGGCACGGGGCGGAGTGGAGGGCTCCCGTTACTTCTGGGGAGACACGATCACCCACGACAACGCGAATTACCGCAGCGTCGGTGGCCTTCCCTACGACCTCAGCCCCACTCAGGAGTTCCACCCCCGCTACAGCGCCACCAAAATGCCCTTCGCCAGTCCGATCGGCTCATTTCCGCCGAATGCCTTCGGTCTTCACGACACCAGTGGCAATCTCTGGGAGTGGACCTGGGATGCCTACGAACCGGGAGAACATCGGGTTCCTCCGCCTCCCAATCCCCGCGGAGCGGCCGTCTACCTGGCGGGACGCGTGATCAAGGGCGGTTGCTGGAACAACGGGGCCCATCATGCCCGTCCGACCTTCAGGGGTGGACATGGCGCCGAGGGACACGATCCATTCCTGGGATTCCGTTGCGCCCGCAACAGCCGCGCTCCGGCGCTCGCAAGCGACCGGTGACGAGCCCGATGAGGGGCCTTCTTCCTCCGGACACCGGAGATGCCCGACTCCCGAAGCGACCCGGGCCCTGCGATCCTGAGACGGCGGTGGGGCGCTCCCGGAGTCCGGGAATCGGTCCGGGTCCTCCGGAAGGCCGCCCCCGGACGGGTTGGGCTCCTCAGGTGGCCATCCTTGACTCGGATCTATGCCAGGATGTTGCGCACCACCTGCCCGTGCACGTCGGTGAGGCGGAAGTCCCTCCCGGCATGATGGTAGGTGAGCCTCTCGTGGTCGAAGCCCAGGCAGTGCAGGATCGTGGCCTGCAGGTCGTGCACGTGCACCGGGTTCTCCACCACGTGGAATCCAAGGTCGTCGGTGGCGCCGTAGGTCATGCCGCCGCGGATGCCGCCGCCGGCCATCCAGAGACTGTAGGCCTGAGGGTGGTGATCGCGCCCCTGGCTGCGGCCGAGGGCCGGGTTGGACTCCACCATCGGGGTGCGTCCGAACTCGCCACCCCAGATCACCAGCGTGTCGTCCAATAGTCCGCGTTGCTTCAGGTCGAGCACCAGCGCGGCGCTGGCCCGGTCGGTGGTCGCCGCGTTGCTGCGCACGTTGCCCACGACATCGGAATGGGCGTCCCAGCCCTCGTGATACAGGTTCACGAATCGGACACCGCGCTCGATCATCCGTCGGGCCAGCAGGCAGGCCCGCGCGAACGACGGCTTGTCGGGATCGCACCCGTACATCTTGAAGGTCTCCGGCGACTCGCTCCGAAGGTCCATGAGTTCCGGTGCCGAGGTCTGGAGGCGGAAGGCCATCTCGTAGGAGGCGATGCGGGTGGCGATCTCCGGGTCGCCCACGACTCCGAGGCGCTGACGGTTCAGGTCGGCCACCAGGTCGAGCGTATCGCGCTGGAGCCGTGCATCGATGCCCGAGGGGTTGTCCACGTTCAGGATCGGCGGGCCCTGGTTGCGTAGCCGGACCCCGGTGTGGACGGTGGGCAGGAACCCGCTGGACCAGAGCGCGGCGCCGCCGCTGAGTCCGCCCCCGGTGCTCATGACCACGAAGGCCGGCAGGTTCTGCGACTCGCAACCCAGGCCGTAGAGAACCCACGAACCCAGACTGGGGCGTCCGGGTTGCGAGAAGCCGGTGTTGAGGAAGATCTGGGCGGGGGCGTGGTTGAATTGGTCGGTGCGCACCGAGCGCACCAGGCAGATGTCGTCCACGATCCCGGCCAGATGGGGCAACACCTCGGAGATCTCGGTGCCCGATTGCCCGTGACGGGCGAACTTGAAGCGGGGACCGAGCACGGCCGCATCGGGCCGGATGAAGGCATAGCGTTGACCTCCGATGACCGAAGGGGGCAGGGGGCGGCCCTCGAGTTTCGCCAACTCGGGCTTGGAATCGAAGAGCTCCAATTGGCTCGGGGCACCGCCCATGAACAGGTGGATCACCCGTTTGGCCTTTCCGGGAAAATGCGGCGATCTCGGGGCCAGCGACGGAGAACCCGTCGGGGTGGCCGCCGAGAGACGATGCCCCAGGCGGTCGGTCAGAAGGCCGGCCAGGGCGATCTTGCCCAGGCCGACCCCGCAGTCGCGGAGGAAGTGGCGTCGGCCGACGTGGTTCGGCGAGGGATCGAGAGGGGTCATGGGGGGATGGGGTCAGCCCTTGGTGATCAGTTCATCGAGGTTCAGCAGCGCCCGCGACAGGGCCGACCAGGCGGCCCGCTCCTCGAGCGGGGTTTCTCCGGAGACATCGCCGGGCCCGGCCACGGCGGCCGCGTCCAGTTCCTTGGCCCGGAAACGTGCCCTTTGGCGGTTCCAGAACGATTCCAGGGCCTGGAGCTCCACCGCCGTCGGGGGGCGGGTGAGGCAGCGTTGAAAGGCCGACCGAATGCGCTCGGACACCGTGCCGGTTTGCCGGGCCAGATCACGCCCCATCGCTTGCGAGACTTCGATGAAGAACACGTCGTTGAGCAGCGTGAGCGCCTGCAATGGCGTGTTGGAGGTGTCGCGCCGGGCGAGGCACGACTCCCCGGTCGGGGCGTCGAAGGTGTTGAACATGGCGAAGGGCGCCGTGCGTTTGGTGAAGGTGTAGAGACTGCGACGATAGCGGTCCCGGCCCTGGCTGGTCGGCCACGCCGCGCCGCCCCAGGCCGCCTCCATGACACCGGAGGGTTGGGGCGGGTACACACCCGGCCCGCCCATGGTGTCGGACAGGAGCCCGCTGGCCAGAAGCGCCGCGTCGCGGATGATCTCGGCCTCCAACCGGACCGAAGGCCCCCGGGAGAGCCAGCGATTGTCGGGGTCCCGTCCGATGTGCTCCGGCCGGATCCGCGAGGATTGCCGGTAGGTGGCGCTCAGGACGATCTGCCGGTGCAGGCGCTTGAGCGACCAGCCACGCTCCATGAAGTCGATCGCCAACCAGTCCAGCAGGTCCGGATGGCTGGGGCTGTCGCCCTGATAGCCGAAGTCCTCGGTGGTGCGCACCAGCCCTTTGCCGAAGAAGGCCTGCCACTGGCGGTTCACCGTGACGCGCGCCGTGAGCGGATGGTTGGTGGACACCAACCATCGGGCCAGACCCAGGCGGTTCTTGGGCAGGTCGGCCGGGAACGGGGCGATCGCGGCGATCACGCCGGGCTCGACCCGTTCGGCCGGTTGCAGGAATTCACCCCGCCTGTGCAGGAAGGTGGGGCGGGGGTTCCCGGGCGGACGCTCCCGCAGGACCAGCGTCGTCTTGGCAGCGGGCCGCTGGCGCAACTGGGCGATCCGCTTCTGGGTCTCTGCCAGTTCCGGGGTGGTCAGGAGGAAGTGGCGGCGCAATCGGGCCCGTTGTTCGGAAGCCAGGGCGGCATCGGGAACCATCAGCAAGGGTTCGAGGTCGTCCGGCAGATCCCGGGCCACGGCCCCATCGGGCCGGGAGGCGACCGACACCCGGAAACGCCCGAGCGAACAGGCATAGTGCCGACCGAAGAGAAGGCTCAGGTCGAGTTCGGATCCGCCGGCGATCGGGGTCTCCGGGACGAACACCGCTTCATGCCGTTGACCCTCGCGACCCGCGGTGGACCAACCGGTCTGGGGATCCCCGTCGACGGCCAGCGCCGCGGTGGCCTCGGCACCGAAGGCGTTCTTGCCGTAGCTCTGCGACGTCGATCTCCAGCGGACGGGTCGGCCACCCGCGCCGAGATTCAGTTCACCCAGGAAGAAATCCCCCTTGGGCCCTTCGTAGTAGGCCAGTCCTGGTCCATGCTTCGGCAGCCCCGGATCCGGCAGGGCTTCGAGACGCACGGCGGTGATCGGTTCCGGGGGTGCCTGGAAGGTGAGCCGATAGGTGTCGCTCTTGCTGATGTCGCCGCTGGCGAGCACCGAGTCGTCGGGCTGTACGGTCAACAGCGGCAGGTTGGAGGTCGCAGACTTGGGGCGCAGGGGGGTCCAGCGGACCGCGGTCCCGCGGGCCCGCTCGAGCCACCGTTGGAAGGCCGCCTCTGCGGCTGCCTTGCGGCGTTCGGCCAGGGGGCGTGGATCCGGGGAGGGATGGCCCAGGCGGATCCGGGGTCGGCCGATGAGGTGCTGGGCGGCCTGCTGGTGTTCCAGGGTGATTTCGAACCGGATGCCCGCCGGGAAAGAGACCTCGTCCTGGAAGCGGACCACGAGGTGGTGTTCCCGGTTCAGCCGGTCGCCGCCGACATCCACGGCCCAACCGGTCTGGAGTTGGTCATCGATGGCCTGGCCGGCCGGAAACCCCGACTGCTCCACATCGGCCTGGGCGTGGCCGAGGGGCACCTTCCGACGTTGGTCGGGCGCATCCAGGGGCGCCGCCGTCACCCGCAACTCGCTCAGCACGAAATTGCCATGGGCCACGCGACCTGGTCCCTTCTTGGGCAGGGCCTCATCGAGCAGGGCATCCAGTCGGAGCCGGTCGATATGCGATTCCTTCGTGGTGACCACCAGGGTCAGCGTGTCGGTGTCCGGGGCGGCTCCGGTGAAGAGCGCCGACTGGTCGTCGAGCAGGCGCGCCGGCGAGCCCCGTTGGGAACGGGCCTCGGTCAGCGAGGGCGTGATCCACACGGTGTCCTCGATGGGGAATTGATCGGCCAGATCCGCGACCAAGGCCTCGGCCTCGGCGAGTCGGGCCTGATGACGGGCTTCGTCGGAGGGTTCCGGGAGGTCCAGGTCGGGTTCCTCGGCGTTGTTCAGGAACGCCATCAACTGGTAATACTCGCGATGCTGGATCGGATCGTATTTGTGGGTGTGGCACTGCGCGCACCCGACCGTCAGGCCCAGCCAGGTGGTGCCCGTGGTGGCCACCCGGTCGGTCATCGCGTGGAAGCGGAACTCCAGCGGATCGATGCCGCCCTCCTCGTTGAGCATCGTGTTCCGGTGGAATCCGGTGGCGATGAGTTGGTCCTGGGTGGGGTGGGGGAGCAGGTCGCCGGCCAGTTGCTCCACGGTGAACCGGTCGAAGGGCATGTCGGCGTTGAGGGCGCGGATCACCCAGTCGCGCCAGGGCCAGATGCTCCGGGTGCGGTCCTTTTCGTAGCCGTTCGTGTCGGCGTACCGGGCCAGGTCCATCCAACGCCGGGCCCAGCGTTCACCGTAGCGGGGCGAGGCCAGCAGTCGATCGACCCAGCGTTCATAGCCGGCGTCGCTGGGGTCCTTCAGGAACTCCTCGACCTCGGCCGGCGTGGGGGGCAGGCCTATCAGATCGAGCGACACCCGCCGGGCCAGCGTGTGGGGATCGGCCGGCGCGGACGGATCGAGCGACTTCTGACGCAGTCGCTGAAGCACGAACCGGTCGATGGCATTCCGTGGCCAGGGGGAATCTCCCACATCGGGAGGGATCACCGTTTTAGGCGGTTGGAACGCCCAATGGGGCACGTATTCGGCGCCCGCGGCGATCCAGGCTTCGAGGGTCTTCTTTTGCGCTTCGGTGAGCGTTTGCCCCGTGCTCGGCGGCGGCATCACCTCGTCGGGATCCTTCGAGTGGATCCGGGTCACCACTTCGCTCGACTGGGGCTTGCCCGGGACCAGGGCCACGGCCCCCGATCCGGCCGCCTGTACGGCCGAGTCGCGGACATCCAGACGCAGGCCCCCTTTGCGCGTCGGTTCGTCGGGGCCGTGGCACTTGAAGCAATGCTGCGAGAGGATCGGTCGGACCTCGGTGTTGAAGTCGGGGCCGGCGTTTGCCGGTGCGGCCAAGGCGACCCATCCCACGGCCAAGGTGTGTGCGGCCAGGGTGATCCACCCCATGCGGGGTCCGGGTGGGGACAATCGGCGATGTTCCACGGCTTTTCAGACGATGGAACTCACTCCAAAAGTCAGGCCAGAATAAAGTTCGGATGTCCCTTGGCCGAATCACCATCGATCCTGTCGTGGACCGACTCCGGTGACGCGCGACCTGGGACCCCGGCGTCGGGGCATCGGAGGCTGTTTTTGACCCGGCCCCCCGAGTTGGTGCAGGGTGGGTCCATGCCTCTGATGCGTGTGGTGTCCCTCTTCTTGGCACTCGGGTGGTCCGCCTGTGCCGCGACGATCCCCGAATTCATCCGATCGGCCCGGGATCGTCACGGAGCCGCCGGTGAAACCGCCGCACGTTTTCTTTCCGAACACATGACGGAGGCCGATCGATCGAACCTCGGCAACGACTTCCTGCTCGAGAACCTGGATCTGGCCTTCCGGGCGCGGAAGGAGTTCCCCTGGGCCGCGCAGGTGCCCGAAGCGGTGTTCCTGAACGACGTGCTGCCGTATGCGGTGTTCGACGAACCCCGGGACCCGTGGCGTTCCGAGTTGCTGACCCTGTCCCGTGATCTTGTGAAGGACGCCCGCACGGCCAGCGAGGCGGCCCAGGCCCTGAACCGCCAGCTCTTCAAGCTCGTGAACGTCCACTACAACACGGGACGCAAGCGGCCCAATCAAAGTCTCAAGGAGTCCAAGGCGCTGGGCAAGGCCACCTGCACCGGGCTGTCGATCATCCTCGTCGAGGCCTGCCGGTCGGTGGGCATTCCGGCGCGGGCCGTCGGTACCCCCATGTGGACCAATGAGCGGGGCAACCACACCTGGGTGGAGATCTGGGATGGCGACTGGCATTTCGCCGGAGCCGACGAGTACGACGCGGCCGGCTTGGATCGGGGATGGTTCGTGGGCGACGCTTCCAAGGCCCGGGCCAACGAACCGCGCCATGCGATCTACGCGACCTCGTGGAAGCGCGAGGGTTTGTCGTTCCCGATGGTCTGGGCCCGCAACAGCACCGAGGTCGCGGCGGTCAACGTGACCGCCCGCTACGCCAAGGCCGACGCCTCTCCGGTCGAGATCGCCGCGCTGGGCGTGCGTCTTTGGGATCGCTCGGGCGGCACCCGCCTCTCGGCCAAGGTCTGCGTGCTCGATGGCGTCCGGAGATCGTGTGCGCTGGCCGACACCAAGGCGGGCACCGCCGACCTGAACGACATGCCCCGCTTCAGCCTGGCCCCGGGAGCCCAGGGATGGCTTCGCTTCACGGTGGGCACGGAGGTGCGCGAAATGCCCTTCGGTCCGCTGGCGAAGGGCGACGCCACGGTCGATGCCCGCTGGGCCGAGTTGATCCCGGCGTCGGCCACGGTCGATGCCCTGCGCGAGTGGCTGGACCTGCCGGCCAACCGGCGCCCCGCCGACAGCGAGCTGCTTTCCCGGGCCCTTTCCAAAGCCGAATCCGAGCGGGTGCTGCCCATGTTCGCCGCCGATCGCATGGCCGAACTGGTGGCCGAGCGGACGCCCGAGATCGAGAAGAAGGAACTGGCTCTGGAGGGCAGGACCCTTCGCTGGCTCGAGAAGGAATTCGGCAAGGCGCCGGCCGGGCAGCGCAGCCTGTGGATCTCCATGCATGGCGGCGGCGGGGCCCCGAAGCAGGTGAACGACCAGCAGTGGCAGAACCAGATCCGCCTCTACGAACCCGCCGAGGGGTTCTATGTCGCGCCGCGGGCTCCCACCGACACCTGGAACCTGTGGCACGAAGGCCACATCGATCCGATGTTCCAGCGATTGATCGACGACTACGTCGCCGTCCGCGGGGTGAGTCCGGACCGGGTTTATCTGATGGGCTACTCGGCCGGCGGTGACGGGGTCTGGCAGTTGGCGCCTCGCATGGCCGATCGCTTCGCCGCCGCATCGATGATGGCCGGCCATCCCAACGAGGCCTCGCTCCTGGGGCTGCGCAACCTGCCCTTCGCCATCTTCATGGGCGGCAACGACGCCGCCTACAACCGCAACCGCATCGCCGCCGAGCGCGGTGCCGAACTCGATCGGCTCGCCCGCGAGGATGCCGGCGGGTACGTGCACCAGGTGAAGATCTACGAGGGCCTCGGTCACTGGATGAACCGCAAGGACGCCGAGGGGGTTCCCTGGATGGCCGGTTTCGTGCGCAATGCCTGGCCCGACAAGGTGGTCTGGCAGCAGGACGATGTGGTCCACCGCCGGTTCTACTGGCTGCAGGTTCCGGCCGAGGTGCCCATCGGTGAGCGGGCCAAGCTCGTGGCCCGTGTCCAGGGTCAGGAGATCGTGCTTGAAGGGGATGTGCCGCCGAGCCTCCGCCTGCGGCTCTCGGACCGGTTGCTCGACCTCGATCGCCCGGTGCGGGTGGTGGCCCAGGGCAAGGAGTGGTTCTCGGGCAAGGCCACCCGTCAGGCCCGGGTGCTGTTGGCCTCGTTGCAGGAACGGGCCGACCCGACCTCCGCCGCGAGTGCCTGGGTGGAGATGAAGTGAGCCAGGGTCGGCGTCTCGGCGCCCGACGGTCCCGGACCGGCGTTCACAAAACGGCGTTCACGAAATGGCGTTCACGAAATGGCGTTCACGAAATGGCGCGGAAGCCGTCCGCGCAATCCGGCCAGCACATCGTAGGTGACCGTTTGGCTCAGGCGGGCGAGTTCCTGGACGGTGATGCACTCGCCCCCTTGGGTTCCGAGCAGCACCGCCTCGTCGCCGATCCGCGCCTCGGGCACCGGGGAAAGGTCGATCATCAGGGCATCCATGGTCACCCCGCCCACCAGCGGCACCCGCCGCCCGTGGAGCAGCGCATGCCCTTGGTTGCGCAGGCGCGGGTAGCCGTCGCCGTAGCCGACCGACAGCACCCCGATGCGGCAGGGGTGCTCGGCCCGCCATCGCATGCCATAGCCCACGGTATCGCCCGGTTCGAGTTCCTGGATCGTCGTGAGTCGGGCCTTGAGGGACAGCACCGGCGAGATGCCCTCGATGCGTCGGCAGACCTCCGAGGGATACACGCCCTGGGCCAGCAGACCCACCCGCACCCGGTTGAAATGGGCGTCGGGCAGGTCGAGCACACCTCCGGAGTTGCAGTGGTGGATCCAGCGGGGACGGATGCCGTGTTCGGCCAGATGGGCCATCACCTGCTCGAATCGCCCCGACTGGGTGCGGGCGAAGCCCTTGTCGAGTTCATCGCTCTGGGCGAAGTGGCTGAGCGCTCCGCGGAACTCCAGGCCCGGCAGATCCCTCACGAAGGGCGCCCAGGATTCGACCGTTCTCCAAGACAGGCCGAACCGGTTCATGCCGGTGTTGACCTTCAGGTGCACGGGCACCGGCCGGCGACGCTCCTGCCCGGCCCGCGCGAAGGCCTGGGCCATCTCCACGGAACCGACGCACGGTTCGAGGTCCAGTTCCAGCACGTGCGGCACTTCGTCGGTCAGGCGTTCTCCCAGGAGCAGGATCGGCGCGGTGATGCCGGCGTCCCGCAATTCCTGCGCCTCTCCGAGGGTGAAGACCGCCAGGGAATCGGCGGCGGTTGCGAGTGCCACCCGGGCGGCCTCCACGGCCCCGAGTCCGTAGGCGTTGTCCTTGGTGACGAACATCAGGCTCACGGGGGGCGGTACCTCGCGCCTGATCAGGGCCCAATTGTGGGCCAGTTGTACGAGATCCACCTCGACCCAGGCGGAACGGGGGCGACGATCGGTGGGCTTCATGCGTTGCCGGGGGGCCAGAGCGATCGACCGACATCGGTCCGGTGATAGCTGCCGAGAGACCGGATCTTGCGGATGTCGGCGTAGGCCTGGGCGATGGCCTCGTCCATGGACCCGGCCAGGGCCGTGATGTCGGCGATGCGGTGACCGGTCGCCTCCAGTCCTCCCAGGGCCGATTCGGCGACCTCCTGCCACCAGACTTCGCCGGTGAACGAGCCGTCGACCGTCACCGGCACCCGGGGCCCGGTGAGTTGCGTGAAGGGGTACCCGTAGCCGGCCAGCGTGAGGTTGCAGCCGAATTCGCGGCCGCTCCGCCAACGGGGGGCCAGCGGCAGACCCAGTGCGCACCGACCGAAGGTGTCCAAGGGATTGGTCAGCATCGACGCGATCATCGGCCCACTGGTGACGCCCAGCCGCACATTGTATTCGAGCACATGCCAGCGGCCTTCGTGGTGGATGCCCGTGACCTGGACCGGTCCGCGGAAACCGACCTCGCGGAACCACGGGAGCAGGGGATGCAGGAGTTCCCGCGCCAATCCGTATCGGTCACCGGGGTCGCGCTCCACCAGTCCGCCGAGCGGAGCGCCGGCGACGATGCCCAGATTCCCGTCGAAGGCCCGCTTGTATTCCTGGTTGGTGACCAGCGAATGGATCTCGCCGTCGCTCACCAGCGCGATATGGCCTGCCTCGCGTCGGCCCAGGTATTCCTGGAGGAAGATCCCCTCGGCGTCGTCGATGCGGGGCAGCCAGGCCAGCGTGTCTTCCGGCGTCTCGCACACGATGGTGTGGATCGGGCTGGTCGGCGAGCACAGCGGGTTCTTCACCACGAACGGCCGGCCCTCGCGCCGCACCAGCGCCTCGGCCTCGGCCCGGGTCGGGATGAGGTGGGAGCGCGGGAACGGGATACCCGTCTGGCGGCACAGTTCGCGGGCGAAATCGCGCTCGCGTTCCAAACGCAATCCATCGCCGGTGGGGCAGAGGATGGGGATGCGCAGATCCAGCAGTTCCTGTGTCCAGGGGCGGAGCGCCCACTCGAGCGACATCGGGATCAGGAAGTCGGGCCGGTGGGCCCGGAACCCGGGGCAGGGGTTGGGCACCTCGACGCTCGAGATGCACGGGCCTTCCTGCATCGGCCCGTAGTGGGCGTAATCGCGGGTCAGGTAGGCGGTGACCTCGGCGCCGTCCTGTCGAAGGTGGCGGAGGAGCGCCTGGGTGAATGCGCCCACCCCCAGCAGCGTCACCCGCCGGAAACTCGGTTCTCTCGCGTCCATGCCTTCGATCGAAAGACCCAACGGTTCGTTTCCGCACCCCGCTTGAAAAGCAGGAAGATGACCGGATCGTCGATTTTCGAGTGCCGTGGCCGGTGAAACCCGTCGCGGACCACCGCGCCGTTGCCGGTCCTGCTCCTCGGCCGGCTTTCCGGCCCGTTGTGCCCGGATCATCCCCGGATCACGGAGACTCAAAAGGCGATTGCCTCCCCGCGCCTTCCAGAAGAAAGGTCCGTGGATGCAGTCGAATCAGTCCGTCGATCTCGACGCCCCCATCGGGATGGCCGATGACTGTCGGGAGATCGCGGAGGCATCGGTTTCCTGATCCCGCCATGACACCGCTCGCTCCGGCTCATCGGATGGCACGATGCATCGTTTCGATCCTGACTCTGACGGGATGGCTCGCGTCGGGATCGCCGCAGGCATGCGCGTCGACAGCCCGGGGCAATGGCGGCCGAACCGCCTTTGTGGAGGCGGGGCCCGCGACCGATGCATGGGTCGCGGCATGGTCCATCGAATCCGGAACCCCGGCCCCGGCCTGGGCCACCGAGGCGCGCGGCAGCCTCTGGCAGAAGATCGATCAACCGTTGGTTCCCCGCGCGGCCGATGATCTCGCTCCCCATCCGATCCTTGCGGGCGATGCCGTCCTCTTCGGCACCACCCGCGACGAGGTCCGGTGTGTCGACCGACGGACCGGTGCGACCCGCTGGAACCATTTCTGCGGCGGACCCGTCCGATACGCACCGACGGTCGCCGGGGATCGGGTCGTCGTCGGCGCCGACGACGGATGGATCCGCGCGCTCCGGCTTTCCGACGGGCAGCAGGCGTGGGCGGTTCGCATCGGTCCCGAGCTGCCTTGGATCAGTGGCAATGGACGCCTGATCAGCCCCCATCCGATCCGATCCGGGTTGTTGGTGGCGGAGGGTACGGTCTACGCCACCGCCGGCCTGTTTCCCTTGGAGGGCACCTATCTGGTGGCCCTCGACCTCGCCGATGGAGCCCTCCGCTGGCGTCGGCTCCTGGGGAATGTCTCGCCGCAGGGGTATCTCGTGGACGCGGGGGCCGACCTGATCGTCCCGAATGGACGGGCGAGCCCACGGGTGTACTCCCGGAAGAACGGAGACTTCCGGCGCGAGTTGGGTACGGGCACCGGAACATTGGCGGTCGTTTCGGACGGCGAGACGTTCGCCGGCCCCGGTGCCACGGGTGCGATCGCATCGGGATCGACCACCAACACCCCGACGAGCACCGGTCGGACCAGCAGGATCGTCTCCTATCCCGGTCGCAACCTCGCGGTCACGCCGACGACCAGTTACCTGGTCAACGATCGCGAGATCCTCGCCGTGGACCGGGAACGACTCCGCACCAGCAAAGGGGACCTGGTTCAGGCCACGCGCTGGAAGCGGGCGACCTCCGGTGCGGGTCCGCTCATCGTTGCCGGCTCCCATGTGTTCCTCGGCGTCGGCAACACGGTCCAGATCCTCCGTGCCGACAACGGTGAACCCGGCCCGACCCTGAGGGTCGACGGCCCTGTCTTCGCCCTGGCCGCCGACGACCGCACCCTCGCGGTCTCGACCACCCTGGGCCGGATCACCACCTTCATCCCCCGGGATGCCGGGCCACCATCGCTCCCCGCGCCGTCGCCCGTGCCAGCGGTCATGGCTCCGACGAAGCCTGCCGCACCTGTGGCTGAAGTCGTGCGCGACGCCCTGGCCCGACTCCCTGCGCCGCGCGGGTGGGGACTTTACCAACCCTCTGGACCCGTCGGTGCCGACGACGTGCTCCCTGCGCTGATGGCCGGATCGGAACTTCAATGGGTGATCGCCGTGCCCACGGCCGAGGTGGACGCCGTTCGTCGTCATCTCCACGGGCGCGGATGGCTGGGATCCCTCGCCGCCGTCGTGGGGTTCGACGGGCCGGATCCCATCCCGGTGGCCGATCACCTGTTCAACCTCGTCGTGGGTGCCACGCTTTCCGCCTCCGAAGCCCGACGGATCGCCTGCCCATCGCCCTCCGGCGTGGTGGTCCTGCAGGGTCGGATCCTGCCCGGCGAGGCCGTGTCGGGCACCGGACGGTGGACTCACCAGTACGGGAATGCCGGCAACACCTGCGCCACTTCACAGTCGCTCCAGGGATTCCCCCGGCTTCAATGGTTCGGAGGCCATGGACCGGAGCGGATTCCCGACCGCCACACGCGCGGGCATGCCCCGTTGGTTTCCGGAGGCCTGATCGTCACGATCGCCGAGAACGGACTCATCGGAACCGATGCCCGCAATGGAACGGTCCGTTGGCAGTTGGACCTTCCGGATTCGATGCGTTATGCGATGCCGTATGATGCAGGATACGTGGTGCTGGACGAGTCCGGATCACGTGCCTGGGTCGCCGTGAACACGGAGCTGTGGGAGGTCGATGCCCGTCGCGGCAATGTCGCTCGTCGACGGCCCGCACCGGGACGGATCCACGCCGACGACCATTGGGGTTGGGTGGCCCGGGACGGCGGTCGGATCTTCGGCAGCACGATGCGGCCGACGGCCGCCCGCACCCGCAAGGAATACGACCTCGTCGACCTGGAGTACCGCTCTGGCCGACCGCTGGTCTGTTCGCGGACGCTGTTCGCGATCGATGAGGCCGGGGGCTCCGTCCGATGGGGGATCCCCACCGAAGGCGCCTGGGTGAACGCCACGCTGTGCGCCGCGGCGGGCCGCGTCTATGCCGTGGAGGCGCGGGGCCCGAAAGCCCACGCGGACCGCACGGGTCGGTTGACCTGTGCCGCGATCCTGGAGCACGCCGTCGTCGTCTGCATCGATGCGGCCTCCGGAAAGCGGGTCTGGGAGCGTCCACTGCAGTGGCCCGAGGCCGAGGACATTCTGGGGCTTTCCGTGAAGGGCGACCGTCTGATCCTGTCCTGTGCCCGTAGTGCCGGCCCGCAGGCGGCCTATCATCTGCGTTGTTGGGAAACGGCCGATGGCACGGAGCGTTGGAAGAGCTCAGGGCTCAATCCGGTCCACGACCTGTTCCATGGCCAGCAGGTCAAGCGTCCGGTCGTGCTGGGGCAGCGGGTGTCGTTCGAGAGCGACCTGTTCGACCTCGCCACGGGAAACCGATGGATTCCGAAGGGCGCAGATGGGGACTGGATCCTGAAACGACCGGGCCACGCCTGTGGCGGGATGACCGGTTCGGATGACGGCCTGCTGTTCCGCGCGGACAACCCGACCTTCTTCCGCTTCGAGGATGGTTCCTTCACCCGGTTGTCGCCGACACGCCCGGGTTGCTGGCTGAACATCCTTCCGGCGGAAGGCGGCGTCCTGATCCCGGAGGCCAGTGCCTCGTGCATCTGCGGATACCCCATCCAAGCCTCGCTCGGGTTCGGTTTCCGCAAGGATGCGGCTCCGATGCAGGCCGACGTCCTCCCCAGGCGGCCCTGAGACCGACGGATCCGGTCTTGCCCACGACCCGGTCGCTGGTTGAGGCGTCCGCGGAGCGGCGTGTTCGTGACGACCGGTTCCGCCGCCCGCTTCGAAAACCCGGAGGCCCGGGATCGCTTCGGAATTCCGAGCGTGTCGATGGGCGTCGTGTGCGCCGTCTCGGGTTCTTCGGCGACGGGTTCGCCGGCACACCGGTTCCAGGATCGTTTCCGGCCGGTGGTTCCGTGTTTTAGGCCGCGCCCGATGTCGCCGCCCTGCATGTCGACGCCGTATCGCGAAAGGATGTCGGACTCGTCCGGGGCGGATCGCCGTGACCTCCCCCTCGATGATTTTTCATCCCAAGCCCCTTCGAAGGTTTGACGGCGGCTTTTTTCTTAACTAAAGAAAAACTTATCGAAGACATAAGAAAGACTTCGATCCGTCCCTCCAAACCACCGCACATGCACATGAGAGAAAATCCGTTCCGTCGCCGCCTCGTCCCCACCGCAGCCTGCGCCCTGTTGGGTGCGGTCTCGCTCGCCTCCGCGCAGCCCTCCACGCCCGACCTTGCCCGGGTGCTCATCCGATACCGCCAGACCCCGGGAACCGTCCACCGGGAACAACTCCTGGCTCAGGGAGCCTCCATCGAGCGCTCCTTCCAACTCGTGCCCGCCTTCGCGGCCACCGTTCCGAACGCCGTCCTCGAGGCCGTGGGCCGATTGCCCGATGTGCAGGCGGTGGAACCGGATCTCGAGGTGCGCGCCCTCGGTGAAATCGACGCCACCTGGGGCCTGGTCCGGATCGGATGCGGGCCTGTCCATTCGGGAACCTATCCCGGTGCCGTGGGCCCTGTCCTCGGCACGGGGGTCCGGGTGGCCGTCGTCGACACGGGCATCGATCACCTGCACCCGGACCTGGCGGCCAATTTCGCCGGCGGGTACGACTTCGTGAACAACGACTCCGATCCGATGGACGACAACGGGCATGGCACCCACGTCTCGGGAACCATCGCCGCGTTGCGCAACGGGTCGGGAGTGCTCGGCGCCGCCCCGGAGGCCGATCTCTACGCGCTCAAGGCGCTTGGTTCCAACGGCAGCGGCAGTTGGAGCGGGATCCTGGGGGCCCTCGACTGGTGTGTGGCCAACCGGATATCGGTGGCCAACTTCAGCCTGGGCAGCGCCACGTATCCGGGCACCACGGTGGAGGCCGGCTTCGACAACGCCGCCAAAGCGGGGGTGCTGCTCGTGGCCGCCGCGGGCAACTCGGGAGCGGGCACCGATACGGTGAACTACCCGGGCAAATTCGCCTCGGTCGTCGCCGTGGGGTCGACCACCAGCACCGATCAGGCCTCGTCCTTCTCGAGCACCGGTCCGGATGTCGAGTTGGCGGCGCCCGGTTCCCTGATCTACTCCACCACGCGGGGGGGCGGTTACGGCACCCTGAGCGGGACCTCCATGGCCACGCCGCACGTCGCAGGGGTGGCGGCCCTGGTGATCTCCGCGGGCATCGGCGATGCCAACGGAAACGGAGTCATCAACGACGATGTCCGGTCGCTCCTGCAGACCACAGCCCAGGATCTTGGCTTCACCGGACGTGATCCCGTCTTCGGCTTCGGCCTCGTGGATGCGGATGCCGCGGTGGCCACCGTCAAAGGCACCGTTCCGCCGCCCACTCCGGACCCGATCTTCAACCCGCCCACGAACCTCCGGGCGACGGTGGTCGATCGCACGGTTTCCTTGAGCTGGTACGACAACTCCAACGTCGAGTCGGGCTATGAGGTTCAGATCGGGCGCTGGAAAGGCAGGAGCGTGAACTGGTCGGTCTGGAAAGTGACCGGTCCTGATGGCACGACCCTCGAAGGATCGCTCGGCAAAGGGACCTACTCCTTCCGCGTGCGAGGCATGACCGGCAACCCGGTGACCTACAGCACCTTCTCGAACGAGGTGACCATCACGCTTCGCTGATGCCACAGCTCCGGGGTCGGGTCTCCGTGGTTGGCACGGGGACCCGGCTTCGCGGGCGGGGTTCCAGGGCTTTCCGGCAGAGCGCCCCCCCCTTCAAGCGACCGCCTCAGGACTCGGCGCAGTTGGAGACGGTGATGGCGCGGCGGTCGTGGACCCAGGGTGGGCGAGATCTGTTATGACGTGGACACGCTCGCCCCTTCCCAGGACACAGGCCCCGCCTCGTCGACCCCTCGGTCGGGCTTCGATCCCCGGGTGCTCCTCCGATCTCGACCGGCGAGTCGCCCCCTGCCGGTCCCTCGATCTGGTCGTGCCTACACGCCCGTATGCCGCCTCTCAATGGCCCGGACGCTTCTTTTGGTGGCGCTGCCAGAGGGTCACCAGTGCGGTGCCCACGACCATCAATGCCCAGGTCTCCGGTTCTGGGACGATCGCGGGTGTGGTCAGCGGATCGACCGGGGTGAGGCCTGCCGCCTGGTACTGGGCTTTCGTCTCGAGCACCACCGCACCGCTCACCGGGGTGACGAGTTGCCAATGGCCCGCCAGCGCCACCGCCTCGGCGGTCTTGCGGTGACGGCGCAGATGGGTGATCCGGTCTCGCGCCCAGAGTCGCACCAGATGGCTCGAGGCACGGGCGTCGCCCACTCGGGTGGAATCTTCCGACCGTTCCATGCGCCAGCGCCGAACAGGCGCCTCGCCCGCCCATTCTCCGAGGAAACGCTTCAGGTCGTCGCCCACGGATCCCAAGCGGGGCAGGGCCTCGTAGAGCGCCTGTGACGACCATTCCTTGCCGGCCAAATGGGGGCCATCAACGACCTGAAGGTCCACCAGACGTGCGCCCGAGCCCTCGCCGCGCTGGAGCCGCTGCGAGATCGACTGGGGATCGCCCAGCAGCACCGGCACGGTCCCATGGATCCAGAGCACCGTGCCGCCGGGTCGCTGCGAGGCCCAGGTCCATGCGGTCTCGAGTGCGGGGATCGGATCGTGGCCGCCCTCGAATCGAGGAGCATTCCGGTCCATCATCTCGACCGCCGCCTTGAAGGGGCCTTCGTCGATGACCGCGACCTCGCGGAACCCGTTTTCGGATGCCCAGACCCGCAGGTCACCCCGGGCCCGTGTGCCCGACAGCACTTCCCGCAGATCCTGCCACCCATCGCGGCCACCGGGACCGCCGTCGATCACCACGGCCAAGCGTCCATGCGAGGCTCCGGTGCTCGAGGTGATCGACTGGCGCACCGCGTTGGGTGGATCCGAACGATCATCCAAGGCCCAGAGGCTTGAAGTGTCGGCCTTGCGCTCGAACCGGAGGGTGGGGAAGGCGCGGGAGCCCCACCGGTCGGGGATTTCCGTCGACAGACGGTTCGTGCGGAAGGCGGTCGAGCCACTGGCGGCCGGCGGGTTGAGGATGTCCTGCGGCGATTCCAGCCAGACCCGGTGCCGCAGGTTTTCGGCGACGGCGAAATTGCGCTCCACGATTCGGGGCCACACGAAGGCGACCTCCTGCGGCCCCGAAGGTGTCAGCGGCGCGGTGATTCCCAGGCGCACCTTCATCGTGCCGCCCCTGGGCGGGACCGGGAAACACTGCATCAGCACGCGGTCGGCGCCCGAGGTGGTGACCAGCACCGGGTCGCGCCGCTGGGCCACGGCCACCTGCTGATAGGCGGCCCGGACCTCACCGCGCCCGGCGAAGGCCGCCTCGCGTTCCTCGCCATGCACCCAGAGGGTCAATCGCGAGACCACGCCCCCGGGCGGCAACTGGATCTCCGCCCGGGCCTCGCGCTGACGCGACCCGTGGTCGTTGCGGAATTCCAGGATCCACTCGGTGTAGCCCCAGCCATCGTCGGCGTTGCTCACGACATCCAGGCGCGAGGATTGGAGCGACAGCCCCGAGACATGCCCCGCCACCGCCTCACCGCCCACCGATGGATCCCATTCGAAATCCTGGAACACCTCGCGCCCGACGCCCCGCATCGACCCCAGCGGCGGACGCACCTCGTTGAAGGCCCGACCGGTGACCTGATAATACACCTTCCGAGCGCCTTCACCGTCCACGCTGAGCCCCTTGTGGTTCTCGAAGGGGTCCAACGCATTGTCCCACATCCGGTGCCGCGTGCCGTAGCAGGCGCGCAACAAGGTGGACGAGTCGCCCCATGAACGCAGGCGCCCGATGGCGACCATCCGCTCGGCGGGGTCTTCGGCCCTCAGGGCCTGCCGCAGCAGACGTGTCGTGAGGAATCCCGGCAGCGCCAGTGCCGCCAAGAGCAGCAGAGCCGCCATCGAGGCGATCCAGGTATGCCGTGGCCAGGCGACCCCGTGCTCGCGATGGCGTCGACGTGCGACCGATCTCAGGTGCAGCCCCAGGATCCACGAAACCAGGGGCGCCAGCGGAACGAGGCCCAGCCCGTAGACCAGGATGCCCACGGTCGCGAGGGGGGTGATGGGCAGGTAGGCGACCGAGTAGGCGGCCGAGATGCCGAGGGACGCCGAGAGCAGCCAGGCGAACCCTCGCGGCAGCGGCCGGGACGACCGCTCCAGCCACCACAACCCGAGGGCGTGGGTGATCGGCACCAGCAGGATGATCGCGATATGGACGGGCGTGGGGATGGGGTCGAGGAGCTCGGTGGCCGACGGACGTTCCATCCACTCGAAGATCAGCGTTCCCAGCGGCAGCAGCACCCCCAGGACGACACGTACGACCAGCCATGACATCGACCGCAGGGAGCGGCGTCTCGCGGTCGACTCGGACCCTGGAACCCGTTCTGTCGCCGGGCCGGCCCGAGGGGTCGCGTGGTCCGGGCCTGAGGGTTCGGCCGGCACCTCGAGGAGCAGGGGATCGACCTGGGCCAGGATGCGCCGCACGTCGGCCTCGGTCACCACCGTCAGGGCCAGCGCCGCCGCCTCGCGCTCGACGTGGTCGCGCAGGTCGGCCACCACCTCATCGGCCTCGGCTCCGTCGGCGGCGAATCGCCCACGGTGCTGTTGCAGGGATCGTTCGAGGGCGGCCTTTGCCGCGGGGGTCCAGGTGGTCATGACGGGTCTCCCACCTGTCGGGTGCTGCGTTGGAGGGTTTCCAGGAACACGTTCATGGTCTTCAGGGTGTGAAGTCCTTCGGGTGTCAGTGAGTAGTACTTCCGGGCCGGTCCGCTGGCCGATTCCTCGAGCCGCGTGGTGACCAGTCCTGCGAGGCGGAGGCGTGACATGAGCGGGTAGAGGGTGCCCTCGGTGAGTCCCATGCCCGGCACCTGCGAGAGCTCTTTGACCAGCTCGTAGCCGTACCGTTCACGCACGGCCAGGGTTCGCAGGATGCAAAGTTCGAGCACGCCCTTGCGCACCTGGACCACCCAATTGTCGAAGAAGTCGGACATCGATGGAGGGGTGGAGGGTCGGTGGGGGGAGGCCCCGCTCAGAACAGCCCCGTCCGGGTCGCGACCGTCACGTTCAGGTCGGGCTGCACCACGGCATCGACCCGGTAATGGCTGCGGGGCTCGAAATAGCCTTGTTTGCCCGAATCGATGGTCCGGCCAGCGGCATCGAAACGGAGGCTCAGGCCTGAATCGCCGGAGGGTTCCACCTGCCAGCGCACGCTCTGGCCGGGCTCCAGCACCGGCACGCGCTGCGAGAAGCCCGCCCCCGAGACCACCACATTGGTGAGGGCATGCGGAGAACGATTCGTCACCGATACCCGGGGCGAGGGCGAGCACCCGCTGACGAGGGCCATGAATGCGAACACGGCCGGGATTCCCATGAGTTGGCCGAGGAACCTGGGCGTTCTCGCTTTTTTATCTGGGTCGCACATCACTTATACCTTGTGACACAAGGTAGCTTGCCTGTCAATGCATGCCTTCTCGGCCACCTCTGCCCCTGCCAGGGCCTAACCTTCGGTTTGCCCATCTCCGGCCTCGGAGGCTTCCTCTTCTCCCTCCTCCACCCAATCCTCGAACACCCGCTCGAAGTGAGCCTCGAGCTTCGGGTACAGGCTGGAGCTGATACGGGTGAAGTGGCGCAACTCGCGGCGGGTGGTGTAGTACTCGGCGTTGTACTCGTTGTAGGCCAGCGAGAAGGGGCGGGTCAGGTCGGGGCAGTACACCTGGTCGATGAACCGGATGAACGACCTGAGGCTGAACGGGTGCCGACTGCTGGAGGGCCGGCACTGGAATCGCCCGCCGTACTCGTCGACCACGCGATAGTGGATCCGCCCATCCAGCCATTGTGCCCGGATGCTGATCACATCCCAGGTGGTGGACCTCAACTGGATGCGGGCGATCTCGGTCTCGTGCGGATGATAACCCGGGAGGTATTCGCCACCCATGAACGAGGGATGGATGCGCCCCAGGTGCGTGCGCAGCAATGTCGACACCTCTGGCTCCAGCAGCACCTCGTCGACCTGGTCGATCTGGCCGGAAGCGAACGCCTGGTCGATCATTTCCCGTCGCCGGGAACCCTTCACATCGCGCACCAGCGCCTGTGCCACCGAAGTGTCGGCCCAGTAGCTCTTGGGTCGGAACGCATCATCGATGCCTTCGTAGGTCTTCATGGCGGTGTGGAGGTTCAGGCCTGGGATTTGGGCAACACCGAGGGCAGCACCGCGATCAGGAAATCGCGGATCTGACGGGCCTCATCGAGGCGGTGCGTCCCGGTGGAACGGCGGACCCGCTGCTTGGTGAAGTCGGGGCGGTGCACCGTGAAATGGCACCACCAGGTGCCGTGATTGTTCCACAGGTGATGGTTGCTGCTCGAAGGCGGGATCCGTATCGACGTGTGCATGGCTCATCGTGTCGAGCGCCACGCACCCAGAGAGGTGATGAAACGACGAAGGCCGCCGCTCGGGAATGCGAGACGACGGCCTTCTTTCAGGAGTTGCTATTTTGATTCGGGTTTTCGCCCGCACATCGAAGACCGTCGCCGGTCTTCAAAGCACCTTTCCCACAACTCTGGGCAGGACGCTGGTCGTCGGGATTTTTCCCCGCCGACGCTCTGGATGCGTCTCGTTCGGACCCCGTTAAAAAAGCACGCCCCCAAGCCCGCGGCAACCCCGGCGTGTGTCATAGGCTTGGAGGGCAGGATCGCCGAGCGGGTCGCCACTCAGCTCGGTGCTTTCACAGAAATCGACCCACCTTGGGCCTCCCGTCGTGGACAACAGATTCTTTGAAAGATCCACGTGGGTGGTTGCGAAGACTCAAGCAACCGCATGGATCCGCTCGATCACGACAGCCCTTGGAAAAGCGCTCTCGACCTGTTTCTCCGCCCCTTCCTCGAGCTCGCCTTTCCCGACGTCGCAGGCCTCATCGATTGGGCGGTCGAACCCATTTCGCTCGAGCAGGAGCTCCGTCAAATCGATCCCGACTCCGAGGTCGGTCACAGGCGTGCCGACAAGTTGGTCAAGGTGCGCCTGCTCGACGGCACCGACCAATGGCTTCTCGTCCACATCGAGGTCCAGATGCGGTACGACCCCGATCTGCCCCGTCGCCTGTTCACCTACCACTATCGCATCCTCGACCGCTACGGCATCCGGGTTGTCACCCTGGCCATCCTCGGAGATCGCAGCCGAACCTGGCGGCCCACCTCCTACACGAACGTTTTCTTGGGGTGCGGCACGACGTTCCGCTTCCGCATCTGCAAGACCATCGACTTCGAAGGCCAGCTCGACCCACCGCGTCACCTGAGCAATCAGGCCCTCTTCATCATCGCCGCCCATCTGGGCACCCAACGCCACCGCACGAAACCCCGAGACCTGTTCCGCTGCCGCCTGGAACTCAGCCTGGCGCTGACCAACGAGGGGTACGCGCCGGTGGAAATCCAGAACCTGCTGTGGCTGATGGACTGGTTGATGCCCCTCCCCGACGAGCTTAAGATCCCCTTCAGAAACGAGCTTCAACAGCGCCAACCCGACAAAACCATGCCCCACATCACCCTCTTTCAAGAAATTGGCCGTCAGGAAGGCCGTCAGGAAGGTCGCCAGGAAGGTCGCCAGGAAGGTCTGACTGAAGGCCGTCAGGAGGCCACGCTCGAGACCCTTCACGAGGCGATCCTCGACGTCCTCGACACCCGTTTCGGCCCCGTTCCTGAAGCAGTGCGCCAGCGGGTCAATGCCCTCGACGAGGAGCGCACCCTCAAAGATCTGCATCGTCGAGCGGTCAGGGTACCGAGCCTCGATGAGTTCCAGTCGATCCTTTGATCAGCCCCATCTTTGGCACTCCCAACCCCGTGTCAGGAAAGGATCTTCAGGCCGCCCTCCCGCCAGCGC
>JBEGWF010000043.1:0-75366 GCA_041177965.1 Verrucomicrobiota bacterium | reverse complement strand
TTGCGGGCGGGGTCGAGTTCGAGGACGTACAGCGGATGGGCCGAGGAGATGCCGAGGCCTTTGCGCTGTCCGATGGTGTAGAATTCGATGCCTTCGTGGTGACCCAGCACCCGGCCCTGCGTGTCGACGATGTCGCCGGCGTGGCGTTCGACGAGCTTCGATTGTTCGAGGAAGCGTCCGTAGTTGTTGTCGGGCACGAAGCAGATCTCCATCGACTCCTCCTTGTCGGCGGTGCGGAGGCCGCATTCGCGGGCCACGTCACGGGTGTCGGACTTGGTCTTCTCCCCGAGCGGGAAGAGGATCCGGGTCAGTTGGTGCTGGCGGAGCGAGAAGAGGAAGTAGCTCTGGTCCTTGCGGGGATCCCGGCCGCGCAGCAGCAGCGACCGCCCATCGGAGGCGCGTTCGACGCGGGCGAAGTGCCCGGTGGCGACGAGGTCGCAGCCGAGTTGGCGGGCCCGGTCGAGGAGGGTTCCGAACTTCAGGTGCTGGTTGCACATGACGCAGGGGTTCGGGGTGCGTCCGGCGCGGTATTCGTCGGCGAAGTAGCCGATGACGCGCTTCTGGAATTCGGCCGATTCGTCGATGAGGTAGTAGGGGATGCCGAGGCTGGCGCTGACGCTGCGGGCGTCCATGACGGCCTGGGGTCCGCAGCATTTGTCCTCGGCGCGGTTCACGCAGTCCTGGGGCCACAGTTTCAGCGTGACGCCGACCACGTCGAACCCCTGTTCGAGCAACAGGGCCGCGGCCGCCGAGGAATCCACCCCGCCGCTCATGCCGACCAGCACCCGTTGTCTTCTTTGAACCGTCTCGGTCACGGGGGTGATCCTAAGGGTTGGGGGTGAGAAAGCGAACATGCTCCGCGGGATCAGTCCTGCGCCCGCATGGAAGCTCTGGGGAGGATGGGCTTTCGCGCTGTGCGCGAGGGGATGAGGTGTTCGCTTCCCGAGCGGGCTTTGGACCGGTCCCGCTCCGCTCGGGGGTGGGTGGGCTCCGCGGGACCGGGCCCGCGCTCGCAGGGAAGCTCTGGGAAGGATGAGCTTTCGCGCTGTGCGCGAGGGGAGAGGTGAGATCGCTTCCAGAGCTCGGTCGGGCCCGGTCCCGCTCCGCTCGGGTTGGATGTCGGTGGGCAGGCTGCGGGGGGATCCTTGCGGGTCGATTCGGTTGGGGCACGGCCGGGGGCGTTCGTTGGGGACGGTGCTTGGCTCGGGGGCGTTTTGGCCGTATTCACGCGGGTACATGGCGCCATTTGATCGTCCGCAATTCCGCCCCCGCCGACCCTCGGGTGGTCCCCCTGCCGGTCCCGGCTTTGGTCCGGGTCGTGGGCCGCGTCCGGGTCCGCGGTCGGATCCACGGTCGGATCCACGGTCGAATGTCGGCTTCGGCACGGGTCCGTCCGCGCCGGCGATGCCGCAGGTCGATACGTCGCGCTGGCAGACTCCCTGGGTCTGGTTGAAGTACCCGAGCCAACAACCGGTGGTGTATCCGGCGATGATCCGCGATGCGTCCGCCGGTTCGAAGCCGGGCGATTGGGTGAACGTGTACGACAAGTCGGGCTCGCCCTGCGGCAATGGCTTGTGGAACCCGCGCTCGAAGGTGCCCCTGCGACTCTTCCATTGGGGGGAGTCGTTCGTCGAGGAGTCGGCACTGGTCGAGTTGCTCGATCGGGCCATGGATCACCGCATCGATTTCCTGCGCCTGCCGGAGGTGACCGACGCCTTCAGGGTGGTGCACTCCGATGCCGATGGCCTCAGCGGTCTGGTGGTGGACAAGTTCGCCGACGTGCTGAGCATCCAGGTCCACTGCCTGGGCATCGCCCAGCGCCTGGCCTCCTGGATCCCCCGGATGCATGCGCGGTTGGGCACGCAGCGGGTCGTCTTCGAGGTGGATGACACGGTGGCCCGCAACGAGGGCATCTCGCCGACCACGGTGAAGTCGGACGCGGTGCGCGCGGTGAAGATCCGGGAGCACGGCATCCGCTACGAGGTGGATTTCAAAGAAGGCCACAAGACCGGGTTCTTCTGCGACCAGCGCGACAATCGCCTGAAGCTCTCCCGCTACACCCGGGGCAAGCGGGTGTTGGACCTGTGCTGCTATTCGGGCGGGTTCTCCATTTCGGCGATGCTGCTCGGTGGGGCGGCCGAGGCGACGGGCGTGGACCTCGACGAGGCGGCTGTGGCGATGTCGAAGCGCAATGCCAACCTCAACCAGGTGCGCGTGAACTGGGTCGACTGTGATGCCTTCAGCTATGCCCGGCAGATGCGCGACAATGGCGAGTCGTGGGATGTGGTCATCCTCGATCCGCCCAAGCTCATCCACAGCCGGGATGACGAGGATGCCGCCGAGGGCCGGCAGCGTTACGAGGATCTCAACGGGTTGGGCATGGTGATCACCCGTCCCGGAGGACTGTTGGTCACGTGTTCCTGCTCGGGCATGATCTCGGCCGAGGAGTTCGAGGACATCGTGGTCCGCATGGCCGTGCGCACCCGACGCCGGCTCCAGATCCTCGATCGCACGGGGCCCGGCGAGGATCATCCGGTGATGTCCAACTGCCCCGAGAGCCGCTACCTGAAGGTGATCTGGGCGCGGGTCTGGTGAACGGCCCCGGGTCGACCCCGGCCATGCCGAGGGTCTAGTCCGGGCAGTCGGAGTCGGAGCGAAGAGGCGCGAGGCGCGCTTCCGGTCCGTGAGGGCGTCGATGCCGCTGGGCGAGGTTCGTGCGGACGTCGATTGAAGTCGCTCGACGGAGGCCGGAGGAATCCGTCACCGTCCCCGATCATGGACCGTCCCTCGTCCACCCCGCCGGCCCGCCGGCATGATCTCGATGCGCTGAGGGCTTTCGCGATGATCCTGGGGGTGTTGCTCCACGCCTCGCTGCCCTATGCGACCGACGGATGGATGGTGAGCGATGCGCGGCGCGATGAGCGCCTCCTGACCTTCGTCTCATGGGTCCACGGGTTCCGCATGCCGCTCTTCATCTTCGTGAGCGGCTATTTCACGGCGATGCTGTGGCGTGGACGAGGACTCGCGGCGTTGCTCCGGCAGCGGTTCCTGCGGGTGTTCCTGCCGCTGATCCTGGGCGTGCTGACGGTGCTGCCCCTCCAGGATGTCGTGGTGGGCTGGGCACGGCAGCGGGCGGCCGCCCAGGATGCCGCGCGGTTCGCCATGCCGGGAGTCCGCTCCGAGGTGGTGGAGGCGATCCGGTCGGGCGACCTGACGACGCTGCATCGTCTGCTGGATTCCGGGGCCGATCCCAACCAGACCGACCCGGAGTTCCACGATCCTGCCCTCAATTGGGCCTCGCACTACGGCAGCGCCGAGGCCGTCCGGTTGCTGCTCGACCACGGGGCCGATGTGGACCGGCCCAGCCGGGGTGGTCACCGGGCCCTCCACTCCGCGGCCTTCTTCGCGCATCCCGAGGTGATGGGCCTGCTCATCGAGCGGGGAGCCGATGTCCGGGTCCGGGACCTGGAGGGGGGCACGCCTCTCAAGGCCTCGCAGGGCACGTGGCCGGAGGTGACGACCATCGCGGGCTTCCTGCGCCTTCCGGTGCGGGGAACCCAGGAGGAATTCCAGGAGCGACGCGCCCGGTGCCGTGAGCTGCTGCGTCGGGCGGGTGCCGAGGGTCCGGGCTCCGGTGACGCGTCGTCCGATGCCCCGGGGCTCCTGGCCCGAAGCCGTCAGGCCTATCGGGAGTTCCTGGCCTCGGACCGGTTCCTCGTTCAGGGCCGTGGCCGACTGGTCGGCGGGGATCCCTCGGGACGGTGGCATCCGGTGCTGACCTCGACCTTCGATCACCTGTGGTTCCTGGGGTTCTTGTGTTGGCTGGTGGCCGGATTCGGGATCGCGGTCACGGTGGGGAGCCGGCTGGGCCTCCCCGCGCCGTCGGGGGCCTGGCTCCTGACCTGGAAGTGGCCACTCGTGCTGGTGCCGGCCACCCTGGTTCCGCAGCTCTGGATGGGGGCCTTCGGCGGGGGCTTCGGACCGGACACCTCGGTGGGGCTCCTCCCGCAGCCGCATGTGCTGCTCTACTACGCGATCTTCTTCGCGGTGGGAGCGCTCTATTTCGAAAGCCGGGATGCCGACGGACGGCTTGGCCGACATCCGTGGGTCCTCGTGGGAGTCGCCAGCCTGCTGCTCTTCCCGGCCGGACTGGCGATGATGAAGACCCACCCGCTCGGGGCTGGGCTGGCCCAGGTGCTCTTCGCCTGGCTGATGTGTTTCGGCTGCCTGGGCCTCTTCCGCCGACATCTCGACCGCGAGAACCCCTCTCTCCGGTATCTCGCCGACTCGGCCTACTGGCTCTACATCGCCCATCATCCGCTGGTCGCGCTCCTGCAGGGGGGGATGCGTTCCTGGGATCTGGATCCGTTGCTGAAATGGGGCCTGCTCTCGGCCCTCCTGCTGGGCATCCTGCTGCTGTCCTATCACCTGCTCGTCCGCAACACCTGGCTGGGGGTGTTGCTCAACGGACGTCGGGCCGGTTCGCGCGACGGAGCCCGCGCCACCCCGTGAGTCCTTCCCGACGGGGGCCGGACCACGCCGGCCTGCATCGTCTTCGGGTGACCCTCCCTTGACAGGGACTCCGTTTGAGCGAGTAGAACTGTCGTTCGCGCCGGGATGGACGGCGGATCCGCGGGGGCTTGGACTTCCTCGGGATCCGGTCTTGTCGAAGCGCCCGTCGTTTCAACACACCATGAGTCAAACGGAACAGCATTCATTCCAAGCCGAGATCCAGCAGTTGCTGAGCATCGTCATCCACTCCCTGTACACCGACCGCGAGGTCTTCGTGCGCGAGTTGGTCTCCAATGCGGCCGATGCCTGTGAGAAACTCCGCTTCCTCCAGGCCAGCGGGCAGTCGCCCACCGGCGACAGCGGCCCGGCCATCGCCATCACGGTCGACGAGAAGGAGTCCACGCTGACCATCGCCGACACAGGCATCGGCATGACCCGCGACGAGCTGGTCCAGAACCTGGGCACCATCGCGCACTCGGGCACCAAGGCCTTCCTCAAGGCGCTGGCCGAGCAGCAGAAGCCCGACACGCGGCTCATCGGACAATTCGGCGTGGGATTCTATTCCGCCTTCATGGTGGCCAAGCAGGTGACGGTGGTGACCCGATCCCAGACGGTCGGCTCCGAGGGCTGGAAGTGGACCAGCGAGGGCGGCAACGGCTACACGCTGGAGGCGGCTCCCGACGCCACCCCGGGCACCCGGATCACCCTCGGCCTGAAGGACGACGCCAAGGAGTTCGCGCAAGCCGGCAACCTGGAGCGCATCGTCAAGCGCTACTCCAACTTCGTGGCCTTCCCGCTCGAGTTGGACGGCAAGCGCGTCAACACGGTGCAGGCCATCTGGGCCCGCTCGAAGAGCGAGGTGAAGGAGGAGGAGTACAAGGAGTTCTACGAGTACCTGGCCCACGACAACGAGGCGCCCAAGTACCGTCTGCATTTCACGGCCGACGCGCCCATCGCCATCCAGGCCCTGCTCTTCGTGCCTTCCCGCAGCCTCGAGATGCCGGGCATGGTGCGGCAGGAGTCGGAGGTGCATCTCTATTGCCGCAAGGTCCTCATCGAGTCCAAGCCGAAGGGCTTGCTGCCGGAGTGGCTGCGGTTCGTGCGCGGCGTGGTCGACAGCGAGGACCTGCCGCTGAACGTGTCCCGTGAGCGGATGCAGGACTCGGACCTCATGCGCAAGCTGAGCAAGGCGCTGACCAACCGCTTCCTCAAGCACCTGGCCGAGGAGGCCGAGAAGGACGCCGCCGCCTACGATGGGTTCTACGCCGAGTACCACCGCTTCCTGAAGGAGGGCGTGCTCAGCGACTGGGAGAACCAGGGCGCATTGGCCAAGCTCGTGCGCTACGAGTCCTCGGCCACCGAGGCCGGCAACAAGACCTCTCTGGCCGACTATGTGAAGCGCATGCCCGAGGGCCAGAAGGACATCTACTATCTCTTGGCCAAGGATCGCGCCGCCGCCGAGGCGAGCCCGTACTTCGAGGTGTTCCGGGCCCGAAAGTTCGAGGTGCTCTTCGTGGACGACCCGATCGACGAGTTCGTGATGGATCGCCTCCGCGAGTTCGAGTCCAAGACCATCACCGCCGCCGAGAAGGCCGAATTGGATGTCGAGAACGCCTCCAAGGACGGCGCCCTTTCCGACGACGAGGCTACCTCGCTGGCCGGTTGGCTCAAGCTGACCCTGGGCGAGGCGGTCCACGAAGTGCGGTCCTCCAAGCGCCTGGTCGACAGCCCGGTGGTGGCCCTCGACAGCGACAAGTTCATGACCGCCAGCATGCGCCGCACCCTCAAGGCCATGGGGCGCGACGCCATGGTCGGCGACGACGCGGCTCCCGACCTGGAGATCAATCCGCGGCACCCGGTCATCGTGAAGCTCCACCAGCTGCGCCAGAACGACGCCGCACTGGCCGGTCTTGTGGCCGAGCAGCTCAACGACCAGGCCCGACTGGCCTCGGGTCGTCTTGAGGACCCGCGTGCCATGCTCCAGCGCATGAACACGCTGCTCTCCAAGGTGGTCGGCGCCTGAGGGACTCCCGGTCTCCGGACTCCGGACCGTTGGTGCTCGAATCGAAAGGCCCGGTGGCGGAGGGAGCCTCGATCTCCCACCGCACCGGGCCTTGTCATGGACGCGGGTGGTTCCCGCCCGGGCCGCTCAGACGTTGAACTTGAAGAGCATCACGTCGCCGTCGGCCACGACGTACTCCTTGCCCTCCATCCGGTAGAGGCCCTTGTCGCGGGCGGCGGCCACCGATCCGCAGGCCACCAGGTCCTTGTAGGCGACGGTCTCTGCCTTGATGAAGCCCCGTTCGAAGTCGCTGTGGATGACGCCGGCCGCCTTGGGAGCGGTGTCACCGGCATGGATGGTCCAAGCCCGGACCTCCTTCTCGCCGGCCGTGAAGTAGGTGCGCAGTCCGAGCAGGTGGTAGGTCGCCCGGATCAGGGAACCCACGCCCGATTCGGTCACGCCGAGGGCCGCCAGGAATTCCTTCGCCTCGTCCTCGGACAGGTCGACCAGGTCGCTCTCGATCTGGGCGCTGATCACGGTTGCCTCGCAGCTCAGGTGGCTCTTGGCGTACTCGCGCACCTTCACCACATGGGGATTGGTGTCGGCGGTGGCCAGATCGCCCTCCTTCACATTGCAGGCGAAGAGCGTGGGCTTGTCGGTCATGAGCCAGAAGCTCTTCGACAAGGCCCGCTCCTCGGTGGTGAGTTCGCAGGTCAGCGCGGGCTTCCCCGCATCGAGGTGCGGCTTGAGCTTGGTGAGCACGGCCTGCTCGGCCAGCGCCTCCTTGTCCCCGCGCTTGGCATCCTTGGCCACCTTGTCGAGGCGCTTGTTGACCGACTCCATGTCGGCCAGCACCAGTTCGGTGGTGATGGTCTCGATGTCGCGCACCGGGTCCACGCTGCCGGCCACGTGGTGGATGTCGGCATCCTCGAAGCACCGGACCACCTGCACGATGGCATCGACCTCGCGGATGTGGCTGAGGAACTTGTTGCCCAGGCCCTCGCCGGCGCTCGCGCCCTTCACCAGACCGGCGATGTCGACGAACTCGATGGCCGCCGGGATCACCACGCTGGTCTTGGCGATCTTTTGCAGCACCCCCAGACGCTCATCCGGCACGGTGACGATGCCCACGTTGGGATCGATGGTGCAGAACGGGTAGTTCGCCGCCTGCGCCTTTCGGGTGCGGGTGACTGCGTTGAAGAGGGTGGACTTGCCCACATTGGGCAAACCGACGATGCCGGCCTTGAGCATAACGAGGTGCGGAGCAAAGCCCGGCCGGGCTCTCGGGGAAAGGGGATTCCTTGATCCATCCTCAGGGAACGATCGCCCGCGTGGGGCTTCCGGGTGCCTCGAAGGCCCGGGGAAGCAGGCGATTCACCGCGTCGGGCAGGGGCGCCTCGAGCCGGTCGATCCAGGCGTTCCAGGCGTCGATCGACACGCCCGCCGGTCGGCAGCGCTCGGCCAGGCCGCGGAGCAGCGTGCCTCCGTAATGCAGCAATCCCTGACGGTAGGGCAGGTGGAAGGCGGCGAGGGCCACGCCGAAGACGATCGGGTTCCAGGCCTGGGCCCGGCCCTCTTCCGCGGCGTCGAGATAACGCTGGACCGCCCGCAGGTCACGGGCGGCCCGCAGCCGAGACAACTGCCTTCGACCGACCCGGAACGAGGCCTCGGCCCAGGGGCCCGTCCGTCGAGCCGGGTAGCCCTGGTCCAAGGCCACCAGATCCCGATGCCTTCCGAGACGGGCGGCCTCGGCCGCCTCGACGATGACCGGCCAGTCGAGGGCGATGACCAGACCGTCGCGATGGGATTCGAGCCAGGGGCGAGGGTCCGGCGGTGCCGCGACGGGCGGATGGGGATCCGCGTCGTTCGGCTCCAGGGCGGGAATGCTCCCGGCCCCCTCCTCGCGGTCGGTGGTGGTCCACGGGAGCCCGATCCCGGGTCCGGGGTTCGATCTCGGGAAGGCCCGGTTCATCGGCGGGGGAGGCTATCCTCGATGGCCGAATCCTCCAACCCGGTTCGCGTTCCCGGATGCGCGGGGCGTGGGCCATTGCCCGGTTGAATCCGGGGAGGCGCGCGGGTTAAGGTCCGGTCCGACGGTGAAACGGGCGGTTGGCGCAGCGGTTAGCGCAAATGCTTTACACGCATTGGGTCGGGGGTTCGAATCCCTCACCGCCCACCATCCCCGGTCGGCGCCCCTTCCCGCATGCGAATCCTCTGCGTCCATGCCCATTTCGACGACTTCGAGTTCGTCGCGGCGGGCACCTTCGAGCTGTTCCGTCGCCGACATGGGCCGGATTTCCGGGCCAAGGTGGTCGTCTGCACCGATGGACGTTCGGGGCATCATTGGCGCACCCCGGCCGACACGGCCCGGATCCGCCTCGAGGAGCAGGCGGCCGCCGCGGCCATCGGCGGGTACGAGTTCGAGCGTCTGGCCCGCCCCGACGGGCGCCCGTTCGGCGAGGCGAGGCTCCCGAGCAACGATCTCCTGGCCGCACTTTGGAAGAGCATCCGGGCCTTCGAGCCCGACTACCTGTTCTGCCCGCCGCTGCCGGCCGACACCCGTGCCGGCGTCCATCCCGACCACATCACGGTGGCCGATGCCGTCCGTCGGGTCGCCTACATGATCAACGTTCCCCATGCCTTCGTGGACGACTATCCGGAGGAGGGCACGGGCGAGGCTCGATGGATCCAGACCCCGGTGATCATCAACACCTGGGACAGCTACATCGGCGAGGGACCCCAGTCCGTTCCCGACCTGATCGTCGACGTCACCGAATCCTTCGACCAGATCGTCCGGCAATCCTGGTGCCACCAGAGCCAGATCCGCGAGTGGTTGCCCTGGGTGGGGCGCCATGGAATCGCCCCGGTGGAGACGATCGGGCAATGGGAGGCGTCGCTGCGGGGCCGGTTCCGGGATCAGCGGGCGGCGCTGGGTCTCGGCGAGGGCGGGCCGGTGGAGGTCTTCGCGTCCACCTCCTGGGGGCGGGTGGCCGACCGGGAACGGTTGCAGCGGGATTTTCCGCCATGCCTGCGGCCCTTGGCATGACACCCGCCTTTCGCGCAAAAACTGGGGAAAACAGGTTGACACCCGTACCCGAAGCTCGAAAACTCACGGCCAATCAAGCTCCGCGTTCTGAAGACGACAGAGCCGTCCCAAAACGGATTTCGCATGAAAAACCTCATTCCTAGCATGAGCGCCCTTTCCATCGGCGCTGCGAGCCTCGCGGTCACCTCCGCTCTCCAAGCCGCCGAAGGCGGAGCAAAGCCCTGGACGGTGCGGGCGGGCGTCTCTGGATTCTACAACGACAACGTCTACACCCGCAGCGACCTGCCGAAGGTGGACAGCTTCGGGTTCGAGCTCACCCCGGGTTTCAGCCTGAATCTGCCGGTGAACGATGGCCAGACCACCGTGGGTCTCCGCTACGATTACCTGCTGCGCTACTTCGAGAATCGCGAGAAGTCCGTCGACCACAACCACGTGGTGGATGCCAACCTCAGCCACAATTTCAACAGCCGCTTCAAGCTCGACGTCTTCGACAGCTTCGCCCAGGCCCAGGAGCCGCAGCAGCTCGGTCAGGGCGCCGGTGGTGCGGGCATCCTGTTCCGCGCCGAGGGGACCAACTACCGCAACATCGCCGGTTTCGACTTCACCTCGCAGCTCGCCGAGAACTGGAGCGCGGTCACCGGCTTCCGCAACAACCTCTTCCGCTTCGACAATCTGGCCTTCGCCCAGTCGCTCGACCGCGTGGAGTACCTCCCGTCGGTCAACCTCCGCTATCAGCTGGCTCCGACGTCCAGCGTCGGTGTGTTCTACCAGTACGGCATCACCGACTATGACGGACCCGGCAGCAACGTCGGCTTCGTCCGCGACGTCAACTCGCACTTCGTCGCCGCGACCATCGACCACGACTTCGCCGCCAACCTGACAGGTTCACTCCGCGGGGGCGTGCAGATCAACGACTTCGCCGATGTCGCCGGCGTTCAGGACCGCGATGGTGTCGCCCCCTACGTGGACGGACAGCTGTCCTACGGTTTCCTCCCGGGATCGTCCCTCACCTTGGGCGTGCGTCATCAGTTGACGGCCACCGATGTGGGCATCCTCGGCACCGTGGGTGGCGGACTCTTCTCCGATCCGATCCGCGGCAGCAGCGCCACCTCGGGTCGCGTGAGTCTGTCGCACAGCTTCACCCCGAAGCTGGTGGGCTCGATCAACGGTCTCTATCAGGCCGGCACCTTCATCGGTGGCGGCCCGGGCATCGACGGCGAGGGTGACAGCTACGCCTCCGCCGACGTGACCCTCTCCTACCGGATCACGCAGAACTTCTCGACCCGTCTGTCCTACGCCCACGATCGCGTGGATTCCGACTTGGTGAACGATCTCCGCGAGTTCGCCCGCAACCGGGTGTTCTTGGGCGTCAACTTCACCTACTGAGAGTTTCCAACCCTGGCGAAGGAGGCTGGAACATCCCTTCTAGCCTCCTATTTTTTTTCACATGGAAGTTTCGAAGGCACCCCAGTCCCCGGATTCCAAGCTCCACTTCCTCGATTACTGGCGGATCATCCGCCTCCGCAAGGCCGTCATCCTGGCGGTATTCCTGCTGGTGGTGATCACCACGGCGATCATCACGCAGTTCCAGCCCGAGTCGTACTCGTCGCTGGCGCGGATGAAGGTGGAGAAGGACACCCCGTTGACCCAACTGATGATGGGCAGCGGTCCGATGACGCCCGCATTCGACCAGTACTTCCTCCAGACCGAATTCCAGGTCATCCGGTCTCCGAAGATCCTCAACGAGGTCATTCGCGAACTGAAACTGGCCCGCGTCTACGCCGAGCGCGACAAGCAGCCCGGCGAGCTCCCCATTCAGGACGCCTACGAGACCCTGTCCCGCGAGGTCGACATCACCCAGTACCGCAACACGGCCATCATCGAGATCACCGCCTTCAACGAGGACCGTGAACTGGCCGCGCGCATCGCCAACAAGATCGCCGAGATCTACGGCAGCTACCGCAACCGCAACCGTTCCGGACGCAGCGACCAAGCCTGGCAGGCCCTGACCAACAAACTCGCCCGCTACGACAAGGAGGTCGCCGATGCCCGCGAGAAGATGGACCGCATCCGCATCGAGCTGAAGGTCCCGGAGGACATCGCCGACACCGGTCAAATCCAGGGCCTTTCGGCTCAGGAGCTCGCCCGCATGACGGGCGTCATCCAAGACTACCAGACCCGCATCACACGCAACAACCGCCTGCTGGAGCAGTTGGCCCAACTGAAGGGCGACCACCTCCTCAATGCGCTGGTGGTGGCCAATCCCACGGCCGAGCTGAACACGCTGATCGGGGCCCGCAACTACGCCCTTCGGCAGGCTTCCGGCCTGAGCCCAGACTTCGGCCCGGATCACCCCGAGGTGCTCAAGTGGTCGCTGCAGATCGCCAAGCTCGACGAGCAGCTCGATTCCACCGTCCAGGGCATTCTCAGCGGCATGCGCTCCACCCTGGAGGCGGAGAAGGCGGCGATGGAGAACCAGAAGACCTTCCTCCAGGAGACCATCGAGAAGAACTCCAAGGAGACCGAGCGTTTCCGCCCCTACATCGTGGCCCGGAACGAGTTCGAGAGCGCCCGCCGCATCCGCGATGGCATCAAGATCCGCGTCGCCCAGGAGGACATCGACCGCGACCTCAGCAGCACCTCGTCGGTGGAGATCATCAACGATGCGCTGCCCGGGACGAATCCGGTTCGGCCCAAGAAGGCGGTCAACATCACGATCGGCGTGGTCTTCGGCCTCATCCTCGGCATCGGCTTGGCGTTCTTCATCGAATACCTCGACACCTCGGTCAAGACCATCGACGACGTCGAGCAGGCCCTCCAGGCCCCGGTGCTCGGCGTGATTCCACAGAACGTGGGAGCCCTCATGGCCGAGGGTGCCGACAGCCCGCACGCCGAGGCCTATCGGGTGCTTCGCACCAACGTGCTCTTCTCCCGCAAGGATCCGAACTGGCGTACCATGACCGTCGTCTCCGGCGGCGCCGGCGAGGGCAAGTCCACGACCATCTTCAACCTCGCCACCGTCTTCGCCCAGAACGGCAGCCGGGTGCTGATCGTCGACTCCGATCTGCGCCGCCCGAGCCTCCACAAGATCCTCAACGTGGCCAACAACCTGGGCTTGACCAATTACCTGCTGAAGCAGAACCGGCTCGAGGAGGTCATCCAGACGACCCCTGTGCCGTCGCTCGACTTCCTGCCCTCCGGCCGTCTGCCGAGCAGCTCCATCGGCATCCTGAACTCGGCGGCCATGAAGGAGTTCATCTCCGAGGCCAAGAGCCGCTACGACTTCGTCTTCTTCGACTCCCCGCCGATCATGGGCGTCAGCGACGCCTCGGTGCTGGCCAGCGAGGTGGACATGGCCGTGCTGGTCGTCCAGTACCGCAAGTACCCCCAGCAGATGACCCTGCGCGCCAAGCAGATGGTCGAGAAGGTGGGCGGCCACCTCCTCGGCGTGGTGTTGAACAACATCAACATCAGCCAGGACAGCTACTACTACTACTACAGCGGCTACTACTACGACTACTACTCCAAGAGCGAGGACAGCAAGCCCGAGGGCGAGCGCAAGCTCTCCAAGAAGAAGCGTTCGGAGGCCAAGCCCGCGGAGATCGCCGCCGCTGTCGCCGATCCCAAGGCTTCCGAAAACAAGTCCGGCAAGGAGACCAAGTATTGAGCCGCGATCCCGGGACCCCTAAGGTCTGCGGAAGATTTAAACATGATGCGTCGATTCGGCCTAAATGGATGGTGTGCCTGGTGGTTGCTGCTGGCGGTCCTCTGGAGCGGGTGTCAAACCGGCTCCGACCCGTCCGGTGTCTCCGGGGGCCAGCGCACAGCCTCTCAGGGTTCGTCCCCAGGCACCGCCTCGGCGGGCACCAACGAGGTGTTCAGCATCGATCGGATCGCCGTCGGTGACGTGATCCGCGTGATGTACGAGGCCTCGGTCCCCATCGCCCCGACCGAGCTCCAGGTGCCTGAGACCGGACTCGTCACCATCCACATGGGCGAGCAGGTGCAGGTCGCCGGGAAGATGGCCGCCGATGTCTCGAAGGAGATCCGGGAGCTCTTCACGGTCAAGAAGCAGATGTACAAGCGCCTGGCGGTGAACGTGCAGGTGCTCGGTCGCACCGTCTCTGTCGGTGGTGAGGTCCGCGCGACGGGTTCATTCCCGTACGAGGGCGGCATGACCGTTCTCAAGGCCATCAATCGGGCGGGCGGTTTCACCGAGTACGCCGACCGGCGCAAGGTGCGTGTGACCCGCGTCAACGGCCAGCAGATCACGGTCGATTGCAAGGCCGCCCTCAAGAACCCGGAGATGGACCTGCCGCTCTACCCCGGCGATCGCATCGAGGTGGTCCGAAGCATTCTCTGATGTTCGAGTTCCGCCTCCCCGGTGCCCCGGCCCATGCCTGGACCGGGGACGGTCTGACCGTGGGCCGCGATCCCTCCAACGCCTGGGTCCTCACGGCCCCCGGGGTCTGGGCGCATCATGCCAGGGTCGATCGCGGTCCCGATGGACGATGCACCCTGCGCGCCCTGGGCGATGCCGTGGTGGCCGTCAACGGCGTTCCCGTCCGCGAATCCATCCTCCACTGGGGCGATGCGGTCTCCCTCGGATCCGTCGTCGTCCGATTCCACCTGACCGCGCCCGTCCAACGGGGTTTGAGGGGATGGGAGCGTGCATTGTGGATCCTGATGGCCTTGTGTGCGATCGCGCAGGTCTCCCTGATCCTCCGTCTGAGGCCGTGATCGGTGGTCGATCGGTCCGTGATCGGTCCTGATTCCCGACCGAGGAACGTCAACCCGAGGCCTGGGCCAGATCCCTGAGGTCGGCCCGGATCGATTCGTAGCTCACGGCGAATTGGGCGGCGACCGGGTCGGGGGTCTTGCCGTGCCGCTCGCAGTACTGGGTGTAGGCGCCGTGCCACCAGTGGGCGTGCCGCGTGAGCCCCTCGGAGCGCCAGTGTTCCCAGTTCATCAGGACCTTGCTCCAGCAGGCGTCTCCGTAGGCCACGGCCTCGTGCGGCGAGGGCATGTCCGAGACGTACCAATCCCTCCCCACACGGGCGTGGAGCACCTCGTCGGCCCAGTCGAAATCCTGGAAGGTGGCCGCCAGGGGGTTCTCGGCCGCGATGGCGGTCTCCCACTCGTGCCGCTTCCCCGTCCTGGGCATGAGCCCCTGTTCGATGAAATACAGCACCGCATGGCGTTCCTTGGGCGTCAGTTGGGTGTTCAGGCCGAGGGACCAGGTGAAGTTGACCGCCACCTTCGTGGGCCAATCGATGCCGGCGCTGGCGAAACCCACCTCTCCCATCATCGCATGACGCGCCTCGTCCCAGAGTTGACGGCTCATGTCGCGGTAGTAGCCCCAGGGCTTGTCGGGGGTCTCGGTGATGATGCTGGCCATCATCTCGGGAACGTCGATCTCCCGGAGGCGCTTGTAGTACATCATCAGCACCTTGGCCTCGGCCGGTTGCCGGGGATCGTAAAGGAACACCTCCGCATTGACCCCCATGTTGTAGGGATCGGGGAAACGCTCGTCGCGCCGGGGTCGTGGATCATACCGCCAGGGCTGCGCGGAATGCAGTCGGTCCGGGAGATCCGGGATCTCTCCGGAGGTCCGGGTGCCGTCCATCCCGCCGGCCGCCGCCAGGGCCCGCCCCAACAGGGCGAGGGCGGGCTGTGCCGCCGAGCGCTCCTCGCCCGCGACCAGGCTGGAGATCGCCTTGCGCCCGTATTGGTGGAGCGCGTCGAGGTCCATCCGGGCGATGCGCAACAGGCGCACCGTGGGTTGGTCGGCCAGCGGATGGGTGTCGGCGGCATGGTCCTCCATCGAACGCAGCAGGGCGGGCACCACGACCTCGTACAGTCCCAGCAACAGCACCTCCCGGGGGGCCGCCTGGAGTTCGTCGAAGATCAGGGCCAGCCCCTCGTGCGGGACCTTGTCGAGTCCCAGCGGGGGTTCACGCATCTCGCCGACCCGCGCCCGGAGCGCACCGACCTGTTCGGCGCACAGCCATGCCTGATGGCTCCAGGCCATCTTGAGTTCGTAGACCGGTTCGGCCGTGATCCGCGCGATCAGGATCCCGTGGATCCGACGCAGCGCGTAATGGTGCCGCTTGAGACGCCGCACGCTCTCCTCGACGGACAATCCCGGGCGCTCGGCCTCGGCGAACGTGCAGAGGCCGGCGAGGGCGGGCAGGTTGCGGTGGGTCCGGTAGTCGGCCGCGAACGAGCGTTGCGGGGCGTGATCGATCGGCGCACTCATGGGTTTCGAAGCACTGGAGCCGGGTCAGGGTAATGCAGCGGGGTCGGTGGGCAATGGCGGGCTCGGTCCGGGACTGGTCATAGCCCTTGGATCCGGGACCTCAGGCCGCCGGTGAGGGTTTCCAGTCGATGAGGCGAAGCTGGAGGAAACGGCGACCCGCGTACTCACCGGCCTCGGGGATCACCGCCAGGTCGAAGCGACCCTCGGGAACCGGGCGTTGTCCGGCGCCCCACCACACGGTCTCCACCGCCGGGCCGCCATCGGTGACCCAGAATTTCCAGTGCTGGTCCTTCAGCCGCTGGGGGGTGCGCGCGTGCGTCAGGCCATGCACCGCCAGATGCACCACCGGGTTGCCCATCCCGAAGGGCTCCAGGCGCCGCAGATCGGCCACCACCGGCAGGCTCAGGGATTGCAGGGGGACCGACGCATCGATGCGGACCTCGGGCTGGAGGTGTTCGGGGAGCAGGCGCTCCCGGGCCAGGTCGTTGATCCGCCGCCGGAATGCCTCCAACCGAGCCGGGTCGATCGAGAGACCCGCCGCCATGGCGTGGCCCCCGTGCTTCTCCAGCAGATCGGAGCAGTCGCGCAGGGCCCCCGCCAGATCGAAGCCGGACACGCTCCGGCCGGACCCGCGCCAGACCGTGCCGTCGCCTCCGAGGATGAGGGTCGGACGGTGGAATTCGCGCAGCACGCGGGAGGCGACGATGCCCACCACGCCGATGTGCCACGAGGCATCCCCCTCCACGATGACCCGGTCCCGCTCCGGATCGAAGCGGCTTCGGACCCGGTCCCCGGCCTCCTGGGCGATGCGCTTCTCGACCTCCTGGCGCTCGCGGTTCTGCTGGTCGAGCACCTCGGCCAGGGTGTGGGCCTCGGCCTCCCGGTCGCAGAGCAGCAGGCGCAGGGCATCCTCGGCGGTCTCCAGACGGCCGGCGGCATTCAGGCGGGGACCGAGTTGGAACCCCACCTCGTAGACCCCCATGGGGCTGCGGGTGCGGGCCACCCGCTTGAGCGCCTGCAACCCGACCCTCGAGGTGCCGTCGAGGCGTTCCAAGCCCGCATGCACCAGGATGCGGTTCTCACCGGTCAACGGAACGAGGTCGGCCACCGTGCCCAGCGCCACCAGGTCGAGCAGCGGTTTGAGGTTGAACGTGTCGAAGCCGGCGAGGCCCGCCTCGCGCCCGTGTTTGACCAGCGCGTGTGCCAGTTTGAAGGCCAGACCGGCCGAGCAGAACGGGTCGATCGCCGCCTCCGGGGAACGCAGCGGGTTCACCAGGGCCAGGGCCGGTGGCAACGGATCGCTCAGCTGGTGATGATCGAGGACCACGACATCGACGCCGCGGCTGTTGAGCCAGGCGATCGGTTCCACGGCGGTCGAACCGCAGTCCACGGCCAGCAGCAGGGTCGTGGGATGGCGGGCCAGGCAGTTCTCCACGGCGGCCCGGCTCAGCCCGTAGCCCTCGTCGCGGCGGTGCGGCAGATACTGCGCACAGCGCCACCCGAGCGAGGTGAGCACCTCGGTGAGGATGGCGGTCGAGGTGACGCCATCGACATCGTAATCGCCGAAGATGACCACGGGCTCGTTCCGTTCCCGGGCCTCGAACAATCGGCGGAGGGCGGGCCGGACATCCGGGAGGATCATGGGGTCCGACAAGGACTTCAGCCGGGGATCGAGGAACGCATCGGCGGCCTCCGGGGTCCGGATCCCGCGATTCACCAGGCAGGTGGCCACCAGTTCCGAGAGCCCCCGCTCGCGACGCAGGGTGTCGGCGGCCCCCGGAGGAGGGGTCGCCATGAGCCAGCGGGAGTTCAAGAGGCCGAACCCTCCCCGCCATCGCGATCGCGATGATTGGAGATCACCGAGGCCAGGATCGACAGCGCGATCAGCCCGACCACCACCACGAGGGAGACGTACTTCAACCGGTCTCCCAGCCATCGCAGCAGGGGTTCCTCGGCCAGCATCTTGACACCGATGAAGACCAGGACCAGGGCCAGGCCCTTCTTCAGGTGCCGGAACTGCCCCATGGCGCTGGCGAGAACGAAGTACAGCGACCGGAGACCCAGGATGGCGAAGATGTTGGAGGTGAAGACGAGGAAGGGTTCGCGGGTGATGCCGAAGATGGCGGGGATCGAGTCGACGGCGAAGACCACGTCGGTCGTCTCCACCACGAAGAGGACCACGGCCAGCGGCGTGAGCATCCAGCGCCCCTCCCGTCGGGTGGTGAAACGCTCGCCGTCGAATGAGGCGCTGACGGGCATGCAGTGGCGCACCCATCGCACCACCGGGTTCCTGGACAGGTCGGGCGGGGGTTCCTCCTCGTGGGCGCGCAGCATCTTCAGGCCGGTGGCCAGCAGGAAAGCCCCGAAGACGTACATCATCCAGTGCACCCGCTGGATCAGCTCCGCTCCCAGCCAGATCATCGTTCCCCGGAGGACCAGCGCCCCGAGGATCCCCCAGAAGAGCACCCGGTGCTGCCAGGGCCGGGGCACCGCGAAGAAGGAGAAGATCATCGCGATGACGAAGACGTTGTCCATCGAGAGGCACAGCTCCACGAGGTAACCGGTGAGGAACAGCGCCGAGGTGGAGGCATCCCATCCGGGGATGGTCCGGGGTGCCACGGCGGTGGCGAAAAGCAGTGCGCAGACCGCCCAGGTCAGGGTCCAGAACAGTGCCTCCCGCACCCGCACCTCGCGGCTCTCCCGATGGAAGAGCCCGAGGTCCAGCGCCAGGGCGCCCAGGACGAAGGCGGCGAAGCCCATCCAGTGTCCGACGGAGACATTCAGCGTGGGAGGCATTCGGAGATCGAGGCTCGAGAGGGCGAACTCAGAGGCAGAAATGCCCGCGATGCAAGAGCGGGATGCCCGGTGGCCACGCCAACAGGGGATATTCTCAAAGAGTCGCGACGGAGGGCAAAAGAGGGGTTGCGGGTCGGTGTGCCCCGGAAGACTCTGTCGGCATCATGTCGGCCGCCTCCAGAAACGGATTCCCCGGATGGTGGTTCCGCAGTCTGGCCGTGTGGGGGTTGGTCTCCTACCTCGGGGGAATGGGTTGGCTGATGACCCTGTGCACCGCTGCCTTGGCCGTGGTCGATGGGGAACATTCGGTCCGCATCGAATCCCGCCGTCAGGGCTTCTTCGTCATTCTGGGTCATGACCGTTCGGGTCGCGCCCACCCGGCACACTCCCACGAGTGGTTGGCCACCCTGCTGACCTCCATGGCCTCCGACTCCCTCACCGCTGGGGACGATCATGTGATCGATCTCGATCGGGATCCGGGGCTCGTCTCCCGTCCTGTCGGGCCGTCCCTCCGGGATTCGATTCCGCGGAACACCGTCGGCCTCGGGCTCCCGTGGATCCCGAAGTCGGCCGTCGCCCCGGGTGCATCCCCGTGTCGTCCGACACCGCACGGCGTCCCGGCAGCCCTGCCTCCGTCCCTTCGCGTCAGTCGCACCCACGTGCTCCGCTGCTGAGCCGTTGCGTCGGTAGTCCCCGCGAACGTGGTTCCCACCGTCTGGCGTCTCCAGTCCTTGTTTGGAATCCCCGTCCGAGTCGGCCTCGATCCGCCGAATCGAGCCTCGTGTCCCTTACTCTGCTCGGCGATGCCCTTGTCCCCGATTCCCATGAACCCATCCATTGTTCGTCTGTTCCGTTCCCTGGCCGGGATCACCGCCTCCCTGGCCCTGTCCGCCGCGGAGAGTGCGGTGGAACTCACCCCGGAGGCGTTGGTCGCCGAGGCGCTCGGCCACAATGCCGAACTCGGATTCTACCGGTCCCAGTTGGAGGGGGCTCAGGCCGCCGGTCGTGTGGCGGGTCGGATGGACCTCCCCAAGGCCGAGCTTCAGGCCGGCCAGATCCGCAGCAGGAACCTGGACAATTCCATGGCCGGCGAAGGCGCCATGTGGGCCGCCTCGGTGAGACAGAGCTTCGAATGGCCCGGTCGCCTGGGACTCCGGAAGGCCATCGCCAACCAGGATGTCGCCCTGGCCACGCTCGGCCTCGAGGCCTTCCGCCGCGAATTGTCGGGCAAGGTCCGCGAGAACGCCTTCGGATTGGCCGGTGCCGAGGAGAAGGCCCGGGTGGCCCAGGCCGTCGCCGATCGTTTCCGTGCCCTGCGTGAGGTGCTCGTCCAGCGCGATCCCGCCGGTATCGCCCCGCAATTGGAGGTGCGCATCCTCGAGGCCACCGAACTGACACTGCGGCGGCGGGCCTCGGAATCCACCCTGGCCGTCGAGGCCGAGCGGGTGCGGCTGAACCTGCTCCGGGGCTCGGCCCTGGACGCCCCGCTGCGGGTGAAGGCGCTCCCGCCCGAACTGCCGGAACGTCCGCCCCTGGATCGGTTGATGGCCGCGGCCAACACCAACAATTTCGAGCTGCGGACCCGGGCCGCCGAACTGGTCCAGCAGGGGTTCCGGGTCGACCTGGCCCGAAACGAGCGCTGGCCTGCCTTCGAGATCGGCCCGATGACCATGGGTCAGGACGGCAGCACCTTCGACCGCATCGTCGGCGTGGGCGTGGCCTTCCCGCTCCCGCTGTGGCGCCCGCGCGCGGCCAACATCGCCGCCGCCGAGGCCCGCCAACAACAGGCCTCGGCGCTCCTGGCATCCGCCCGTCGCGAGGTGGAACGCCGTGTGGTGACCGCCGCCCACGGCTACGATTCCCGCATCGCCGAGTTGGCCCGCTGGCGCTCCGACGTGGTGGCCCAATTCGAGTCCGCGGCCGAGCTGGCCGATCGGCATTATCGGCTCGGGGCCGTGCCCGCAACGACCTACATCGAACTCCAGAAGCAGTACCTCGACGCGGTCGAGGCCCATCTCGACACCCGTCGCGAGGCCCTGGGCGCGCTGCTCGAACTGGAGCAGGCCACCGGCCTGGCCCTGGCCCGTTCGGCCTCTTCCGTCCCGGCCTCCAACCCGCAACCCGCCCGGCCATGATCGAGCGCCTCCTCGAATCCTCCCTGCGACAGCGGGTCGTCGTCCTGCTGGCCACGGCGGCGCTGCTGGCGGCGGGCCTCTGGTCGGCCCGCGAGCTGCCCATCGATGCGGTGCCGGACATCACCCAGCCGCAGGTCCAGATCAACACCCGGGTGCCGGCCCTTGCTCCCGAGGAGGCCGAGGTCCTGGTGACCCGCATCCTCGAGCAGGAGCTGGCCGGCATGCCCCAGCTCCACGAACTGCGTTCCCTGACCAAGTACGGCCTGTCGCAGGTCACCCTCCAGTTCGACGACGGGGTGGACGTGTACCGGTGCCGCCAGTTGGTCACCGAGCGGATCCAGGCGGTCCGTGACCGCCTGCCGGCCGGGGCCGAGCCGGCGCTGGCTCCGATCTCCACCGGCCTGGGCGAGATCTTCTACTACACGCTGGCCTGGAGGCCCGACGCCACGAACCGTCCAGCCGACGCGTTCCAGCGGCTTCTGGAGCTCGAGGAGACCCAGGAATACATCGCCAAGCCATTCCTGCGATCCACGCCGGGGGTGGCCGAGATCAACACCATCGGCGGCTTCAGCCGGCAGATCGTCATCCAGCCCGATCCGGAGAAGCTGCGCGAGGCCAACCTGACCTTCGCCGAGCTGGCCGAGACCGTCCGACGCAACACCGAGAACACCGGGGGCGGCGTTCTCCATCGCGGCGGCCGGCAATGGGTGTTCCGGGCCGCCACCAAGCCCACCTCGCTGGACGAGATCGCCGATCTGCCGGTCAAGTACGCCGCGGCGGTCCAGCCCCTCCGGGTCCGGGACCTGGCCGAGGTCCGCATCGATGCCGCGCCCCGCACCGGTGCCGCCACCGAGAATGGCGAAGAGACCGTGCTGGGCACGGTGATGATGCTCATGGGCGAGAACAGCCGCATCGTCGCCCACCGTGTCGGCGAGCGGATCGCCGAACTGCAGTCCCGCCTGCCTCGCGGCATCGAGGTCCGGGTGGTCTACGACCGGTCCGGCCTGGTGGACCGCACCGTCGGCACCGTGAAGCGCAACCTCTCGGAGGGCGCGGTGCTGGTGGTCGTGGTGCTCCTGCTCCTGTTGGGCAATTTCCGTGCGGCCCTGATCGTGGCCTGCGCCATACCGCTGTCGTTCCTTTGCGCGATGATCGGGATGTCCCGCCTGGGGATCTCCGGCAACCTGATGAGCCTCGGGGCCGTGGACTTCGGACTCATCATCGACGGGGCGGTGGTGATCGTGGAGAACGTCGTCCGCCAATTGGCCCACCGGCAACATCAGCTGGGTCGGGTGCTCACGGTCGAGGAGCGTCATCGCACGGTGCTCGCGGCGGCCAAGGAGGTCGGCTCGCCGGTCTTCTTCGGGGTGCTGATCATCACCCTCGTGTACCTGCCGATCCTGTCGCTCACCGGGGTCGAGGGGAAGATGTTCCGGCCGATGGCGCTGACGGTGATGCTCGCCCTCGGGGGCGCCCTTGCCCTGGCCATGACCCTGATGCCGGTCCTCGCGTCGTTCTTCCTGGGGGGATCGGTGAGCGAGACCGAGAACGCCCTGATGCGCCGGCTCCAGCGGGCCTACTCGCGGGTCCTCGCCGTGGGGATCGCCGCCCGGGGATGGGTCGCCGCCGGTGCGGTCCTCCTCTTCACCGGTTCGGTGGTCCTGTTCCTGGGGCTCGGGGCGGAATTCGTGCCCACCCTCGACGAGGGATCGACCACCTTCGCCCTGTTCCGACCCGTGGGCCAGGACATCGACGATTCGGTCCGGGACCAACTGCGGACCGACCGCCACATCCGCGACCGCTTTCCGGAGGTCACCCATGTCTTCTCCCGGATCGGCACCGCCGAGGTCGCCACCGACCCGATGGCGCCGAACGAGGCCGACTTCTATCTGACCTATGCCCCGCGGGAGACCTGGCGCAGGATCGACGGACACCCGGCCACCAAGGATCAGTTGGAGGACCTCATCCGGCGGGAGATCGAGACGACCTTCACCAACACCACGGCCATCACCTCGCAGCCCATCGCGATGCGCTTCAACGAGATGCTGGAGGGTGTCCGCGCCGATCTGTCCATCAAGGTGTTCGGCAACGATTTCGACCAGCTCGACGCCATCGCCGCCAGGATCAAGGAACTCCTGGAGCCCCTGCCGGGTCACGACGAGATCGAGCACGAGACCGCGGGCCGCAGCTCGATGGTGACCCTGGTGCCGCGCCGGGAGGCCCTGCTCACCCGCAACCTGCCGACCGCCTCCCTGAACGAGGCGGTCTCGGTGGCGCTGGCGGGCCAGGAGGTCGGGCAGTTCCCTCACGGCACCCACACCCATGAGATCGTGGTGAGGCTGCGGGGAGACATGCGCAACGACGAGGGACGGATCCGGGCCCTTCCGGTCCGGGTGGGGGAAGCGGGGCTGGTGCCGCTGGGCCAGCTGGCCGATCTCACCACGGTCGAGGCGGTCCAGCCCATCCGCCACGAGAGCGGCCGTCGGCGGGTGGCCCTGATGGTCAACCTGAACACCTCCGACATCGAGGGATGGGTTGGCCGGGCCCGGACGATCCTCCAAGAGAAGATCCCGCTGCCGGACGGCTACGTCGTCGAGTTCGGGGGGCAGTTCAAGCGGCTCCAGGAAGCCCGGGCGCGCCTGATGATCGTGGTGCCCGTCACGCTCCTGCTGATCTTCGCGATCGTCTTCATGGCCTTCGGCAGCCTCCGCCAGGCGCTCCTCATCTATTCGGGCATCCCTCTGGCGGTGACCGGCGGGGTGCTGGCGCTGTGGCTGCGGGGCATGCCCTTCAGCATCACCGCGGCGATCGGCTTCATCGCGCTGAGCGGCGTCGCCGTGCTCAACGGCATGGTCATGGTGAGTCGCTTCAATCGACTCCGAGAGGAGGGCTCCGGCGTGGCGGAGGCGGTGACGACCGGTGCCGTGAGCCGCCTGCGTCCGGTGCTGATGACGGCGATGGTCGCCTCCCTCGGCTTCGTGCCGACGGCCGTGGCCACCGGTGCCGGTGCCGAGGTCCAGCGACCGCTGGCCACGGTGGTCATCGGGGGCATCCTCAGTTCCACCCTGCTGACCCTGATCGTCCTGCCGGTGCTCTACGGTTGGTTCGAGCGGGAGACGCGCCCCCGTGCGGAGTCGTCCGGTTGACGAGGGGCTCCCCGCTCCCTGGCGGCCCTGCGGGCGACGGTTCCGGGGAGGATCCAAAGGTCGGGTTGAAATCGCGGAATACGTCCGCCACCTTGGGGGTGGCATGAAGTTCATCCTCGCGACCCACAATGTCACCCTGACCGACGCCATCGAGCAGCATGTGCTCCAGCAGATCGACAAGCTGGAGCACATCGACCGGTGGCTGATCGACGCCCGGGTCACCTTGGAACGGGACCACGTGGCCCATTCCCCGGAGAAGCAGTACAAGTGCGGGATCCGCATCGGCGTGCGTGGCAACGACCTGTTCGCCGAGGATCGGGAGTCCGACCTCTATGCGGCCATCGATCTGGCGGTGAAGAAGCTGCAGCAACAGCTCCGCTCCCGGCACAGCAAGGTCAAGGCCAAGACCCACAAGCAGGCGGCCCGCCTGAAGGAACGCCGCCGCGCCGAGCCCGCCTGATCCCTTGATCCTGAGAGCCAGAACGGTGGTCCCGGTGACCGCGCCGCCGATCCCCGACGGCGCGGTTTGGATTTCCGGTCACCAGATCCGCGCGGTCGGGGCGTTTTCGGAGATCCGCGAGATCCCCAAGGCGGCTGCGGGGCCGATCCTCGACCTGGGCGAGGTGGCCGTCTTCCCGGGGTTGGTCAACGCCCATGCCCACCTCGACTACACCGCCATGGCGGGTCTTCTGGTGCCGCCGCGGGAGTTCCCCGACTGGATCAAGGGCATCCTCACGCTGAAGGCCCAGTGGACCGACGCCGAGTTCGAGTCCTCCTGGCTTCTCGGAGCTCGGCAGCAGTTGGAGACCGGAACGACCACCGTCGCCAACATCGAGACCCGGGCCCATCAGTTGGCCGACCTGCGTGCGGGCACTCCGCTGCGCATCTTCTCCTTCCTGGAGATGACCGGCATCCGGTCGGGCCGCGAGCCCGAGCGCATCCTCGCCGAGGCCATCGACGTGTTGAAGTCACTGCCCCCGAACCGCGGGGGCGTCGGACTCTCGCCCCATGCGCCCTATTCCACATCGCCCGAACTCCTGCGGGCCGTCGCCGATGTGGCCCGTCGTGACGGGTGGCGGGTCACCTGCCATGTCGCGGAATCCGATCCTGAGTTCGACATGTTCATGTACCGGCGGGGATCCCTCTTTTCGTGGTTGGAGAACCAGCGTCCGAATGGTGACTGCGGGCTCGGTTCGCCGATCCAGCACGTGGACCGGCATGGGTTGCTCGGCTCGCCGCTCTTGGCCGTGCACGTGAACCGTCTGTGGGGCGAGGATGCCTGGCGTCTGGCCGCCCGGGGCGCGAGCGTCGTCCACTGTCCCCGCTCCCACGCCTACTTCGGACATCCCCGGTTCCCGCGCGAGGCACTCACCGAGGCCGGCGTTCCGATCTGCATCGGCACCGACAGCCTGGCTTCCACGAAGGCCACCCGCGAGGGGACTCCGGTCCTGTCGTTGATCGATGAACTCCGGGCCCTGGCCGCGGCCGATCCGGGCCTGTCGCCCCGCAGCATGCTGGCCGAGGTGACCGTCCATCCGGCCCGGGCCCTGGGATTGAAGTCGGTCCTGGGCGAATTGAACACCAGCGCCCTGGCCGACCTCCTGGTGATCCCGCATGCGGGTCCCGTGGCCACGGTCGAGGAGGCGTTGATCCATCATCGCGGACCGGTCGCGGCCACGATGATCGGAGGCCGCTGGGAGTGGGCCGCCCCCGGAAGCGGGGGCCTTGGGGAAAGCAAAGCGGCCGTCGCCAGTGAAGCGACGGCCGCTTCAATCGGAAGGGCCTGAGTGGAGTGGGCCGGGAGGGCTCAATTGCCGCTGCCTTTCTGCGGGAGCTTTCGGTTGGGCACAGTGCCGTTCTGTGGGCGCGTATCCAACCGGCCGCGGCCAAAGGTCTCTCCGCCACCGGAGGAACCCGGAGCGGGCTGGCGATTCTGCGGGGCCACGTTGGGCCCTGTGATGGGCACGGTGGGCGGTGTGACGGTGATTCCCGGGGCGGCCGGAGTGCGGCGCGGCTGCGACTGGGACTGTTGGTCCTGTGAGAGGTTCTTGATGGAGCTGTAGGTGTACTTCACGCCCTGCAGCAGGGTGTAGGTGTCGCCGTCCTTTAGTCGGCAGTCCTTGAAGTTGTCGGCGCCGCTGGTGACGATGTGAGACCAATCGCCTTTGGGGGTGAAAGTGCCGTGGGGCGAGAGCCGGATCTTGCGGTTGACGCCCAGGCGGAAGGACTTGTCCTCCACGCAAGCCAGGTTCAGGTCGACGTCGACCACCAGTTCGTACTCCTCGCCGGTGTTGTTCTGGAGGGTGAAGAAGTACTCCTCGCTGCCGCCGAGCTTGCTCCAATACTTCTCGATGGTGAGGGTGAAGCGAGGGTCGGCCTGGCGAATGGAGACCTGCTTGCGCTGGGCGTGGGCGGACTGGGCCCCGAGCAGCAGCGTAAAGAGGACCAGGGTGTGGAGTAGTCTGTTCAAAATATTGATGGGAATTAGTTTTTAACGCTCCGCTATCAGGAGAGTTCGCTCTCTCTAGGGAGATGTATCATCAAATCGAACTCCCGTCCCAACCCGTTGTCAAGAGCCTGTCGGGTCAGGCAGGCAGGCCCATCGCACGGCTTGGGTTGCTGTCCTGTCTCCGGCGCATGCTCGGCGGGTGTTCAGAGCCGTTGGATGGTCTTTTCTAGGTGGTTGCGAGTCGGCACAAGTCACCTTCGATCGTTGAAGGACTCAGATTCCCTTCCGCGGTTCTGAATGGCAGTGGCTCTTGGGTGCGACAGTGCTTTCGGGCCACCGGCTGATCCATCGGCGGCATTCCTTGCGCCGGTCTCAATCCGTTTTGGGCCGGTTTCAGTCGGTGAGGACGTTCTCATACTCGGGCATGGATTCGGATCTTCGCAGCCAAGCCTCTTGCGCTTCGTCCCTTGGTGGGTTTTTCATGAATCATCGACTCCGTGCTCATAAATTCCGTTCCTTCCCAGGTCATCCTCATCAGTGGGGCAGCCGGGGGGCTGGGTCGGGCGCTGGTCGCTGAATTGGCTGGGGCCGGTCATCGGGTTTTGGCGGGCTGGCATCAGACTCCAGTGCCTGGATTGCTCCCAGGAGTTGAGGCTGTGCCGCTCGATGTCACTTGCGACGACTCCTGTGCCGCGGCGGCCGATGTGGCGTTGACGCGCTGGGGACGGATCGATGCGGTGATCCACGCGGCCGGCATCACCCGGGATGCGATCCTGGCCCGCCAGCATCTGGATGACTGGGAGGCGGTCTTTGACGTGAACCTCGAGGGGGCCCGTCGCCTTGGCCGTGCGACCCTGCCGCTGTTGTCCGGGCAGGGCCGGGGAGGTCATTGGATCGGCATCGGCAGCCATGCGGGGCTCGTCGGATCGGCGGGTCAGGCGGCCTACGCCGCATCCAAGGCGGCACTGCATGGACTGATGCTCTCGTGGGCCCACGAGTTCGCCCCGGACAATGTCCGGGTGAACACGGTGCTTCCGGGAGTTCTGCCCACTCCCATGACCGAATCCTTGGATCCGGAGGTGATGCGCTCCTATGCCCGGGCCAATGTGCTGGGCCGCATCAACGATCCCGCCGAGGTGGCCCGGTTCGTGGCCTTCCTGCTCACCACCGCCAACATCTCCGGGCAGGCCTTCTCGCTGGACAGCCGCATCCACCGTTGGGCGTGACCCTGCCGGTGGTCCTCGGGCATCTTCTTTCCATGTCCGGATCGTTCGAGCAAACCCTGCGGCAGCGCCTGGAGGCGGTGCGGGCCCAGGGGCTCTGGCGTTCTCTGAGGCCGGTGGATCACCGCTCGGCCTCGGTGCTGGAGACCGGGGGTGAGCGGTTGGTGTCGTTCGCGGGCAACGATTACCTCGGCCTTTCCCAGCATCCTGCCGTGGTGGAGGCCGCGGTCCGGGCGGTCTACGACTGGGGCGCCGGATCGACCGCCTCGCGACTCATCAGCGGATCTCTGGCGGTGCATCACCAACTCGAGGACACGCTCGCCGGGTTTCTCGGGACGGAGGCCGCGTTGGGCTTTGCCACGGGTCATGCCGCCGCCACGGGCGTGATCCCGGCCCTCGTGGGACCGGGCGACGTGGTGATCGTCGATCGCCTGGTGCATGCCTGCTGCGTGGATGCGGCGCGCCTCTCCGGGGCGAAGCTGCGGGTGTTCCGCCACAACGACCTCGACGATCTCGACCGCATCCTCCGATGGGCCTCGGGCTTGCCGCGCACGGATGCCGGTGGGCCCCGCGTCCTGGTGGTCACCGAGGGCGTGTTCTCGATGGATGGCGATTCGGCGCCCCTGGCCGGACTGGTCGAACTCAAGGAGCGCCATGGTGCCTGGCTCATGCTCGACGAGGCCCACAGCACCGGCGTGATGGGTCCGGAAGGTCGGGGTCTCGCGGCGCAACTGGGATTGGGTGGGCGGATCGAGATCCGCATGGGAACCCTGGGCAAGGCGCTGGGGTCTTCCGGCGGTTTCATCGCCGGTTCGCGGGCCTTGATCGATCTCCTGGTGAATCGGGCCCGGAGTTTCATCTTCTCCACGGCTCCCGTTCCCGCCGCCGCGGCCGCCGCGACCGCCGCGCTCGAACTGATGCTCACCCGCGACGGCGAGGAGGCGCGCCAGCGCTTGCGCTCGGTGGCGGCCGCCGGAGCTCGAGTGGTCGCCCGGGCGTTCCCGGAGCCCGCGGGATCCGCCGCATCCGACGGTTCCGTGGGTCACATCCTGCCGGTGTCTGTGGGAGACGAGGCCGCGGCCGTGGCCCTGGCGGATCGGCTGCGGGCGGCCGGGGTGTGGGTTCCCGCCATCCGCCATCCCACGGTGGCCCGGGGCGCGGCCCGACTGCGCCTCACCTTCAGCGCCGCCCACACCGCGGCCGACCTGGACAGTCTGGAAGAGGCCTTCAACCGGGCCTGCATCCAGATGCCTCCCCCCCCTTTTTGAAGGACCCTCTGATGCACCGCCTCGCCCAGCTCGATCACCGGTACGTCTGGCATCCGTTCACCCAGATGCAGGACTGGTTGCGCACCGAACCCCTCGTGCTGGTCGAAGGGCAGGGGGCCGTGTTGCGGGACGTGAAGGGTCGGGAGTTTCTCGATGCCAATGCGTCGATCTGGACCAACCTCCACGGCCACCGGAATCCCCGCATCGATGCGGCCATCCGGCGTCAGTTGGGTCGGGTGGCCCACACCTCGGCCCTGGGTCTGGCCAGTGGCCCGGCGGCGGAACTCGCCGAACGACTGGTGGGTCTGGCCCGGGGACCGAAGGGTCAGCCACGGCTGGAAAAGGTGTTCTATTCCGATGACGGATCCACGGCCGTGGAGGCCGCCCTCAAGCTGGCCGCCGAGCACACCCGCCGCAGCGGTCTGGTCCGCAAACCGCGTTTCCTGTCGGTGAAGGGAGCCTACCATGGCGACACGATCGGAGCGGTCAGCGTCGGTCAGATCGACCTCTTCCACCGGACGTGGTCGTCCCTCTTGTTCCCCACCGAGTCGGTTCCCGCGCCCGGGTGCTACCGGTGTCCCTTCAACCGGGCCCAACCCGAGCGCGCCGATGCCCGATCCTACCGGCGGTGCCAGTGGGAGTGCGTCTCGGGCGTCGAGAAGGCGTTCGACCGTGCCCGTGCCCGGGCTCGGCCGTTCTCGGCTCTGGTCGTCGAGCCCCGGATGCAAGGCGCGGCCGGGATGATCGCCCACCCGGAGGGTTGGTTGTCCCGGGTCGCCGAGCTCACACGAGGCCACGGAGCGCTCCTGATCGCCGACGAGGTGATGACCGGCTTCGGACGCACCGGCGTGGGCACCCGGACCGGAGACCGATTCCACGCCTTTGCCACCCAGCACGAGGGGGTGGTGCCCGATCTCCTGGCCGTGGCCAAGGGGATGACCGGAGGATACCTGCCCATGGCCGCCACGCTCACGACGCGGGCCGTCTTCGACTCCTTCCTCGGCGAATACGCCGACTTCCGGACCTTCTTCCATGGCCACAGCTACACGGGCAACGCTCTGGGTGCGGCCGCCTCGCTGGCCAGCGCGGCGTTGTTGTCGGCGCCGGCCGGGGTGCGCCGCCGGCGGGCCCTCGAGCGCGCCTTGGCCTCGGAACTGTCGGGTCTGTGGCGACACCCCAACGTGGGCGATGTGCGCCAGGTCGGCCTGGTGGCCGGCGTGGAACTGGTCCGGGACTGGCGCACACGCGCCCCGTTCCGGCTCGAAGAGCGCGCGGGCATCCGGGTCTGCGAGGCCATGGCCCGCCGCGGGGTCCTCACCCGGCCCATCGGCAGCGTGATCGCCCTGATGCCGCCGTATTGCACCACCCGCACCCAATTGCGCCGGATGGTCTCCGCCTTGGCCGAGGCACTGGAGGAGGTCTTTCCACCGTCGGCCATGGCTGCTCCGGGCTCTTGACGCGGCCGACCTTTTGCAACGGACTCCCGGAGCGATCCCGCTTCGGAGCTCCGGCTCCGCTCCTCAAGGACCATGAATTTCGCCGACCTGCGTTTCTGGGAATGCCTGCTGGCAGCCCTGTTGGTGGCCGCAGGATTCCGGTGGGCGTTCATTGGCTCGGCGACGGTCCGCGACGGCCGTTTCGACCGGTGGTTCCTGCTCATCCTCGGACTGGTGCTGCTGGGTCTGGTCAGTTGGCTCACCTTCGTCATCCACCTGGGCGTGGCGGTCTTCACGTTCGCGTGCGTGGCCTGGGGTTCACGGCGACCTGCCGCGCACGGGCGGTGGATCTTGGCGGTGGTGGTGCCGCTGCAACTGCTGCCGCTCCTGTATTACAAGTACGCCGATTTTCTGTGGCGCGATGTCTGGGGCGGCGCCGGCTCGTGGACCGGTTCGGTGGCCATTCCCGCGGGCATTTCGTTCTACACGTTCCAGTTGGTGGGTTTCGCGGTGGATACGCTCATCCGTCGGGAGCCGTTGCCCCGCTGGTTCGATTTCCTCAATTTCGCCGGATTCTTCCCGCAAATCGTGGCGGGTCCCATCGAACGCCGCGAGGCCCTGCTGCCGCAGATCGAGGGATTCCGACTGAGGTGGTCGGCCGTCGACATCGATGCGGGCTTCCGCTGGATGGCGCTGGGACTCTTCTTCAAATGCGCCCTGGCCGACAATCTGGCCGCGCAGTTCCACCGGGGACCCAGCACCAATGCCTACCAGATCTGGTTGGCGAACGGGATTTTCGGACTGCGCATCTACTACGACTTCGCCGGCTACAGCCTGATTGCCGTGGGCATCGCCCGCTGCCTGGGCATCCGGTTGTCGCTCAATTTCCTGAGCCCGTATTGCGCTACGGGACCTGCGGAGTTCTGGCGTCGGTGGCATGTCACCTTGAGCCAATGGTTCCGGGATTACATCTATGTGCCGCTCGGCGGCGGGAGGGGCCGGGGCTGGGCGTTCAACGTGGCCGTGGTGTTCCTCGTTTCGGGCATCTGGCATGGGGCCGGTTGGAACTTCGTCCTCTGGGGCGGCGTGCATGCCGTCTGGCTGATCGCGGCCCGGCTCATGGCCCGGGTGAGCGTGCCGGCCCCTCTGGGATGGTTGGGCACGGTGATCATCGCCGCGTTCTCGTGGCTCTTCTTCTACGAGACGAATACCGCGGAGCTTGCAGCCAAGTTGGCCACGCTGGCTCACCCCGCGGCCTATGGCCCGGCGGCGTTGATGGCATTGAAGACCACTTTCTCGACGGCGGACCTGGTGACTCTGGCCGGCACCTTGGGACTGTGCGCCCTCACCCTGCTGGCCGAATGGCGTTCGCTCGCACGGGGTGGTGAGCCCTATTCGCTGCTGGTGCGTCCCGGGGTGTTGGTCGTGTTGGTGCTGCTGACCGTGTGGTTGGCACCGGGGGATCAGAATGACTTCATCTACTTCGCCTTCTGAACAGCCCGTTCCGCCCCGGGTTCCGCGTCTGGCGCTGAGGCTCCTGATGGCGGCCGTCCTGGCGTGGTCGGTGGGGGCGCTGTACACGCTCCGGTGGAACCCCGAGGTCCGTTTCTTTCGTGGGGTCCATGAGGCGAAGCGGGCGTGGGCGACGGGCTTGTCGCCATCCAACCGCGTGCTGGTGGTCGGTGGCTCGGGCTGCATGACTTCCATCGATCCGGTCCGGATGCGCGAGGCGCACGGCCTGAATGTCCTCAATCTCGGCCTCGGTGCCGGTGCGGGCGCGAAGTTCCTGGGACGCTATGCGATGGACTGGGCACGGCCCGGCGACCGGCTGATCCTGAGCATCGAGCCCGGACTCCTGACCGGTCCGATCGAATGGAAATCGCTCGGTGTGCAGCTCGCCGCGGCCAACGGCACCTGGCATCTCTGGAATGAACCGGGTCGATGGGAATGGCCCAGCCGGTTGCTGGGTCTGCGACCGGGCGGCCAGCACCTCTTCACACTGCTGGGCAAGGCCCTCCTCCGGCAGCCCTGGTATCGCTACGGCCTCGACGAGATCCGCCCTGGCGGTTGGCACGAGGTGGCCGCCCGTCGCGACGTGGCCTCACCGGGTCCGGGTCCGGGGGCCCTCTCGCCCGAGGCTCGGGCCTGGCTCTCCAGCCTGAAAACCGAGTGCGATCGCAAGGGCGTGATCCTGGCCTATGCCATCCCGTGGTTCTACGGTTCCGAAGCCGATCGTCCGGTGATGGTGGAGGCCCATCGCCAGTTCCTCGAGGATGTGGGCCGACTCGTGCCGGTGCTGCCCGATCCTTCAATGGGCGTGAACACCCGACGCGAGGACTACGCCGACTCGACGGTGCATCCCACCGGAGAGGCCGCCCGGCGCAGGACCGATGACCTGGCCCGCATTCTCCGGAACTGGCGTCCGGAGGTCGCGCCGCGTTGAACCGCCCGGAATCCGCCGTTCCCCCGGGACCCATAAACGCGCTTTCCCGGGCCGCCCGGGCTTCCCACACTGGGCCCCGCACATGAGTTCCAACACCTATCGGATCGCCGCCCTCGCCGGCGATGGCATCGGCCCTGAAGTCATGCGGGAGGCCTTGGGCGTCCTCCGTGCCGTGGGCGACAAGTTCTCCCTGAAGTTCGAAGTCACCGAGGCACCGGTCGGCTGGGCCGGCATCGATGCCGCAGGCAAGGCCTTGCCCGACGCGACGCTGGAGCTGTGCCGCCGCTCCGATTCCATTCTGTTCGGCTCGGTGGGTCTGCCCGACCGCGACCCGACCATCCCGAAGGAACAGCGCCCCGAACGCGCCGCCCTGCTGCGCATCCGCAAGGAATTCGGCCTCTTCGCCAACCTCCGTCCGGTGCGCCTGCCCAAGGCCCTGGCCCATGCCTGCCCGCTGCGGCCCGAGCGTCAGGGCGACGGCATCGACATCCTTGTCGTCCGTGAACTCACCGGTGGCCTGTACTTCGGCGAGCCCAAGAAGACCGAGGACCTGGGCAACGGCCAGACCCGTGCCATCGACACCATGGTGTACACCACCTCGGAGATCGAGCGCATCGCCCGCGTCGGCTTCAAGGCGGCCCAGTTGCGTCGCAAGAAGCTCACCAGCATCGACAAGGCCAACGTGCTGGAGAACGGCGTGCTGTGGCGCGAGGTGGTCACCCGCATCGCCCGCGAATTCCCCGACGTGACCCTCGAGCACATGTTCGTCGACAACGGCGCCATGCAGTTCCTGCTGCGTCCGACCCAGTTCGACGTGGTGCTGTGCGAGAACCTCTTCGGCGACATCCTCAGCGACGAGGCCGCCGCCCTGGCCGGTTCCCTCGGCATGTTGCCCAGCGCCAGCCTCGGTGCGACGAATGGCCAGCAGACCTTCGGGTTCTATGAGCCCGCCGGCGGCACCGCCCCGGACATCGCCGGCAAGGATCTCGCCAACCCCATCGCCCAGATCCTCTCCGTCGCCCTCATGCTGCGCTACAGCTTCGGCCTGAACGCCGCGGCCGACGCCGTGGACGCCGCCGTCGGCAAGGCCATCGCCCAGGGCCTGCGCACCGGCGACATCTTCTCGGCGAGCGAGACCGGAGCCCGCCGCGTGGGCACCCGCGAAATGGGAGCCGCCATCGTCGCCGCTCTCTGAGGTCCGGGGTTGTCGCCATTCCGCGATGAAGATCGCCGTCATCGGGTGCGGGGCGCTGGGCAGCTACTACGGCGCCCTCCTGTCCCGCGCCGGTCACGATGTCTGGTTCCAGTTGCGGGCCGACCACGACGTGGTTGCCCGCGAGGGAGTCCATGTCGTCAGCGACCGGGGCGGTGAGTTCCATGCCCGGCCCCACTGCATTCGGGTGCCCGAGTCCGCGGGCATGGTCGACCTGGTCCTCATCGGCCTGAAGACCACGGCCAACGGCGAGTTCTCCCGGCTGGTTCCCGGCTGGGTCGGGCCGCAGACCGCTGTGCTCACCTTGCAGAACGGCCTCGGCAACGAAGAGGCGCTCGCCCGCATCGTGCCGGCCGGCCAGGTCCTCGGCGGCTTGTGCCTGGTGAGTCTCAACCGCACGGCCCCGGGTCGGATCCGTCACATCGACCGAGGAACCATCCTTCTCGGTGAACACCTCGGGGGGCCCACCGACCGCACCCGTTCCTTGGCCACCGCGTTCGAGGCTGCAGGCATCCCCTGTGAGGTCTGTCCCGATTTGCGGCAAGCCCGTTGGCGCAAGCTCGTCTGGAACATCCCCTTCAACGGCCTCGGTGTGGCCGGTTCGGCCGGCCTCGACAGCGTTTCGCTGGGCCAATGGGTTCCTGGGCGTCCCCTCGATCGGGCCCTCTCGGCGAAGGATGTTCTGGAAACTCCTGCCTGGCGTCCTCTCGCCCGTGAACTCATGGGCGAGACCATCGCCATCGCCACGGCACTGGGTCATCCCATCGACCCCGCCTATGCCGACGCGGAACTGGAGCGCACCGTCACCATGGGAGCCTATCGTCCCTCCACCGTCATCGACTTCGAGATGGGCCGCCCCATGGAACTCGACGCCATCTTCTACGAGCCTCAGCGCGAGGCCCGCCGCGCCGGAATCCCCACTCCGCGCCTCGACGCCCTCTGCGCCGTGCTCAGATCCCTTGAAGCCGCAAAAGCCCGGCCACTGAAGTAGCGACACTTGAGGGACCTGAATTCTCGGGGCATTTCCCTTGGCCGCCGGCCAATCCATGACCCATGAAGGCACGGGCGGCAGCGGGACCGGGTCGGAGTGAGCTCGGGAAGCGATCACTCCCATCCCCTCGCGCGCAGCGCGAACGGCCTTTCCTTGTCCGAGCTTCCATGCGAACGCAGGCCCGGACCCGCAGAGCCATTCTGCGACCATGGACATCCGAATCCCCACCGCACCCGTTCCACTGCGGGGCCTGAAGAGGTTGGGTGGAGCTTGTGTCAACAGCAGTGACCCCACTGGCCCTTTTGACCGAAGAAGTCATTGGCGGCAGCGGGCCGGGGTCGGAGCGAGCACTGGAAGCGAACACCACTTCCCCTCGCGCGTAGCGCGAATGGTCCTCCTCCCCCGAGCTTCCCTGCGAGCGCAGGCCCCGGTCCGCGGAGCCATTCTGCGACCATGGAGATCCGAATCCCTACCGGATCCGTTCCCACTGCGGAGCCATGAAGAGGCTGGGGTGACCTTTGTGTAAAAAGGTGGGACTGACCCCTCAGGCCTTCTGCGGAATCATGCCGTTTTGCCGGGCGTAATCGAAGATCCCGCCCGCATCGATCACCGGCCGCACCTCGCCCAGCGGCTTCAGCGCGTAGGTCTTGCCCGTGCCGTGATGGCGGATCGTCTGTGTATCGATGTCCACCGTCGCCACATCGCCCGTCTTGAAAAACTCCCGCAGGTTCGACTCGGTCTCCACCGGATACACCTCGCCAGTCGCCACGCAGTTCCGGAAGAAGATCCGCGCGTAGCTCTCGGCCACCACCACCTCGCAATTGGCTGAACCCATCGCGATCGGCGCATGCTCGCGCGAACTGCCGCAGCCGAAATTGCGCCCGGCGATCACGATCGGATATTCCGTGTCGAGGGCCCCCTCCTTCACGAAACGTGTCGGGTACAGCGAGTCGGGCAATCCCCACAATGCATAGGCCCCGAGCTTCTCGTACTCCTCGGGGATCGTCGGAATCAGGTTCAGAAACTGGGCCGGGATGATCTGGTCGGTGTCGATGTTGTCTCCCACCACATAGACCGGCCCCGTGAACGTCGATTGCATGGCGACAATCTGGCGGAGCGACGACATCAGCGGCAAACCGAAATTCCGAGGAGCGGATCGCCGTCGCACCGCAGGAGTCCCGACCCCCATCCAGGACGTGGTCCGGCCCTTGATCCTCCTTGAAATCCTACCGGAATCATCGGGTATCGGTTGTTTTCCGACTTTGAATCGGGGCGACCGTCAGCGATGCTGTCGTCCGCCTGTCGCGTCTCCCAAGACGGGCATCTTGGAAATGAGCACCGAAGCAGCCCCCGTCAAAAAACCCAGCCGCAACGAAGAACTCAAGACGGCCATCCCGACCTTGGCCGGGAACATCGCCGCCACGTTGGCCGATCCCGCGGCCCCGTGCTTCTCGGCCGACGACGAGCAGTTCCTCAAGTTCCACGGCATCTACCAGCAGGACGACCGCGACCTGCGCAAGAGCGGCAAACTGTATATCTGGATGATCCGCGGCCGCATCCCGGGCGGCGTCCTGAGCGCCCGTCAATGGATCGCCCTCGACGACCTCGCCACCCAGCGCGCCAACAACACCCTGCGCCTGACCACCCGCCAGAGCGTCCAGTTCCACGGCGTGGTCAAGGATCGCCTCGGCCCGCTCATGCGCGAGATCAACCAGGCCATGATCGACACGCTGGCCGCCTGCGGTGACGTGAACCGCAACGTCATGGCCTCGCCCATGCCGGCCATCAGCGTCGCCCGTCAACAGGTGTACGAGGATTCCAAGAAGGTCTCCGAGGCGTTGCTGCCGCAGACCAAGGCCTACCATTCCATCTGGATCGACGGCGTGCAGCTCAACCTCGACGCCTCCGAGAACAAGGACTTCGTCGATCCGCTCTACGGCAAGACCTACCTCCCGCGCAAATTCAAGGTCGGCTTCGTCATCCCGCCGGTGAACGACATCGACATCTTCACCCAGTGCATGGGTTTCATCGCCATCGTCCGGAACGGCGAGCTGGTCGGCTACAACCTGACGGCCGGCGGTGGCATGGGCCGCAGCCACGGCAACACCGTGACCTACCCGCGCCTGGCCGATGTCGTCGGCTTCTTCCCTCGCTCGGCGCTGGTCGAGGTGTCCAAGGCCGTGCTCACGGTCTTCCGCGACTTCGGCGACCGCACCGACCGCAAGCACGCCCGCCTCAAGTACGTCCTGCAGGAGAAGGGCGTGGAGTGGTTCCGCGGCGAGGTGGCCCGCCGTGCGGGCATCGAATTCCAGCCGGCCCAACCGGTGCAGTTCGTCACCACCACCGACACCTACGGCTGGCAGAAGGCCTTGGATGGCCGCTGGTTCCTGACCCTGTTCGTGGAATCGGGCCGCGTGAAGGATACCGAGACCCGCCGCCAGAAGACGGCCCTGCGCCGGGTCGCCGAGCGGTTCGACGGCGTGGAATTCCGCCTGTCTGCCAACCAGAATGTCGTGCTGGCCAATGTCACCGATGCCGACAAGGAGGCCATCACCGCGCTGCTCCACGAGCACGGGGTGGCGACCGAGAAGCAGGCCGGCGTGCTGCACGCGGCGGCGATGTCGTGCCCCTCGATGCCCACCTGCGGCCTGGGATTGGCCGAGTCGGAGCGCTTCCTGCCCTCGTTGCTCGACCGCATCCAGGACCTCTGCACCGAGGTCGGGCTCCGGGACGAGGAGATCATCATCCGCATGACCGGGTGCCCCAATGGTTGCGCGCGTCCGTACATGGCCGAGATCGGATTCGTGGGCAAAGGCCCGGGCCGTTATCAGGTCTGGCTCGGCGGCAACACCACCGGCACGCGCCTCAACCGGATCTGGAAGGAGACCCTCAAGGAGACCGACACCGAGACCGAGCTGCGTCCGCTGTTGGTCCGCTACAAGGCCGAGCGACTCGCCGATGAACGCTTCGGCGACTGGGTGGCCCGGGTGTTCTGGCCCGAGCAACCGACCGAGACCGCCGTCGCCGCCTGAGCGGACTCCCTGACGACGCTCCTCCACCTTCTGGATTCCTGCTTTTTCCGGTGATGACTCCTGCTGAACTGCAAGCCGCCAACGCCGCCCTCAAGACCCGGTCTCCCTTGGACATCCTCCGCTGGGGACTGGAGCGCTCCGGCGGACGGGCCATCGTGTCGACCAACTTCCGCCCGTACGAGGCGGTGATCCTGCACCTGGTGACCCGGCTCCAACCCGACATCCCGGTGCTGTGGGTCGATCACGGCTACAACCGCCCGGCCACCTACCGGCATGCCGAGGCGTTGCGCGCGTCCTTGAAGCTCAACATCAAGGCCTACCTCCCGCGCAAGACGGCCGCCCATTACGACGCGGTCGATGGCGGCATGCCCGAGCCCACCCCGGAGAACGAAGAGCGTATCAAGGCGTTCAGCACCGTCATGAAGCTTGAGCCCTTCCAGCGCGGCATGCGCGAATTGGCACCCACGGTCTGGATCACCGCGTTGCGCCAGGTCCAGAACCCCAACCGCGCTGGCCTCGACATCGTCAGCCCCGACGGCAATTTCGGATCGCTCAAGCTCAGCCCGCTCTTCTACTGGAGCGATGCCCAGATGGAGGCCTACCTGAAGGAGAACGACCTGCCCAACGAGTGGGATTACTTCGATCCGGCCAAGGCCGACGACAAGCGGGAGTGCGGCTTGCATGCCGCCTGGGGTGGCAAGGCCGTCGCCTCGACCGCGACCGCTTGAGGCCCGGCGAGGTTCCCCGCGATTCCACTCCTGCCAGATTCCGCCCGTCGTCCATGAGAAGCTACCAACTCGACCACCTCCAGTACCTCGAGACCGAGGCCATCCACATCATGCGCGAGGTGGCCGCCGAATTCGAGCGCCCGGCCCTGCTGTTCTCGGGAGGTAAGGATTCCATCTGCCTGCTCCGGCTGGCCGAGAAGGCCTTCCGGCCCTCGGACATCCCGATGCCCTTCCTCAACGTGGAGACCGGGCATGAGTTTCCCGAGCTCATCGAGTTCCGGGACCGTCGCGCCAAGGAGCTGGGGGCCAAGCTCATCGTCCGCACGGTCGACGAGGGCATCGCCAAGGGGTTCGTCACGCCGACGCCGGGGCAATTGAGCCGCAACCAGTTGCAGATCCCGGTGCTGCTGGGTGCGATCGAGGAGTTCCGCTTCGACTGCTGCATCGGCGGAGCCCGCCGCGACGAGGAGAAGGCCCGGGCCAAGGAGCGCTTCTTCAGCTTCCGCGACGCCTTCGGCCAATGGGATCCGAAGAACCAGCGGCCGGAGATCTGGAACCTCTACAACGCCCGGCTGAATCAGGGCGAGAACATGCGCGTGTTCCCGCTGTCCAACTGGACCGAGATGGACGTCTGGGAATACATCCGCCAGGAGCGCCTCGAGGTGCCCAACATCTATTTCAGCCACCGGCGCGACTGCTTCCGGCGGGGCGGCCAATGGTTGCCGGTGCCGCCGCCGCACACCGATGCGTCCCGGCCCGATCCCTATCAGGGCGGTCGCCCCAAGCCCAACGAGCCGGTGCAATCGCTGGTGGTGCGGGTGCGGACCATCGCCGACATGATCAGCACGGGCATGATCGAGAGCCCGGCCGATTCGGTGGACGACATCATCGCCGAGGTGGCCGCGGCCCGTGTCACCGAGCGCGGCACCCGTGCCGACGACAAGGCCAGCGAGGCCGCCATGGAGGACCGCAAGAAGGCCGGGTATTTCTGAGCCGGCGTGCCATCCGATGACTCCCATCCCCTTCCTGAATCCCGGGGCGCAGACCGCGCCGTTGCGCGAGGAGTTGCTGCGCGCCGTCACCGCAGTCATCGACGGTGGCCACTTCATTCTGGGCCCGAATGTCACGGCCCTGGAGCAGGAAGTCGCGGCCTTCTGCGGAGCCGCCCACGGCATCGGGGTCAATTCCGGTTCCGACGCGCTGACGTTGGCCCTCAAGGCCCTCGACATCGGTCCGGGTGACGAGGTCATCACCACACCCTTCACCTACATCGCCCCGGCCGAGAGCATCCATCAGTTGGGGGCCAAGGTCGTGTTCGCCGACATCGATCCCCGCACCTTCACCGTCGATCCGACCGACGTCGCCCGGCGAATCACGCCGCGCACCAAGGCGTTGTTGCCCGTCCACCTCTTCGGTCAGGCCGCGCCGCTCGGAGACCTGCTGCCGCTGTGCGAGCGCCACGGACTTTCGCTGGTCGAGGATTGCGCCCAGGCCATCGGAGCCACCTGGCAGGGACGCGGCCTGGCCGGCATCGGCCGCATCGGCTGCCTCAGCTTCTATCCCACCAAGAACCTCGGCGCCGACGGCGACGGCGGCATGTGCCTGACCCAGGATCCGGTGCTGGCCAAGAAGCTGCGGATGCTGCGCGTCCACGGCATCGAAAAGCGCTACTACCACGACCTGCACGGGTTCAATTCCCGGCTCGATGAGCTTCAGGCCGCCATCCTGCGCGTGAAGCTTCCGCACCTGGCCCGTTGGAACCAGCGCCGCGCCGAGATCGCCGCGCGGTACTCGGCCGGTCTGGCCGATCTGCCGGTCGAGCTTCCGGTGGTCGCCCCGGGCAACACCCATGTCTGGCATGTCTACGCCCTGCTGACCGACCAGCGCGATGCCCTTCAAAAGCACCTCGAGGCGGCGGGCATCCCCACGCTCATCTACTACCCGGTGCCGCTGCACCTCCAGCGCTGCTATGCCGATCAAGGCGGCCGGCCCGGCGATCATCCGGTGGCCGAAGCGGTCAGCCGGCGCATCCAGCCCCTGCCGATGTATCCCGAACTCACCGACGATCAGGTCGATCGGGTGATCGCCGCCATCCGCGGGTTCTTCCGGTAAGGGTCGGCCCTCGACGGAGCGGGATGGGTCCGGAGCCCGCTCTGGAAACGAACACTCTGTTCCCGGGCGCACAGAGCCGAGAGTTCTTCCATCAGAGCTTCCCTGCGGGCGACGGCCTGGGCCCGCGGAGTGTACACCCCCTCCGAACGGAGCGGGGTTGGGCCAGAGCCCGCTCTGGAACCGATCAACCCAGCCCCTCGCGCGCAGCACGAAAGCAAACTCTTCCCCGAGGTTCCCTGCGGGTGACGGCCTGGGCCCGCGGAGTGTACACCCCCTCCGAACGGAGCGGGGTTGGGACAGAGCCCGCTCTGGAACCGATCAACCCATCCCCCCTCGCGCACAGCACGAAAGCAACCCTTCCCCGAGGTTCCCTGCGGGCGACGGCCCAGCCCCGCGGAGTGTAAATATGCGGGACCGACCCCTTTTGAATCAGACTAAATCAGTCTTCTTCTGATTGCCATCCGGCCGCGGTTGGGTTTTCATCATGGCACGATGGCTTCGACTCCCGCCAAAGCTCGCGGTCCGCAGGGTTCCGACAACGGATTCCTGCCGATGACCCGTGCGGAAATGACCGCCAAGGGGTGGTCCGAACTGGATGTGCTCATCCTCACGGGTGATGCCTATGTCGATCACCCGTCCTTCGGCTCGGCCATGATCGGCCGTGTGCTCGAGAACCTGGGGCTGCGCGTGGGCATCATCGCACAGCCGGACTGGAAGGACATCCAGTCGATCCAGGGCATGGGAGCGCCCCGTCTGTTCGTGGGGGTCACGGCGGGCAACCTCGACTCCATGCTGTCGAACTACACCGCCGCCCGGCATCGCCGGAAGGACGACGTGTACAGCGCCGGAGGCGTTCCCGGACGTCGTCCCAACCATGCGGCCGTGGTCTATTCGCAGATGGCCCGACGCGCCTTTCCCGGCGTGCCCGTCGTGTTGGGCGGCATGGAGGCCTCCATGCGCCGCGTGGCCCACTACGACTACTGGGAAGACAAGCTCAAGCCCTCCATCATGGCCGACGCCAAGGCCGATGTGCTCGTGTATGGCATGGGCGAGTCGGCCGTCCGCGAGATCGTGGCCCGGCTGCGGGCGGGCAATCGCGATTTCTCGGGCATCCGTGGCACCGCCTTGTTCCTGGGCGGCAAGGCGACAGCCGAGGCCGACCTGTCGGACTGCCTGATCCTGCCTTCGTGGGAAGACCTGCAGGCCGACAAGACCCACCTCATGCGCCTGACCAAGGTGGTCGAGGCCCAGCAGACGCCCCACAGCGGCCGACGGCTGGTGCAGATGCATGGCAACCGGGCGTTGTTGCAGGAGCCCCCGGCCTTCCCCATCGATGGCCCGGACCTCGACGCCCTGTACGAGCTCCCCTTCATGCGGGCCTCGCATCCGAGCTACACCGAGCCGGTGCCCGGCTTCGCCACGATCAAGGACTCCATCATCGTGTCGCGCGGATGCCCGGGTGGATGCACCTTCTGTGGACTCGGGTTCCATCAGGGCAAGTTCCTCTCCAGCCGCAGCATCGACTCGGTGCTCAAGGAGATCCGCAAGTTGTCGTCGTCGCCCACGTTCCGGGGCACGGTGTCCGACTTGGGCGGACCCACCGCCAATCTCTACGGGGCCCGCAACGGCCATGCCGAGGAGTGCAAGAAGTGCCATCGGCCGAGCTGCCTGTGGCCGTCGATCTGCCCCGTCTTCGAGATCAACGAGAAGGCCGGTCTCGACCTGTTGAAGGGCTCCCGGACCCAGCCCGGGGTGAAGCACGTCTTCGTGCAATCGGGCATCCGCATGGATGTCGCCCTGCGGACCCCGGAGTACATGAAGGAACTGGTCCAGAACCACGTGTCGGGACACATGAAGGTGGCCCCCGAACACATGAACCCCGACGTGCTGCGACGCATGCGCAAGCCGGCCGGCGACTTCCCGGCGTTCATGGACAAGTTCTTCGACCTGAGCGAGCAGGCCGGCAAGGAGCAGTACCTGGTGCCCTACTTCATCTCGAGTTTTCCGGGATGCACCGAGAAGGAGATGGGGGCGGTGGAGCAGTTCCTCAAGGAGGAGAAGTGGAACCTGCAGCAGGTGCAGGATTTCATCCCGCTGCCCATGACCGGATCGGCCGCCATGTACGTGACCGGCCTCGACATCAACACCGGCAAGCCCATCCCCGTGGTGAAGGGGGCCGGCGACCGGGAACGTCAGAAGCGGATGCTCCGACCGAACCCTGTGAACGAGACACGCGTGACCGGCAGCCGTCGCCGCATGGCCTCGACCGAGTTCTGCCCCGGTGCCCAGATGGACACGGTGGACTGAATCTCGGAACGGAAAACGAGCCAGGGGACCGCCTTGCGACGTCCCCCGTGCCTGAAGGTCCTGGATGGATCGGAAACCGGGGGCCGGTGCGCCGCGCACGTCGTGCCTCTGCGGCCTGTGCGGGGTCAGGCCGCCTGCAGATGGGGTTCGCCCTCCGTCATCCGGATGGGCGGCTCGTCGAACTCGACCCGCGGACGCGCGGGCGACTGGGTCCGACGTCGCGAAAGGAGATCCCCGAAGTCGTTGCCTCCGCGCATCTCGGAACGGACCACGTCCCGCAACTCCTCGGCGATCATGAAGCAGAGCTTGGGCAGGAGCTGCTCCTCGATCTGCGTGGCCACCAGCTTCTGGACGAAGAAGGCCTCCTCGACCCGGCGTTGCTCGTCGTGGAACATGTTCTCGAGCACCGTCCTCCGGTCGACGCCCACCGCCAGCGGTTGCTTGGACCAGGCGGCGATCTTGTTGGGCAGTTCGGTCTGGAGCAGCTGCTCCGACTCCTCGTGGCGGCCGTTGCGTCGCAACACGCAGGCCTCACGGAATTGTTCGACGAGGGAGCTCCACAGCGGATCGTTGGCGAAGGATCGGTTCATGATGTTCAGCGGGTCCTTGTGAAGCACCGACGATGCCAACCCGCGAATCCCCGATTTTGGCGGCGGTTTTGAAGAAGGGCTCGGTCTCCGGGGAAACCCGTGCCGGGTGCGAGCGGTCGGTCTTGCCGCCCCACCGTTTCCGGGATCGGATCGACGGATCGGCCGATGATCCGGGGATCAGGCGTTCCGTCCGAGGGCCCGGGTGAAGATCCGGCGGGGCTCCTGGAGGAAGAGATCGCGGAGCAGGGTCTCCACAGGGGCGGCCTGCGGTTCCTCGAGTCGAAGGCTGGCCCGGAAGGCCGCCAGGAAGCTCAGCACGACCAGGCCGAAGAACAGGCTGTAGCGGTTCCAATCCATTCCCAGCCATCGGGTCCGGGAGTCGCCCACCCCGTCGATCAGCAGTCCCCAGAGCACCGGCGAGAGCCCGAGCGTCACCTGCCAGACCACCGTGAACAGGGCGAAGAAATGGTTGCGGCCCATCCGGGGCACGATGGCCATGGCCAGTCGGTTGTTGGCCGCCGAATGCAGGGCGTTGAGCAGCCCCAGCGGCACGATGAAGGCCAGGACCAGCGCCATCCGGGGCCTCCAGACCCCGGACGCCATCAGGAACCAGCCCGCGGCTACGAGGCATCCGGCGAGCATGATGAAGCCGAAGGCAGGCTTGCTCCCGTGCAGGTCCAGCCGCCGGCCACCGAATCCGTAGGCACCGAGACCGCCCAGGAATTGCGCCGCCATCAGCACGAGGATGGACCCGTCGGGCAGGTCGGCCCCGCTTTTCAGAAAGGCGATGACGAAGGTGGCGAGCCCGCCGTAGGCCAGCGACCAGACCGCATTCAGTTCCAGGAGCCTCCGGAACGGGGGATGCGACGCGATGGCCGCCCAGGGGACCCGGCCGGTCCCGGAGCGCTCGTGGGGAGGCACGGGCGTGTCGGGCATCCGTCGGAGGAACCGCAGGCTGATCACCCCCATGATCCCGCTGAAGCCGAAGGCCAGCGCGAACTGCCACGGCTGCGCGGGCGCGGGCAGGAACCCGCCGGCCCCGAGCAGCCCGGCCACGATGAGGAAGCAGACCAGACTGGCCCCGTTGGAGGAGGCCTGGTCGCCGGCGAGGTAGCGGCCCCGTTGCTCGAGCGGCACCAGTCCCGTGATCCACGGCAGCCAGGCGCTGCTGGCGATGCCCCGGCAGAGGTTGAAGCCCAGCAGCAGGACCAGCAGGAGGGTCAATTGCCCGCCCCGGCCGATCCACGGTCCGGCCAACGGTGTCAGGGCCATGAGGAAGGCGAAGACGATCCGCGCCGACCATCCGGACACCACGAAGCGCTTGTAGCCCACCCGGTCGACGTGGGCGGCGGCGGGAATCTGGCTGATGGTCAGGAGCGGCATCATCCCGGCCACGATCCCCAGCAGCGTGGCGTTGGCCTCCAGCGACTTGGCGTAGAGCACCATCGGCCCCCCGAGCACCACCTGGAAGGACAGCGCGTTGAACACGGCGAACCCGTAGGCGTGCCGGAGCTGGAGCGTTGGGGCGATGGGGGCGGACACGGGGATGCCGGGAGCGCTCGGGCCCCCGGGGAGCGGATCGAGGTCGTCGGGGTTCGGGTTCCGGCCCCGGAGGCGGTCCCCCCGGAGTCGATGGACCGATCGTGCCGTCGGCGTGTCTTCCGGGTCGATGAAAAAGCCCCGCGAGGATCCCGGGCGTCGTCGCGCTGTCGCCGTATCCCCGCCGGACCGGGTTCCTTGACGCTCCCCGGGGCCAAACCTACGATGCGACGCTGAAAGAACGACCATGCGCAACTTCGTCAACATTCCCTACGTCATCGAGCAGACCGGCCGCGGAGAGAAGGGCTACGACCTCTACAGCCGCCTCCTGGTGGACCGGATCATCTTCCTGGGAACGCCGGTCGATGACATGGTCGCCAACGTCATCGTGGCTCAGTTCCTCTTCCTCCAGATGACCGACCCCAAGAAGGACATCCACTTCTACATCAACTCCCCGGGCGGCAGCGTCACCGCCGGGCTGGCCATCTACGACACGATGCAATGGCTGACCTGCGACGTGAACACCTACTGCGTCGGCCAGGCCGCCAGCATGGGGGCGGTGCTGCTGGCCGGAGGCACCAAGGGCAAGCGCTTCGCCCTCCCGAATGCCAACATCATGATCCACCAGGTGCTCGGAGGCGCCGAGGGCCAGGCCAGCGACGTTGAGATCCGGGTCAAGTTCATGCTGAAGCTCAAGGAGCGCCTGAACACCATCCTCGCCAAGCATACCGGCCAACCCTACGAGGTGGTGGAGCGCGCCTGCGACCGCGACAACTTCATGTCGTCCGAAGAGGCCCGACAGTTCGGCCTGGTCGACGAGGTGGTGGCCAGCCGGCGCGACCTTCCCGCCCTCGGCACCCCGGATTCCAAGGCCTGACATCCCCGGGATTTGCCGCCCCGGAGCTGCGCTGACCGCATGCCGGATTTCCCCGACCCGGGCGAACCTGTCGGAGGCCGTTTTCCCGTTGCGGCTCCCGGCCTTCCGTCGATCCTCACCCCATGGCGCGTGCGACCCAGATCACGATGTGCAGCTTCTGCGGCAAGTCGAAGGCCGAGGTGAAGCGGTTGATCGCGGGCCCCGGCGTGTACATCTGCGACGCCTGTGTCGGCGTCTGCAGCGGTGTGCTCGAGAAGGAGGCGCGCGCCGAGGTCGAGGGTCCGGCGCTTCGCGCCTTCCGGATCCCGAGGCCCTCCGAGATCAAGCGACGGCTCGACGAGCACGTCATCGGCCAGGACCGTGCCAAGCGCACCCTCAGCGTCGCCGTCCACAATCACTACAAGCGCGTGATGGCCGCCGCGTCCCCGGTCGATGCCGGGGCTGCCGACCCGGGCACCGATCCCGCGGTGGGGTCGGCGGTGGGCGACGATCTGGCCGGCGTGGAGATCGAGAAGAGCAACATCCTGATGCTGGGCCCCACCGGCTGCGGCAAGACCCTGCTGGCCCGGACCCTGGCGAAGATCCTCGACGTGCCCTTCGCCATCGCCGACGCCACGGTCATCACCGAGGCCGGCTACGTGGGCGAGGATGTCGAGAACATCGTCCTCCGGTTGCTCCAGGCCGCCGATTTCGACGTCCGGCGCGCCCAGATGGGCATCGTCTACATCGACGAGATCGACAAGATCGCCCGCAAGACCGAGAACGTCTCCATCACCCGCGACGTCTCCGGCGAGGGGGTGCAGCAGGGCCTCCTGAAGATCCTCGAGGGGACGGTCTGCAATGTGCCTCCGCAAGGGGGTCGCAAGCACCCCCAGCAGGAATACATCCGCATCGACACCACCCAGATCCTGTTCATCTGCGGCGGGGCCTTCGTGGGCATGGAGCGCATCATCGAGCGGCGCCTCGGCCGCCGTTTCATCGGTTTCGGGGCCGAATCCCGAAGGGCCGACCCGGTGTCCACTCCTGAGCTCCCCGCCGGTGGACCCTCACCGGACGAGGTGCCGCTCCTGCATCGGGTGGAGCCCGAAGACCTCCTGGGTTTCGGATTCATTCCGGAGTTCATCGGGCGCCTGCCGGTGGTGACCGCCCTGGATGAGCTGACGGAGCCCCAACTGGCCGAGGTGCTCACCCGGCCCCGCAACGCCCTCACCCGTCAGTTCGCCAAACTGCTGGCGCTCGACGGGGTGTCGCTGACCTTCACCGACGAGGCCATCGCCGAGTTGGCCGCCATGGCCTCCCGACGCAAGACCGGAGCCCGGGCCTTGCGCGCGCTCACCGAGGAGTTGTTCCGGGACCTCCTCTTCGAATTGCCGGACCTCGAGGATGTGATCGGGGTGGAGGTCGATGCCCGCGTGGTCCGTCGGGAGATCCCGCCCCGAATCCGGCGACGGGAGCAGCCCCGGGCCGCCCAGCGCCGCGCGGCCTGAACGGGGTCGAAATGGTCCGAAAAGGGGTCCGAAATCCAGCCCATGGATGCCTTGAAGGAACGAAATCCGATGTGGAAAACTTTTTCAGATAAAGGGTTGACGCAGTCTGGTCGTTCCGGTTTATTCCACACACAAAGTTTGTCATAGAGCCTTGTATATGAATCTCCTGAAACACTCCGTCCTCATCGGCGCCGCCTCCCTGATGGTGGGTTCCTCGGCCTTCGCTCTCACCTCCACCGAGTCGCAGGCTCTGACCCAGAAGATCCTGGCTTCGAAGGTCATCGACATGCCGGCCGTCGCCGCCAAGATGGTGGTGTCCGCCGACAAGGCCGATCGCGTCGAGACCGCCAAGGCCGCCGTGGTTGCTGTCGCCAAGAATCATCCGAACGCCCTGTCCACCGTGGTGGGCGCGGTGCTCCGCAAGGCGCCCGAGGCCACCGAGGCCGTCGTCGCCGCCTGCTTGGAAGTCGCTCCCCAGATGGCCCGCACCGTGGTCGCCGCCGCCACCTTCGCCACCGAAGGTCAGGACGAGGTGATCCTCGCGACCGCCGACCGCTTGGTCCCGGCCCAGAAGGCCGAGGTTCGTGGCGAGGTCACGCTGGCCAAGGCCCGCCGCACCATGAAGGATACCTCCGCGAGGACGGCCAAGACCATCAACATTCCGGGTAGCACGGCGATCGTCACCACCCCGGTGACCGACAACAAAGGCAACCCGCTGCCTCCTCCGACCAAGATCAGCGCCTACGCCGGTGCCGATCCGAACCGTCCGTGAGGCATGGATGGGTGGGTTTCGATGCCGAGGCGTGAGCTTCAGTCATCGATCCAAAGTTCGGGTCAAAAATTTTTCCGAACCTTCAGATCCCGCCCCCGTCCGTAGACCTTCCTTCCGTGGACCGTCCAGTACGGTCCCGACCGAGGCCGCCAAACTTTCGAAAACCCGCTGGTGATCCCAGCGGGTTTTTTCATTTGGGGGGCTGTCGTCGAGGGGCACCCTGCTTGCCCTTTGCAGTCGTGCTCCCGGAGGGTCCGATCCGGCGAAGCCTTGAGAGATCAGTGAAGAGATCAGTGAAGAGATCAGTGAAGGAATCAGAGCAGCGTTCCCGCCAGCAGAGGTTCCGCTGGTTGCGCCCAGGAGCAGTGGCGGTGCCGGTGATCTTTGCCGTGGCTCCGACGGTCCGGTGACCTCAATGGCTTAGGCCGCGGCGGGCGTCTTGGTCTTTTTGAGGAGGCGGATCTCGCCGATGACCATGGCCTTGTCCACCGCCTTGCACATGTCGTAGAGCGTCAGCGCCGCCACCGATACGGCGGTCAGGGCCTCCATTTCCACGCCGGTGGCCGCGGTGATCCGTGCCGATGCGGTGATGCGGATGCGGTCGCGGGAATCGGGTGTTTCAAAGTGAATCTCACAATGGGAGATCGGCAGCGGATGGCACATCGGGATCAATTCCCCGGTGCGTTTGGCCGCTTGGATCCCGGCGATCCGGGCCGTGGCCAGCACGTTGCCCTTGGCCAGTCGATGGGATTCGATCAGGTCGAGCGTGGCGGACGACAATCGGATCTCCCCGCTGGCCACCGCCTCGCGGAGCAGGGCGGGTTTGGCCGAGACGTCCACCATGCGGGCCTGGCCCTGATCGTCGAGATGGCTCAGGCGCGGGCCGGTCGCGGCCGGTGGGTGGGGGATGGGATTCGCTGAGGCGGATTCAGGCATAGCGGCCGGTGCGGTGCTCGGGCTTGAAGAATTCCTGGAGCAGCCGGTCGACCTGCAGCAATCCGTCGCGGGTCAATCCCAGATGGCCTTCCGCCTCCACCAGGAATCCCCAGGATCTCAGGGTGGCCAGCGGGGCAGAGAAGCGGGTCCGTGGATCTTCCCCGAACTTCTCGGTGAAGGCGTCGATGGCCACGTTCCCCAGCTTGAGTTGCAGGATGAACTCCCGCAGGTACCGCTCGTCGTCGGGCAGCACGTAGGCGCGGTAGGTGGGCAACTGGCCGGCGTTGACCGCATCGACGTACGGCTGGAAGTCGTGGTGGTTCTGGTAGTGCACCCGATTGAGATGGCCGAAGCTCGCCACGCCGATGCTCAGCAGATCGGCCCCGCTGAAGAGTCCCTGGCGGTACTCGAACTTCACCCGCGCAGGATCCTTCACCACCGTGGTCGTGCTGGTGACCGTGTAGCCCCGCGCCTCGAAGGCACGGAAGGCCTCGTCGACCCAGCGACGCTTGGTGTCCCAATCGGCCACCGGAGCGACCAGCTTGCCCTCGGCCTTCATCTGCCGGTAGATGCCCGTGTTGTAGGGCACCTCCATCTGATAGATCGTCACCGAGTCGGGTTCCAATGCCACCGCCTTGGCCACGGCTTCCTGCCATTTCTCGGGCGTCTCCTCGACCATGCCGGCGATGAGGTCGATGTTGATCTGCGGGAACCCGATCTCCCGGGCGTAGCCGTAGGCCCTGGCGATCTCCTTGGAGCGATGCGCCCGTCCGTTGATCTCGAGGATGTGGTCGTCGAAGTGTTCGATGCCCAGGCTCAGCCGCGTCACGCCCATCTCCCGGATGGCCCGCAGCTTGTGGTCGGTGAGGGTGCCCGGTTCGGCCTCGAAGGTGATCTCGGTCGCCTCGTCCCAGGGCAGCAACCGCTTCATGCCCTCGGTGAGATACCGGAGCTGGTCCGGTGACAGGTAGCTCGGCGTGCCTCCGCCGAAGTAGATGAAACGCGGTTTGCGCCCGCCGATGAACGGCCGGTGGGCATAGGCCGCCAGGTCCTTCAACAGGGCGTCGAGGTAGGACTTGATGTCGTCGGCGTTCTTGTCGGTGTAGACGCGGAAGTAGCAGAAATGGCAGCGCTTCCGGCAGAAGGGGATGTGGGTGTAGAGGCCCAGCGGCACACCGGGCTGCGGTGCCTGATCCAGCGCCTGATGGAAGGCGGGTACGGCATCGGCACTCCAGAAGGCGAACGGCGGATAGTTGGCGACGAAGTAATTGCCGGCCGTGGTCTCCCGTTGGAGGGGCGGGCCCGGGTTCGCGGGTGGCGGGGCGAGGGTCACGGTGCTCATGGTCGCGCGGTCGATGGGTCCAAAGCTCCGGTTCGTCGGGTCGATCGTCAATGAGGCAGAGCGACCGTGTCGATGCGAGGGGTGGGTTCCCTCATCCCGCGTGCGGGGGACCGGGGAAGAAGGCGTTGGTGGTCCGTTGATAGGCCAGGTAGGCCTCGCCCTTCGATTTCACCGACAGGGCCTCGGTCATGGGGATGCCGGTCACGTTCACCAGGAAGTGGTACATCAGGGCGGGAGCCGCGAGGCCCAACCAGCCCCAGGGGCTCGCGAGCGCGAAGACGCCGTAGCCCACCCAGACCAGCCACTCGAAGAAATAGTTCGGGTGTCGGGAATAGCGCCAGAGCCCCTCCTGGCAGACTCGTCCACGATGGTCGGGGTCGGCGCGGAATCGGGCCAGTTGATGGTCGGCCAGCGATTCGCCGAGGATGCCCGCCGCCCAGAGGCCCACCCCCGTCCAGAAGCACACCGCCGATGCGCCGGTCCGGGGATCGGGCGGATTCAGGCCGCTGATCAGCCAGGGCGCGGACAGGACGACCTGGAGGGCTCCCTGGAGCAGGAAGAACCCGCGCATCTTCCGGTCGGTGTCCGCACCCCATTCCCTGCGGAGTTGGGCATACCGGACGTCCTCCACCGGATGGTGGGCACGGACCCGGATTCCCAGGTGGGACCCGAGGCGCAGACTCCAGACGACGACCATGAGGGTCAGGGGCAGTCTCGGCAGCAGGGCCGATGCGAGGGGGTCGCCCTCCGGCGCGGCCCGATGTCCGTGAAACGTGGAGAGACCCAGGTACAGCAGGACCAGCGGCGTGAAACCCGCCGACCAGACCACGTCCACGATCCCGAAGTTGCCGAGCCGCCGCGCGACCCGGAAGGTCAGGAGCATCTCCACCACCGCGAAGGCGAGTCCGCCGGCGATCAGGATCAGCGGGGCGGGAATGCTCATGCGGTGCCGAGGGAGCTCAGCCCGCCATCAGGCTGCGGTTGTTGGGGGCCGTCCAGGTGGCCTGGACCACGCTGATGTTCCGCCAGAGGAAGGCCGATTCGCAGTAGGCCAGGTAGTAGTTCCAGGTGCGGATGAAGTGCTCGTCGAAGCCCTGGCGCCGGACCTCGTCGAGGCCCAGGTTGAAGCGCTGGCGCCATTCGCGGAGCGTGCGCCCGTAGTCGAGGCCCATGTCGTGCAGCGTGTGCAGGTGCAATCGACCGGTGCGTTGCATGGCCTGATTGACCCGGTTCAGCGAGAGCAGCAGCGAGCCCGGGAAGATGTGCTTCTGGATCCAGTCCACCCCGCGACGCAGTTCGTCGTGGCGCGAGTCCGGGTACGTGATGAATTGGGCCGCGAAGAGGCCACCGGGCTTGAGGAGGTCCTGGACGGTCCGGCAGTACGTCTCGAGGTACTGGTCCCCGATGGCCTCCATCATCTCGATGCTGACGATCTTGTCGAACCTGCCCTCGAGTCGCCGGTAGTCGACCACCCGCACCTCGGCCAGATGGGCGATACCCTCGCGCTCGAATCGCTCCCGGCAGTAGGCCGCCTGGGCCTCCGACAGCGTGATGGTCGTGACCCTGGCCCCATGGCGCCGTGCCGCATGACTGGCCATGCCACCCCAACCGGAGCCGATCTCCAGCAGGTGTTCGCCGGCCTTCAGCCGCAGTTCCCGGCAGAGCCGCTCGTACTTGGCCGTCTGGGCCGCCTCCAGGGACTGGTCCGGCGATTCGAACAGGGCCGCCGAGTAGGTCATGGTGGCGTCGAGCCACTGGGAGTAGAAGGTGTTCCCGAGATCGTAATGGGCCGCGATGTTGGCCCGGGAACCCGTCAGGCTGTTGCGGTTGAGGAAGTGTCGGAGCCGATTGGCCGCGTTCAGTAGGGTGAATCGCAGGCGTTTGCGGGCCGATCCCGACATCGAGGGTGCCTGCTCCACGTTGGCGCAGAACCAGGCGATGACCGCCGCCAGATCGGGCGTCTCCCAGTCGCCGTCCTGATAGGCCTCGCCGAAGCCCATGTCGCCCCCCACCGCGCACCGGGTGAAGAAGCGCCACCGCCGCACGTGGATCTCCGCGGCCGGAGTCTGGCCCGGGGCGCCGAATTCCCGGCTGGATCCATCGGGACACAACATCCGCAGATGGCCCGCGGTCATCGGCCGGAAGAGCGAGTCCACCAGACCCAGCGTGACCGACTCGATCCATCGCGGTGTCGACTGGCTCGGAGCATCCACACGATCATCGACCGTGAGGTCCGAAGGGCGGCAGGCGTCGGCGTCGGCGAACGTCGGAAGGATCGATTCTTGCTGGGTAGGACTCATGGCGGGACAGGACCACCCGAAGTTGCTCCGATTCGTGGGAACCACAACCCGGGATTCGGATTATCCGGGGCCGGGCTCGGCGTGGGGTGGCGGGTCGGCCAGGCTGGAATGAGGTCTGTAAACGCCGCGTTGCAGGTCGCGGCGATCGGCCTTGGCGTGCCAGGGAACGCGCTTCAACCAGAGGCGGAGGGCATGCCAGTGGATGGCGGTGATCACCTTCAGGGTCACCAGCGGGTAGCGTGCGCTGAGGCGGAGGATCTCGCGGTCGGTCAGGGGACGCCGGGTGCCCGTCAGGGTGGTGACCAGCAGGTTGCGCCCGTCGCGCACGTCGTTCACAGAGATGCGGAGCCCCTGGTCCGGGGTCTGCAACCGGAAGTCGAAGCAGACATCCAGCGCGGTGAAGGGCGAGACGTAGTAGTGCTTCGGCACCACGCAGCGGAACGACCGTCCAACGGCCTCGGCCTCGATGGGTACCAGGTACGGTTTCAGTTCGCCGAAGGTGTTGCCCACCTCGGCCACGGCGCAGAGGGGTTCCCCCGAAGCCCGGGTGCAGAAGTAGAAGCTGACCGGGTTGAACACGTATCCGGCGATGCGCGGCAGGGTGACCAGCAGGATGCGGTCGGTCGCCGTGAGGTCCACCCCTTGCCGCCGGAGCCATGCCGTGAGGGCGCGCCGGGTGTCCGGCCGTGGGTCGCCTTCCGGGGGCCGGTGTCCGGGGATCTCCGCCTCGGGCAGGTGGTCGGAGTCCCGGAATTCGAGCCAGTTGCGGCGGTTGCGGCTGAACCATCGGAGCCGGGCATCGAGGGCGTCCAGTTCGTCGAGGTCGAGGCAGGCCAGAAAGATGCCGTACTCGAAGCGATGCTCCTTCGGCTCGAGCCGATGGTGCATGACCCGTGCCTCGTAGAGGCAGGATCGGAGCGCCGCGGCGTCGGTGTCGGGAGGGCGGGACATGGGCCTACGTCCATCGTCGCACCAAGCAGCCCGATGTCGAGGGTCCGGGTCGGCGGGAATCGGGAGCCGGTGGAAAGCCAAAAGCCCCCGTGGCTCCGTCTCCGCTTCCGGTGTAGGCTGACCGCCTCATCGTGAACGAAGGCGTGCTGATCTCCGCTCAGGACCTGGTCCTGAACATCAACGACCGGGCCCTATTGGACCGGGCCTCGCTGGCCCTGTCGGCGGGGGATAGGGTGGGACTCGTGGGCCGCAATGGCGCGGGCAAATCGACCTTCATGCGGATCCTCGCCGGGGAAGCCGAGGCCGATGCGGGTGCGATCACCCGCCGCCGCGACCTGGTCACGGGCTACCTCTCGCAGGCCTTCGAACTGGATCCGGGGATCACGGTGCTCGAAGCCGCCCGCGACGGGGCCCGTCACGTCCTGGGACTCATCCACGAATTCGAGAACCTCCCCGGCCACTCCAGCCGGCACGACCACCTCGAGGAGCGCATCCTGCAACTCGACGGCTGGACCGTCGATTCGCGGGTCCGCACCGCCCTCAACCAGTTGGGCTGCCCTCCGGACGACCGGAAGATCGGCAGCCTGTCGGGCGGTGAGCGCCGTCGTGTGGCTCTGGCACGGGCCCTGATCGCGCGGCCCGATTTCCTGATGCTCGACGAACCCACCAACCATCTCGACACCGAGTCGGTCGAGTGGATCACCGAGTTCCTGGCGGGTTATCCGGGCGGTCTGCTGGTGGTCACCCATGACCGGCATTTCCTCGATTCGGTGGCCACCACCATCGTCGAGCTGCGCAACGGCAAGTTCGAGCGCTACGACGGCAACTACTCCGAATACCTGTTGCAGCGGGCCGAGAAGCTGGCCACCGAAGAACTGACCGAGCACAAGCGGCAGATGTTCCTTCGGCGCGAGATCGAGTGGGTGCGCCGTCGTCCGAAGGCCCAGACCAGCAAGAGCCAGGCGCGCCTCGACCGGTTCGCCGCCGCCGAGAACGCCGGTCCGCCGCCCTCGGAGTCGGAGATGGAACTGGTCATCCCGCCGCCGCCACCCCTGGGCAACCGGGTCGTGGAGATCGAGGGGGTGGGCATGGAGTTCGGGGGGCGGCGGCTGTTCTCCGATCTGAGCCTCCATTTCGCGGGAGGCACCCGCATCGGCGTGACGGGGCGCAACGGTCTGGGCAAGACCACGCTGCTGCGCATCCTGCTGGGCGAGCAGGCTCCGACCGAGGGCGAGGTGCGGATCGGATCGCTGACCCGCTTCAACTATGTCGATCAGGGGCGCCTGCGGGTGAACGAGGATAGGACCGTTCTGGAGGAGGTCAGCGATGGCACCGAGTGGGTCCAGTGGGGTGATGAGAAGCTCTCCCTGCGCGGGTACCTGAAGCGATTCCTGTTCACCGACGACCGCATCACCACGCAGGTGAAGCACCTCAGCGGAGGCGAGCGCAGTCGGCTGTTGCTGGCCCGGGTCCTCAAGCGGGGGGGCAACTTCCTGGTGCTCGACGAGCCGACCAACGACCTGGACCTGCAGACCATGCGGGTGCTCGAGGAGGCGCTGACGCTCTTCCCCGGTTGCGTGCTGGTGGTGAGCCACGACCGCTATTTCCTCAACCGGGTCTGCACGGGGATCGTGGCCTTCGAGGGCGAGGGGCGGGTCGTCTCCAGCGAGGGCAATTACGACTACTACCTGGAGAAGCGGCGTCGGGCCACGGCGGCCGTGGCTCCGGTCGCCCAGCGCGAGTTCAAGGCGGCCGGTCCCGCCCCTGCGGCGCCGAAACCCGTCAAGGCGCGCAAGCTCAGCTTCAAGGAGCAGCGAGAACTCGAGGGCATCGAGGCCGTGATCCAGGCCGCGGAGGCCGACGTGTCCGAGCGGGAGGCGTCGTTCACGGATCCGGAGTTCCTCCGCAGGAACGGAGCCCGGATGCAGGCCCTTCTCGCCGAGTTGGAGGACGCCAAGGCCCGGGTTGCCGGGCTCTATGCCCGCTGGGAGGATCTGGAATCGGTCCGTGCCGCCGCGGCCGCATCCTCGTCGTCCCCGTCCTGAACCCGCATGACCATGGCCACGATCGCATCGACCCCTTCGAAGACCGCTCCGAAGACCGCATCGCATCTCCGGGATCTCGACTACTCGGTGGTCCAACAGTGCATGCACTGCGGGTTGTGTCTGCCGACCTGTCCCACGTACGACGCGACCAAACTCGAGCGTCACTCGCCCCGGGGACGGATCGCCCTGATGCGCGCCATCGCCGATGAACGCCTGGAGCCCACCCGGACCTTCGCCGACGAGATGTACTATTGTCTCGGATGCCTGGCCTGCATGACGGCCTGCCCGGCCGGCGTCGATTACGCCGAACTGTTCGAGAAGGCGCGCGCCGAAGCGGAGGCGTCGCGGGTGCTGGCAGCGCCCTCCCGGTCGCTGATCCGGACCCTGACCCTGCGCGGGCTCTTCATGGACCTGAACCGGCTCAAGCTCCTGGGCCGGGTGATGCGGCTCTGGCAGGACCTGGGCCTGCAGGCGGCGATGCGAAGCCTGGGCCTGACCCGCCTGCTGCCCCGGCGCTGGCGGGAGCTGGAGGCCATGACTCCCCCGGTCCGGCCCGGGTGGACCGAGGACCTGGTCGCCCCGGTGACCCCGGCCCGCGGTGTCCGTCGCTTCCGGGTGGCGTTGTTGGCCGGCTGCGCCCAGGACCTGATCTTCAGCGACGTCAACCGCGACACGGCGGAGGTCCTCGCCCACAACGGCTGCGAGGTGGTCACCCCGCCCGACCAGCATTGCTGCGGATCGCTCCACGCCCACAACGGGGAGTGGGCCCTGGCCCAGGAGCTCGCCCGTAGGAACATCGACCAGTTCCCGCCGGAATCCTTCGACGCCATCATCAGCAACGCGGGAGGCTGCGGCTCGCACCTCAAGCATTACGCGCGCCTGCTCGCCGATGATGCGCGCTACGTCGAACGGGCCCGCCTCTGGGATGCGAAGGTGAAGGACATCCACGAATGGCTGGCCTTCACGGGCATCGAGCCTCCGCCCACGGCCGTCACCGTCGCGGGGAACACCCCGGAGCGGGTGGTGACCTACCACGAGTCCTGCCACCTCTGCCACGGACAGAAGGTCTCGGCACAGCCCCGGGCGTTGCTGCGCGCGATCCCCGGGGTGCGGTTGGTGGAATTGCCGGAGGCCACGTGGTGCTGCGGCAGCGCGGGCATCTACAACCTGACCCAGCCCGAGATGGCCGGCCAGCTGTTGCGGCGGAAGGTCGACCATGTCGTCTCCACGCGGGCCGAGGTCGTGGCCACGGGCAATCCCGGGTGCCTGTTGCAGTTGATCAACGGCTGCCGCGAGCGGGGCCTCGAACTGCGGGTGGCCCATCCCATCACGCTGTTGGCCGAGGCGTATCGGCGTTGAGCACCGGACGTGGTTCGTGCGGGGCCGGAGGTCCGAGTTTCGCGTTGCCCGGCGCTGCCGGGCACGGTTGATTGTCCGCAGTCCTCGGCACGGTGTTCAGCAGCGCGATCCCGTGCCCCATCGATTTCCAACCATGAGCCGAAAACTCAACATCGCCATCGTCGGGCTCGGATTCGGATCCGAGTTCATCCCCATCTACCAACGCCATCCGCATGCCGAGATGTACGCCATCTGCCAGCGTTCCCAGGACAAGCTGGACGCGGTTGGCAACGCTTTCGGGGTGGAGAAGCGCTACACCTCGTTCGAAGACCTGATCCGCGACCCGTCGGTGGATGCGGTGCACATCAATTCGCCGATCCACCTGCACGCGCCGCAGGCCATCGCCGCGCTGCGCGCCGGCAAGCACGTGGCCTGCACGGTGCCCGCCTGCACCACGGTCGAGGAGGCCCGCGAGATCGTGAAGGCCGCCCGGGAGAGCGGGAAGAAGTACATGATGATGGAGACGGTTGTCTGGAGCCGCGAGTACCTGTATGTGCGCGAACTCCGGGACACCGGCCGTCTGGGCCGCATCCAGTTCGTCCGCGGCAGCCACCTCCAGAACATGGACGGCTGGCCGGGCTACTGGGAGGGATTGCCCCCTATGCACTACGCCACGCACTGCGTGAGCCCCTGTCTGGGCATCGTCAACGGCGAGGCCGAGTCCGTGTCGTGCCTGGGTTCGGGTCGCATCGCCGAGTCGCGCATCGCCAAGTACGGCTCGCCCTTCTCCTTCGAGACCGCCCACTTCAAGGTCCGCAGCCAGGATGTCGCCGGCGAGGTCACCCGCTATCTGTTCGATGCCGCGCGCCAGTACCAGGAGAGCTTCGATTGCTACGGGTCCAAGACCTCGTTCGAGTGGCAGCTCACCGAGCACGACGATCCGGTGCTGCACGTCGGGGGCGAGTCGGTGGAGAAGGTGAAGATCCCGGATTACGCCCACCTGCTGCCCGAGGCCATCCGTCCGTTCACGACCAAGGGCGTGTACGACATGAGCGAGAACGTCCACCTGAGCTTCGTGCAGGGCAGCGGCCACGGCGGCAGCCACCCGCACCTGGCCCACGAGTTCGTGATGAGCGTGATCGAGGATCGTCCGAGCTTCCCCGACCTGCACCAGTCGGTGAACTGGACCCTGGTGGGCATCCTCGCCCACGAGAGCGCGATGCGCGGCGGCGAGAAGCTGCACCTGCCGAACTTCCGCGGGATCTGATCGGTCCCCGGACCGCGATTCCATAGCCCGCCCGGAATGGCCTCGATCGCCGTTCCGGGCGTTGTCGTTCCCGGGTCCCCTGGACCGGGTCAGAAGGCGCGGACCTCCATCCACATGGCCGACCGGAACGATTCGGCGGGTCCGAGGATCCGGAGTTCCCCGTCGTCGGGCCGGCTGAAGGCGTTGGGCAGGCAGGTCCAGGGTTCCAGGCAGTAGAAGTTCTCGGAGGGCGTCCGGGACCAGAGTCCGCAGAATCGGTAGGCGGGCGCGTCCTCCCAGTGGATCACCACCTCCCGGCGGGCCGCGCGGTCCACCAGGGCCACCTCGCGGGTCCGCAGGTCGCCCAGGAGCAGCGCGGGTCCGGTGTCCACGGTGGTCGGGAATTCCTGTTCCGGGAACGGCTCCGAGAAGTAGGCCTCGCCGCGGCCGATCGGATTGAAGCGGGTCGCCCGGGGCACACGGATCACGCAGTCGCTCCGTTTCGATCCCGCGCCCAGTGGCAGGGGCAGATACGGGTGGAATCCCGCGGCGAACGGCATGGGCTCCGGCGAGCGGTTCTCGATGAGCTGCTCCCAATGGAGTCGTCCGTCCTCGAGCCGGTAGGTCAGGCGGTAGCCGAAGGCGAAGGGATACACCGTCCGGGTCGCTTCGCTGTCGGTGAGCTCCAGTTCGACGCGATCCGGTGCCTGGGCGAGGACCTTCCAGGGGGTCTTCCGCGCGAATCCGTGGGGCTGCATCGGATGGTTCCGCCCCGACCAGGGATAATGGTGGTCGGCCCCGGGAACATGGTTGTAGCTCACCATCGGGAAGAGCAGCGGGCTTCCCGCCCACATCTCGCGCGGATAACGGTCGATGACCGCCTCGTCATGGTGCAGGCCGTCCACGAGCCCGTGCCCGGGAAGGGGTCTCTGGTATCGGACCAGCCAGCCTCCCAGCTCGGGCAGCACCCGGGCCCGGGCGCCGGTGTGGTCGCGGATATCCACGCACGCGGTCGATGACATGCGGGCATCGGGCAACGGTCCGGGCTTCGGCTCAATTCGAAAATCGCCATTCGACGGTTTGGCGATATGCTTTCCGGGCTTGGATCCTGCGTCCCGCCCCGTGTTGCAAGGCTGGCTGACATCGCCGGTCGTCGGGAGACTGCGCCCAGGGGTCGCGGCCGGAGGCCTGCTGAGTCTGGAGGGCGTGCCACCGGCGGCGCAGGCGTGGCTGGTGGCGGTGCTGCACCGGCTCTGCCCCGACCGTGCCGTGGTGGCCATCACGGACACCCTCAAGGCCCAGGAGCAATTGCACTCCGATGCGGCGACCTGGCTGGACGGCGAGCGTCCGCAGTTCTTTCCGGCCTGGGAGACCCTGCCCCAGGAGTCGCGCCTGCCCCATGCGGACATCATCAGCGAACGATTGGAAACGCTGATCGCCCTGCGTCGCCCGGGTTCGGCCTCCGGGGCCCGTCCGTTGGTCGTCACCTCCGTGACCGCGGTCCAGCAGCGCACCTTCACCCCGGACGATCTCGGCTCAAGGACCCGGACCCTCGTCCGGGGACAGACGGTCAATCCGCTGGACCTCATCGAGTGGCTCGAGTCGCAGGGCTACGAGCCCGAGGCGCAGGTGTCCCACAAGGGGGAGTTGTCCTGGCGCGGGGGCATCGTCGACCTGTGGCCCCTCCATCGGCCCTGGCCCGTCCGTCTCGAATTCTTCGGCGACGAATTGGAGTCGCTGCGCGAATTCGATCCCCACCGGCAGACCCGTCTCGATGCCATCGAGTCGTGCGTGATCCCGCCGGCCGGTGAGCTGAGCCTGCTTCGCCCCTCCAAGGCGGACCCCGGTGCGCCCGCGCCCCCGGTGGCCGCGCTCGACGCGCACTGGGGTTCCGATGCCGTGGTGGTGCTCTGCGGGCCGGAGGCCCTGGCCCTGCAGGCCGCCCACCACGCCGCACAGGTGCGGGAGGGCGACCCGTTCCACGAGCCCTGGGAGGCGATGCAACGGCGTGCCCAGACCTCGGGGGTCACCTGGATCCGTCTGGAGGACGGCCTGGAGAATGCACCGACGGCCTCGGGTGGGGAGGCCGAGGGCCTCGGATTCGAATCGCTCGACGCCTTCCGACCCATCGGAGCGACCCTGCCTGCGGCCCAGGTGGCCGAGGAACAGCGCAGGGCCTTCTTCCAGCAGATGCAACGATGGCTGCGTCAGGGCTACCATCTGCAGGTCTTCTGCAACAACGCCGGGGAGGTCCAGCGATTCGGGGAGTTGTGGCGTGAACTCCTGCCAACGGTTCCAGGCGATCCGGCGTTGGGGGGCGGGACACCGCCGTTGCCCGAGGTGCTCACCGGAACGCTCTCCCGGGGTTTCCTTTGCGAGTCCGCCCGGCGGGTGGTGGTCTCCGACGCGGAGGTCTACGGGCGCTACAAGGTGTCGCGGCCGCGGCGTCTGAAGTCCCACCACGCCCAGTCGGTGCGCAACGCCTTCGAGGTCGACTTCACCGACTTCGATCCGGGCGACTTCGTGGTCCATCTCCAGCATGGCATCGGCATCTACCGGGGACTCAAGACCCTGCCGCCGCGGCAGGCCGGCGCCGCGGGCGGCGGGCAGGAGTGTCTGGTGATCGAATACGCCGCGGGTTCGGCCCACGACGAGGCGCCCAAGCTCTACGTCCCGGTCACCGAGGCGCACCTGGTCAGCAAATACGTCGGGGCGGGCAAGGCGCGTCCGCAGCTCAGCACCATCGGCGGCACCCGCTGGACCAAGGCCAAGGAGCAGGCCCAGCGGTCGGTGCGCGACCTCGCCGCCGAGCTGCTGTCGGTCCAGGCGGCCCGGTCCACCCAGCCGGGACATCCCTTCACGGCCGACTCCCCTTGGCAGCGGGAGTTCGAGGCCAGCTTCGAGTTCGAGGAGACGCCCGACCAGATCAAGGCCATCGCGGCCGCCAAGGCCGACATGGAACTGCCCAAGCCGATGGACCGCCTGGTCTGCGGGGACGTCGGCTTCGGAAAGACCGAGGTGGCCATCCGGGCGGCCTTCAAGGCGGTCATGGGCGGCAAGCAGGTGGCCCTGCTGGTGCCCACCACCGTGCTGGCCCAGCAGCATTACAACCATTTCCGGGAGCGCATGGCGGAGTATCCGGTGCGCATCGAGTTGATGAGCCGTTTCCGGACGGCCAAGCAGCAGAAGGCCGTGATGGAGGCGGCGGCCGTCGGTGCGGTGGACATCGTCATCGGCACCCACCGCATCGTCTCGGCCGACATGGTCTTCAAGGACCTCGGCCTGGTCATCGTGGACGAGGAGCAGAAGTTCGGGGTGAAGCACAAGGAGCGGTTCAAGCTGCTGCGCCGCACGGTCGACGTGCTGACGCTCAGCGCGACGCCCATCCCCAGGACGCTCTACCTGGCACTCACCGGAGCCCGCGACCTGAGCACCCTCGAGACGCCCCCGCAGGATCGACTGCCGGTGGAGACCGTGGTGGGCAACTACGACGAGCGCGTGATCCGCGACGCCATCCAGCGGGAGTTGAACCGGGGCGGGCAGGTGTACTTCCTGCACAACCGGGTCTCCACCATCGAGGCGGTGGCCCTGAAACTGAAGGCACTGGTGCCCGAGGCCCGGGTGCTGGTGGGCCATGGCCAGATGGCCGACGACGATCTGGAGAAGGTCATGACGCGCTTCGTCAACGGCGAGGCCGACGTGCTGGTGAGCACCACCATCATCGAGAGCGGATTGGACATCCCCAACGCCAACACGATGATCATCGACCGGGCCGACCGGTTCGGTCTGAGCGAGCTGTATCAGCTCCGGGGCCGGGTCGGCCGCTACAAGCACCAGGCCTACTGCTACATGCTCCTGCCGCGCCATGCCCAGCTGCTCACCGAGGCCCGCAAGCGGATGAGCGCCATCAAGCAGTACAGCGCGCTGGGCAGCGGCTTCAAGATCGCCATGCGCGACCTCGAGATCCGGGGCGCGGGCAATTTGCTGGGCTCGCAGCAGAGCGGTCACATCACCGCCGTGGGTTTCGATCTGTACTGCCAGCTCCTCGGCCAGAGCATCTCGGCGTTGAAGGGACAGCCGGTCCGCGCCCGGGTCGAGGTCCGGATGTCGCTCGATTTCCTGGCCACCCATCCTGGGGAGGAGGGCGCGGCCAAGACCGAGGCGCGTCGGCCCAAGTCCGATACCGGCCCGGCCCTGGACATCTCCATCCCTCGCGACGGCGGCGTGACCACCTGGTGGGACGATCCGGAGGAGGAGGCTCCCCGGGCCAGGACTTCGGCGGCCTCCGGGAAATCGCGGCCCGAGGATGACGGGCGTCGTTTCCCGGCCTATCTGCCGCTCGACTATGTGCGCGAGCCGGCGCAGCGGGTCGAGGTGTATCGCAAGCTGGCCCAGGTCGCCGCCAAGGCCGGTGTCGAGGGGCTTCGCCAGGAACTCAGGGACCGGTTCGGGCCGCTGCCCCCGCCCGTGGATCTGTTGCTCCAGACCCATGAGCTGCGGCTTCTGGCCGCCGACTGCGGAGTCACTTCGGTGGAGGTCACCGGGGGCAAGGTGAAGCTGATGCACCGGGGCGGTCTGGTCATGGTCGGGGGGCAGTTTCCCCGCCTTTCCAAGCGCGATGCCCAGGGTCGGCTCCAGGAGATCCGCCGTCTGCTGCTCTCCCTGTGAGGCGACATCCTACGACCATGATCGCGAATCCGATGCATCGTCCCGGCGTCGCGGGAGGAGCGCCCCGGCGCGGAGATCGTCGCCGCCCGAATCCGGTGTCGCCGTGGTGCCCGCCTCTGCGATGGGCGCTCCTGCTGCTGTCGATCCTGTCGATGATCCCGGGATCGGCGAGCCGGTGCCTGGCTCGAGAGCTCCGGGTCGTCGATCCCCGGGGCCTGAGCGGGCCGGACGGAGCCCTGTTGGCGTCGATCCAGGGGGTGCTCAACCGCACCGGTGCGGTGGTCTGGGTCCGGGGCCCCGGCATGAACGCCCGGATCCTCGACGAGCTTCGCGCCGAGGGATGGACGCTGCGCGAGGCCGGCGATCCCTGGTCGTTGCTTCGGGCCCACCCGGGGGCCTTCTCCGGGGCGATCCTCGGCGAGGTGGGCGACGAGTCCCTCAATCGCGCCACGACGCTGGCGGGCCTGTCCGGGGCCGTGGTCGCCGATCCTTCGTGGGTCGACCGGCTGAAGGCCGAGGGCCTGCCGGTGCTGGCCGATGCCCGCGATCGTTCGACGTCCCAGCTCTGGGCCGAGGTCGGGTCCCGGGTGGCGCGGGGCGTGATGATCCATCAGGATCCCTCCAAGGCGTTGCCGCTGCGCGACCTGGCCGTGAGTCTGGGAGCCTGGACCGTCTATGACGAGCCGGCCCTGGAACGCAGCCGTCAGGTCCGTGGACTCGGACCGCATACCCGTGTCTACGGCTGGGGTCGCGATGAATTGGAGTTCGTGCGCGAGGTCAGCCGGGGCGGTGGCGCGGTCATCCCGGCCGACTGGTCGCTCAACCTGTCGGCGCTCCGTCATCTGCCGGTGGCGTTGCCCGTCCGTCCGAGGCCGGGGACACCCCGGTCGCGCCAACCCGGCGAGCGGGTGGTGGCCTTCGTGGTGAGCGATGGCGACAACCTCCAATGGGTGGGTGGGCGGTTCGTCGATGATCCGGGTTTCTGGGCCAGCCCCCTCCGGGGACGGTTCGCCGTGACCTGGGAGATGCCGCCGGAGGCATGGACGGTGGCGCCCCGGATCCTGCGGCATCTTCTCCGGACGGCCACCCCGCGGGACGACGTCATCGTCGGCTCCAGCGGTTTCGGATACCAGTTCCCCGGTGCGTTGCCGGATCGACCCGCCTCGGCCGCCGAGACCGCCCATGCGGCGGCCCGGACCGGCTGGCCGTTGGTCACCCTGCTGAATGCCGATGGCGGCCAGGAGCAATCGGATCCCTGGCTGGAACGCCCGGAGATCCAGGGTGTCCTCTACAAGGACTACGCGCCCTACAACCGGGCCCGCGGCGCGGTGCGATGGCACCGGGGAAAGCCGAGCGTCTCGTACCGCTTCCTGCTTTGGGAGTTGAAGGACCGGCAGGGGAAGCCCCGGCAGGATTGGCTTCCTGATGGCGTGGCCGGGGCGGTGGCGGGCCTGTCCTCAGGATCGGACGCCGGTGCCGAAGCCTTTGCGCTGGTCAACGTCCACGCGTGGTCCTTCCGGGATTCCGGGGGACCGATGGCGGCCATCGGACGGACCATCGAGGCGCTGCCGCCCCGGGTCCGGGTGGTGACCGCCACGGAGTTCTTCGCCCTCCTCGCCCAGGAGGCCCCGGACACGCGCGGAAAGAAACGCGACTGACTACGGGCGGATCCCTGAGCTACGATGGATGCCATGCCGGAGGGTTTGGTGAAGTTCCTGCAGCGCTGGTTGGTCACGACCATCGGCGTGCTGTTGGCCGATGTCTGGGTGGACGGCATCCGCCACCAGTCCTTCGGCGTCCTGCTGGAGGCCTCCCTCTTGCTGGGCCTGCTCAACGCCTTCGTGCGGCCGTTGCTCATGGTGATCTCGCTCCCCCTGCTGGTCTTCACCCTCGGCCTGTTCACCCTGGTGATCAACGCGGTGCTCCTGAGTCTCGTCGGCGGCATGCTCCAACCCGGCTTCGTCGTCGAGGGCTTCGGCTCGGCCTTCTGGGGTGGGGTGATCATCAGCGCCGTCTCGCTGGTGGTGAACGGTTTCCTGGGACGCGGTGTGCGTGTCCGGGTCCAGGGCGATGTCCGCGGATCGACCGGTCGCCGCCGGACCCCCAGGAAGGATGACGACGGAGGAGGTCCCGTGATCGACGTCTGAGGACGGGCTCCGATCCCCACGCCCAGCGTCGATGAGTCTCCCTCCCGAAACCGGTTCCTCGATCCACGATGTGGAAGCCCGACCCTGAGCCATGGCCTCGAAGTCCCGAACCGAATCCTCCCGACCGACCTCCCGCAAGGCGGCGGCACCGACGGTCTTCGTGCTGGCGCTCGTCGGCGTGCTGGCCTGGGGAGTGTGGCGGGCGGTGAGGTCTCCGGGCGTTGCCGGGACGATGTCCGGAGGCGCATCCCCCGCGGAGAGGGCCCCGGTCGTTCCCACTCCCGCACCGGCCCTCGGTTCCCGAGCCGTTCCCTCGCGGCAGACCTCCGCTCCGCCGGTCCTGCCGACACCCGTCCCGATCCCGGCCCCCGCCTCCTCGAATGTCGCCGCGACCCCGGTGCCGCCATCGCCGCCGGTGACCACGACGTCCGACCTGACGGGGTCGACCCACGGCATCACCTCGGCTCCGGTGGTGCTCTCGACCCAGGTGTTCCGCGCCTCGCTGGTGGTGCCGGAGGCGATGCCCACCAACGCGGTCCCGGGGTCCGCGGCGTCGTCCAACGCGATGCCGGCCTGGAGTCCGCGGGGAGCCACCAATTACCTGGAGGCCCAGATCGCACTGGCCGGCATGGGCATTTCCTCCGGATCCATCGACGGGGTGTGGGGCGCCCAGACCGCCGCCGCCTTGAAGGCCTTCCAACTGCAACAGGGTCTGGAGCAGACCGGGTGGCTCGACCGCAACACGCGCAAGGCATTGATGCTCAAGAGCCCGCCCTGGGTCCCCTACCGGGTCGGTCCCGAGGACCTGCTCCGGCTGGCCCCGGTGCCGGACACCTGGGTGGCCAGGTCGCAGGTCGCCGGACTCGAACACGAGACCCTGTTGGAACGCCTGGCCGAGCGCTTCCAGTCCCATCCGGCCCTGCTCCGGAAGCTGAACCCGACGGTGGACTGGACCCAGCCGGCCGAGGGCCTGGAGTTGACCGTGCCTTCGCCGCCCCCCGTCCCGGCCCGACGCGCGGGGATCATCCGCATCAGCCTTCCCGGAAGGTTCCTGCGGGTGTTCGACACGGGCGGGCGACTCATCGCCCATTTTCCCTGCAGCATCGCCCGTCGTGTCGAGAAGCGGCCGGTCGGAGACCTCCAGGTGGTGGTGACCGTGCCCAATCCCGACTACACCTGGGATCCCGAGGTGTTCCCCGAGTCGCCGGAGTCCCGCACGGTCGGACGCAGGCTACGCATCCCGCCGGGCCCCAACAATCCGGTGGGCATCGCCTGGATCGGGCTCAACCGCTCCGGCTATGGCATCCATGGGACGCCGAAACCCGAGGAGGTGGGCCGCACCGAGAGCCACGGATGTTTCCGACTGGCCAACTGGAATGCGGAATTGCTGAGACGGATGGCCTGGCCCGGTCTGACCGTCCGGGTGGAGGGCGAGACCCCGGTCGGCCCGGTGGCGACCGAGCCGCGGGGCGACAAGGATGCCGCCGTCCCGGGGGCGGATGTCCCGCCGTCGTCGATCTCCCCGGCATCCCCGGTCGCCCCGGTCACCGACGTCCCCCCGGTCGGTCCAGCTGTGCGGCCGCCCTGATGCGGGACGATCCACCGGGACCGGTGTTCCCGGAATCGAGCCGGCATCCGGGGCCCGTCCCGGAGGCGGCGCTTCCCCGCATTGCGTTCCGGGGATTCCCGGCGTAGGCCTAGCGCATGCCGTCCTCACCGGACCTTCCTCCCGACCGGGGTCATGCGCTGCTGCGGGAACGGTTGCAGTCGATCCCCGGACTCCTGGGACGCTGGGCCGGTTCGGCTCAGGGTGCGGAGGCCAGGTCGCGGGTCCGGCCGCGGCGCGTGGTCGCCACGGGTCTGGGCAGTTCCGAGGCCCATGCCCGATACCTCGTCTGGCTGCTCAACCGCTTCACCGACATCCCGGCAGAATTCCTGCCGACCGGGGCCCTGCTCGTTCCCGGGCGGCGGGAGGATCGTACGCTGGTGGTCTTCAGCCAGGGTCTCTCGACCCATGGACGGATCGCGCTCGCGCGCCGCGATGGGTTCGCCGGCACGGTGCTGTTCACGGCGGCCACGCCGGAGGGACTCCGCCGGGCAGGAAGGACGGATCGTGCCGAGTGCCTCGAGTCCCTGCGACGCGAGGGCGTGGAGGTGGTGGGTTTTCCGTTGGAGGAAGAGTACACGCTGCTCATCCGGGTGGTCGGTCCCGCCCTGGGATTCCTGGCCGCCCGGCTCTGGGTCGGTTCCCTGGCCGGGTCGGATCTGCCGGGAGATCCCGCGACCGTCGGGGCCGAGGCCGCCGAGGCTTTCAGTGCCGGAGTCTCTGCCGGCCGGAGTGCGTGGCCCCGGATGGATCCGGGGACCTGGGCCGGGGGGTTCGTGCTGTTGGCCTCTCCCGATCTCGCCGAATACCTCCAGAATCTGGCCTACAAGTTCGTCGAGGGGTTCTTTCGTCCGGCCCCCGCCGTCCACGAACTGCTGCAGTTCGCCCACGGCCCGTTCCAGCAGCTCGCCGCCTCGCCGCGTCCGGTGGTGGTCCTCCATCGGGCCGGGAACCCCGAATCCGAGCAGCTGCAGCGCATCCGGGAACTCTGCCGCGCCGCCTCGATCGCCTGTCTGACGCCGGGTTCCGGTCTGGTCTCGCGGACCGACCTGCTGGTCTTCGAGGCCGAGGGACTCTTCGTGGAACCGCTGCTGGATGGGGTGCAGCGCGAGGGGATCGATCAGGTCCGTTGGCCGGGCCGCGGACTCGACGGGCCGTTGTACGAGTACGGCGGCCCGACAGGATGACAGGATGACAGGCGGGGTGGGGGACGGGAGCGGGCGCGTCCGCCGGTGCCGGTCAGGGGGTCGCCCGCAGCAGCGGTGCGAGGTGGGAGTTCTGCTCGGCCATGTGTCGCAGGCACGGTTCGATGCGCACGGCCAGTTCGACCCGTTCCCTGGCGGCGTCTGAGCGACCCACCAGGGCCTCGTAGCAGGCGAGGTGGAAGTTCCACAGACCCGTTCTCCGGATGTTCTCGGGAGCCGACAACAGCGCCTGCCGCGCCTCCTCGTGGGCACCCAGCTCGTACAGGCAGCATCCCCAGCCGATGAAATGCTCCAGCTCGGCGTCGCGCCGGGCGCACAGGGCCGAGAACGCGCGCGCCGCATCGGCCCACCGGCCCGTGTGCTGATGGATCACCGTCCGCAACTCCAGCACCTCGGGCTCCAGCTGGTCCTCCGGCGGAAGCTGGTCGAGCTCCTGCAGCGCCGCCTCGGTCATGCCCAGCTCAAAGTAGCCGACGGCGGCCTCGGTGGAGCGACTGAGTTTCGAAAACGGCACACCGCAGCATTCCACGGATCCGGTGAATCTCAACCGCCCGGCATGCCGGGGGTTTCCCCCGACGGGACCCTGGGGCACCCTCCCGGGAGGGATGGGATGCCATGCGCTGGTTCGACGCCCACAATCACCTGCAGGATCGCCGTCTGGGCCCGGAGCCCGAGCGGTGGATCCCTGTCGCCGCCGGAGCCGGGGTCGCCGGCATGGGGGTCCATGGCACCTGCGAGGCCGATTGGCCCGCGGTCCGGGCACTGGCTCTGGGTCGCCCTTCGGTGATCCCCTCCTTCGGCCTGCATCCCTGGCGGGTCTCGGCGCGGTCTCCGGCCTGGCGCGAGGTCCTGGCGGGTTTTCTGGACTCGACCCCGCACGCCGGACTGGGCGAGGTGGGACTGGACCGTTGGATTCTCGACCAGACGCCGGAGCGCTGCCTCGAACTCGGCACCGGCCCGGGCGGACCGGCTCCATTGGAGGTCCAGGTGTCGGTGCTCCGGGAGCAGCTCGACCTGGCATCGGAGCGCGGGCTCCCCGTCACCCTGCATTGCCTGAGGGCCTGGGGTCCGCTGATGGACTGCCTCCGGGGCCGACCCCGCCTTCCGAGAGGTTTCCTGCTGCACAGCTATGGAGGATCGGCCGAGCTGGTGCCGGAATGGGTGCGTCTGGGGGGGTATTTCAGCGTCTCCGGGGACTCCCTCCACCCGAGGAAGGCCTCGCATGCGGCCGTCCTCCGATCCATTCCCCGGGACCGTCTGCTCATCGAGACCGACGCACCGGATCAACTGCCCCCGCCCGAGTGGGTGTCGCACCCCGCCGTCGATGACCGGGGCCGTCCGGTGAACGCCCCGGCCAACCTGCCCCGGATCGCCGTGGGCCTGGCCGGACTGCTGGGCGTCTCGCTCGAGGAACTGTCCGCCCGATGCGAGGCCAATTGGATGCGGTTCTTCGGGGCCGGGGGTGCGGGATTCGTCGGCCTCATAGCGCCCGCTGGATCCGCTGGAGCTGCCTCAGCAGCGCCGGCAACCGATCCAGAGGGATCATGTTCGGACCGTCGCTGAGGGCCCGGTCGGGTTCCGGATGCGTCTCGATGAAGAGCCCGTGGACCCCGGCGGCCACGGCGCACCGGGCCAGCACCGGACCGAATTCCCGCTGTCCCCCCGAGGTCTCCCCCTGGCCTCCGGGCAGTTGGACCGAATGGGTGACGTCGAAGACCGTGGGGTAGCCCAGGCCGGCCAAGAGGGGCAGGGAGCGCATGTCGGCCACCAGGTTGTGGTAGCCGAAGGTCGTGCCCCGCTCGGTGACCATCAGGCGGCGGTTGCCGGTCTCGGCGGCCTTGGCGACCACGTGCTTCATGTCCTGCGGCGCGAGGAACTGCCCCTTCTTGATGTTCACGATCCGGCCGGTGGCCGCCGCCGCCTGCACCAGATCGGTCTGTCGGCAGAGGAAGGCCGGTATCTGCAGGATGTCGCAGGCCTTGGCCGCGGCGATCGCCTGCTCCTCGGTGTGGACATCGGTCAGCACCGGCACTCCCACCTCGGTCCGGATGCGGCGAAGGATCTCCAGACCCTCGGCCATGCCGGGACCCCGGAACGACTTGCCGGAGGAACGGTTGGCCTTGTCGAAACTGGCCTTGAAGACGTACGGGATCCCGAGGCGACGGCAGACCGATCTCATCGTGCGCGCGATCTCCAGGCACAGGTCCTCGCTCTCGATCACGCACGGCCCCGAGATCAGGAAGAGGCCTCGGCGCCGGTTCAGGGTCCGCCACAGCGGAAGGATGGAATCGCTCACACCGGAGGTCATCGCGGTGGCGGGGCCGTTTCGCAATCCCGGAATCGTGCGTTCGCCGGGAGATCCCCCGGTGGATCGCAGGTCCGGGAAGCCCGGCGGCACCGACCGCGATCTCCCGGGTCGACCCTCGCGGAAATCCCGCGTTGACCCGGGGGCCCGGGCTGCGGTTCAACAGCGGGCGTGCATCCCGCAACCCTCCTTCGTGGCGCCTTCGCGGCCCTCGCCGGCCTGACCCTGGGCATCGCCCGGGCCGACGTTTCCCTCCACTCCCTCTTCACCGATCACGCGGTCCTCCAGCAGGGGCGCCCGGTGCCCGTCTGGGGACGGGCCGCCGATGGCGAGAAGGTCACCGTGGAGTTCGCCGGACAGACCGTCTCCACCGTCGCCCAGGATGGCCGCTGGTCGGTGCGTCTCAAGCCCCTGAAGGCCTCCGCCGAGGGACGGACCCTGCAGGTCCGTGGCCGCAACACCGTGGTGCTGACCGATGTGGTGGTCGGCGAGGTGTGGGTCTGCTCGGGCCAGTCGAACATGGAGTGGCCCCTGTCGGCCAGTTTCGAGCCGGCGGCCGACATCGCCGCCAGCGCCAACCCGAACCTGCGCCTCTTCACCGTCACCAAGCGCCGGTCCCCGGTGCCGCAGACCGGGCTCGACCACGCCCCCCATGCCTGGGGAACCGCCTCGCCCGATGCCGTCCGCAGGTTCTCCGCCGTGGGCTATTATTTCGGCCGCGACCTGCAGCCGGCCCTCGGGGTTCCCGTGGGCCTGATCCACACCAGTTGGGGCGGATCGCCCGCCGAGGTCTGGATGAGCGAGGCGGCGATCAAGGACGATCCCCTCTACACCCGCGACATCCTCGACGCCTACGTGCCGTCCAAGAAGGCCCACGAGGCGGCGTTGTCGAAGTGGCGCGCCGCCAAGGCCCAGGCCGAGGCCAAGGGCGAGAAATTCACCCAGGGAGCGCCCGGCGCCCCGTGGTGCCCGGCCGAGCTCTACAACGGCATGCTCCGTCCGCTCATGCCCTATGCCATCGCCGGCGCCATCTGGTACCAGGGCGAATCCAATGCCGGACGCGCCTGGCAGTACCGCAGCCTCTTCGCCGACATGATCCGCAATTGGCGGCGCGATTGGGACCAGGGCGACTTCCCCTTCCTGGCCGTCCAGCTCGCGCCCTGGGACAAGAACCGGAAACGGTCGATCGCCGACATCACCGCCAAGCCGGTGGAGAGCGATTGGGCCGAATTGCGCGAGGCCCAGAACCACGTGGCCAAGACGCTTCCCCGGGTCGGGGTCGCCGTGATCACCGACGCGGGTGACAAGGACGACATCCATCCCACCCGCAAGGCCCCGGTCGGGGCCCGTCTGGCGCTGCTGGCGCAGACCCTCGCCTACGGCAAGCGGGTGGCATCGAGCGGGCCGACCTATGCCTCGATGGGACGGTCCGGTTCCACCCTGGTGCTGAACTTCAACCATGCGAGCCGCCTCAAGACCTCGGACGGTGCCGCGCCCAAGGGTTTCGCCCTGGCCGGCAAGGACGGTGTCTGGCACTGGGCCTCGGCGGAGATCTCGGGTTCCAGTGTCCGTCTGGATTCCCCGCAGGTGCCGCACCCGCTGCATGTCCGGTATGGCTGGGACGACTTCCCGGTCCTCAACCTGGTCAACGATGCCGGACTGCCCGCGTCTCCGTTCCGCACCGACTCCTTCAAGGGGGTCACCCGGAACTGAACCGCCGCGGCGGACCCTCGGGGCCGTCCCTGAGTGCTTCGGGCCCGCCTCCGGAAACCTCCGGAGCGGGCCTTTCCGTTGCCATGGTCCCCGCCTGCGGACCGGGGCCTCTGTCAGAACGGCCCGTCAATTGCTTCCGACGGATCGATGGGCCGGCCGGGCCTGTTTCCTGCATGAAGGCGCCCCTCGACAGTCGTCAGCTCCATGCGTTCGCGATCCTCGCCCGCACGGGCAGTTTCACGCGGACGGCCCGCGAGCTGTTCCTCACCCAGTCGGCGGTGAGTCATTCGATGAAGGCCCTGGAGAGCGATGTGGGCTGTCGCCTTTTGGACAGGTTGGGCAAGAAGGTGTCGCTCACGCAGGCGGGCGAACAGCTCCTGATCCACGCCGATCGGGTGCTCCAGGAGATGGCCAGCGCCCGTTCGGGCATCGAGCGTTTGGGCAAGTGGGGCGTGGGTCGACTGAGGATCGTGGCGCCGGCCGCGCTCTGCGCCTACCTCCTGCCGGCGGTCCTCCGGGAGTTCAAGGAAAGCTTTCCGCAGAGTCTCATCAGTGTGGAGGCGGGCGACTCGGCCTCGGCCGTGGCGATGATCGAATCCAACCGGGCCGACCTGGCCCTGACGCTCGAGCCCCGGCACGAGGAGCGATTCCGGTTCGTGCCGCTGTTCTTCGACGAGCTGTCGTTCATCGCCTCCCCCATGCATCCTTGGGCCCGATCCGGATCCGTTCCCCGGGGGGAGATCTCGCGTCAGAGCGTGGTCGTCTACGGCCAGCACAGCCTCACCTGGCGCATCCTGGACGCCTATTTCCGCGAGGAGGGGATCGTCCTCAACACCGTCATCGAGATGGGCAGCTTCGAGGCGCTCAAGGAACTGGTGAAACTCAATCTCGGGGTGGGCATCCTCGCGCCCTGGGTCGCCGCTCCCGAATTGCGCAACGGTTCCCTGGTCGCCCTGCCGCTCGGGCGCCGCAGGGCCCGGCGGGATTGGGGTGCCCTGCATTGGCGCACGCGCCGACTGACCCTGGCCGAGGAGACGTTCCTGGGGTTGTGCCGCACGGCCTCCGCGGACCTCTTCCAAGCCGGTCCGGTGACGGTCGCCGACTGACCGTCGCCGCCGAAGACCCTTTGGCACGCGCCCGATCGGCGCTCCGTCAGCCGTCGGTTCGGACACCGGTCGCCGGTCCGTCGGGGTCCGGTCGGAACACTTCACCCCGCGAGGCATCCCGGATCAGGTAGCCGAGGAACTGGGAGTTGTGCCGCAGGTAGCGTCCCGCCAGGCGGCGGGGCTCGGAGGCGAGGCGGTGCAGCCAGGTCAGTCCGAGCCGCTGCATCCAGTCCGGGGCGTCGGCCCGCAGTCCGGCGTTCACGTCGAAGGCCTGGCCCACCGAGAGGAGAACCCCGCGTTCCAGCAACGGCTTGACCCTCGCGATCCAACGCTGCTGTTTCGGGGTGCCGAGGCCGACCCAGATGAAGTCGGGTTTCAGGCGTCCCAGCTCCTCCAGGACCCGGGCGTCGTCCGGTCCCAGGAATCCCCCCAGGTCGCAACGGCCGTGGAAGGAGCCGATGATGCGGAGTCCCGGGTTGAGGACCGAGAACCGCTCGACCAGCGCCCGTCCGCAGGCCTCCGATCCTCCGAGCAGGTAATGGGTGAGCGAGTCCGGCGAATGGACCAGCGCATGCCGGAAGAAGGCCGGACCGTAGACCCGATCCTTCATCCCCGCGCCGGCGGCATTCAGCAGCCACAACAGCGGCGTGCTGTCGGGAATGAACCGGTCGAAGCAGGCCGAGGTGCGATGGTATTCCAGGTCGGATCGGCGGAGCGTGACGATCTGGGTGTTGCAGAACTCGACGGCCGCCGGACGGGATCCCGCGGCGAGGGTCCGGCAGAGCTCCAGCGCCCCCGGGTGATCGGTCACCGTCAGGGGCGTGCCCAGGCAATGGATTTCTCGCGGCGCCGCAGGGGCGTCGTGGCATGGGGCCTCGGGCGAGGGCATCGGTCGTGAGACAACCCGAGGTCCACGCCCGGGGCGAGCAGTTTCCGCCGGCCGGGACGCTTCGGGCTTCTGGTCCGCCGGGGTTTTGGCCTACGGTCCCAACCGTCATGGACACGCCGACCCGAGAAGAGTTCGCGGTGCTCGCCCAGCGGGGCAATTGCATCCCGGTGGCCCGTCGCCTGCTCGCGGACTTCGAAACCCCTCTGTCCGCCTACCAGAAACTCCGGGGTCAGGGCGAATCGTTCCTCTTCGAGTCGGTCGAGGGCGGTGAGCATCTCGGGCGCTATTCCTTCGTCGGTTGCGGTCCCCGTTCGGTGATCCGGCAGTCCGGCGACCGGGTGGAGGTGCTGGAGCAGGGACGTGTGGTCGAGACCCATCGGGTGTCGCCGACGCCCGGACGACCCGGCGAGAAGGTGGTCCGCGACGGCCTCCAGGTGGTGGAGTCGGTGATGTCGGGTTTCGTTCCGGTCCCGGTCCCGGGCATGCCGCGGTTCACCGGTGGGGCCGTGGGATTCATCGGCTACGAGTTCATCCACGATGTCGAACCGGTCGTGCCGCGCCCGCCTAGGGATGACCTGGGGACTCCCACCCTGTATTTCCTGATCGCCGACCAGGTCCTCGTCTTCGATCGGGTCGCCCAGACCCTCACGGTGATCGTCCACGCGGTGGTGCCGCCCGGTGGCGATCCGGCGGCCGCCTACGACGACGCGGTCTCCGAGATCGATCGACTGGTGGCCCTGCTGGAACAGCCCGTGCAGGCCGTGGCGGTCCCGCTCGAGCCCCGGGTCCCGGATGCGCCGTTCGTCTCCAACACCCCGCGCGAGCAGTTCCTGGCCAACGTCGTGCGCTCGAAGGAGTTCATCCGCTCGGGCGACATCATCCAGGTCGTGGGTTCCCAACGCTTCAGCGCCCCGGTGAAGGCCTCGCCGATGGAGATCTACCGGGCCGTGCGCTCGATCAACCCGTCGCCCTACATGTTCCTGCTGGAGCTCGAGGGCTTCGCGCTGGTCGGGGCCTCGCCCGAGCTGCACGTGCGTTGCGAAGACCGGGCCGTGGAGATCCGCCCGATCGCCGGCACGCGTCGTCGCGGGGCCACCGAGGCCGAGGACCTGGCGCTGGAAAAGGAACTGCTGGCCGACCCGAAGGAACGGGCCGAGCACGTCATGCTCGTGGACCTCGCCCGCAATGACATCGGCCGCGTCTGCG
>JBEGWF010000042.1:0-27957 GCA_041177965.1 Verrucomicrobiota bacterium | reverse complement strand
GACGACCGGCCCACCCCAGGGCGGCCCCCACCCCCGGCAACGCCATGAATCCGCCCCAGAACCATCGCCAGTCGGGGGTCGGGATGCCGGGATTGCAGAGCCAACGGAACACCCGGGAGGGCCAGTCCGGTTCCAGGAAGATCAGCGAGGTGGCCGCCCCCAGCAGCGGAAACCAGACGATGTCGTTGAAGAGGATGAAGTGATTGATCCCATGGAAGATCATCATGAGGACCATCCCGAGGAACCGGGTCCGGCGGAAGATCAGCAGTGCTCCGACGCCCAGATCGAAGGCGGCCCCGATCCAACTGATGCCCAGGGCCAGCGCCGGGGAGTGCACCCACCGTTCGATCATTCCCGACCAATCGTGCGGCAGCAGGAACTTCAGGCGGGCGGTCACCCAGGGCTTCTCCAGGAAGATCCGGACGGGATAGCCATCGACCATCCAATCGCTGTTGAGCTTGGCCACTCCGGCGTAGAAGTAGGTGATGACCAACTGGGCCCTCAGCAACCAGACGGGCCAGAACGGGACCAGCACCGTGCCCAGGCGCACCGTCCGGGACGCATCCACGCTGAATCGGGCCGCCGCCGGCAGGAACGGCATCAGGAGAAGCACCAGCAACTCGAGGTAGTAGTAGCTCATCCAGTAGGTGCGCGTGGACTCCACGACGTAGAGGTAGCCCCACGCGAGGAGGGTCAGCAGTGCCGAGGCCCGGTATCGGAAACCCAACCCCATGCCCACGGCCCCCAACCCCAGCAGCACACCGACCCCCTGCATCCACGGCGAGGGCAGCAACGGCAACCACCCGAACCCGGCATACGGAAGGTGGAAGGTCACTTCGCGGCCGGCATAATAGACCTCCAGATGGGATCGCCCGCCGGACGACTCGGAGGGAAGGAACAGCGAAACGGCCTCCAGAAGCATCACCAGGCCGACGGCGATGCGGAACAACGCCAACGATTCGGCGGAGACCGCCCGATCGAAGCCGAGGGCCGCTCCCCGCGACGACGCCCACTCACGCCATCCGACGGGCGCGGATGCGACGGAATCGGATCCGGTTCGAGAGGTTTCTGCAGGGTGACTCATCCTGGGGGCGGTTGGACGTGGGACACCCGACGGGATGCCTCGATCCGGGAGTGATGCTGTCGATCCCGACCGACAGGAAACGATGGGAGCATTTTCCGTTTGGTTGGAATCGGGGGAAATCCCTAGCCTGAGACACTGAAGCGGCGGACCGACCCGGAACCATGTACACCCGAGCCTACGACTGTCCGAACTGCGGCTCCGCAGTGGCCTTCCCGTCGGGCATCGCGGTGTTCGCCGTGTGCGGTTTCTGCCGCTCGAACGTCATCCGCCGGGACGCCGATGCGGTGCTCGAACAATTGGGCCGACAGGCTCAACTGCCACCGGATCTGAGCCCGCTTCAGATCGGCACCTCCGGCGTTTACACATGTCATCGCTTTACGGTGACCGGTCGAATCCGGGTCGGTTACACGCAAGGTTCCTGGAACGAATGGCTCATCGAATTCGGTGAGGATCGATGGGGATGGATCGCCGAAGCGCAGGGATTCTACGCGGCCAGCTTCGAGATCCCACCGCCGCCGGATCTGCCTGAGCGCGGTGCCCTGACGCTGGGAGCCACCCTCCGGATTGGAGAGGTCGAGTACCGAATCAAAGACATCAAGACCACCGAGGTTCTGGGCAGCGAAGGGACCCTCCCCGTGGTGGCGGTTCCGGGGCGCACCGCCGTCAGCGTGGATCTGGGTGGGCCCGACCGGCAATTCGCCAACCTGGAGTTCTCCGACACCGGGACTCGGGTGTTCGTCGGTCACACCCTCACCTTCGACGAACTGGAGTTCAGCGAGCTGCGTCCCCTACCCGATTGGACCACCGATCGGCTGGAGAAGGAGACGACCGGCAGCGACGCCCTGAATTGCCCGGCGTGCGGCGCCGCGATCGAGTTGAGGGCAGCCGGACAGAGCATACGGGCCCTGTGCGGGCATTGCGGTTCCCTGCTGGACACCTCGCATCCGCGGCTCCGAATCATCGAACAGGCCATCGCCTCGGAGCCCCGTCTGATCATCCCCATGGGCCGGCGCGGACGCTTCGACGGGGTCGAATACGCCTGCATCGGCTTCGTGCGACGCCGGGATGCCGAGGGGTACTCCTGGCAGGAATACCTTCTGTTCAATCCTTTCGCCGGCTTCCGATGGCTGGTCACCTACGATGGGCACTGGAGCTGGGTCGCGATGCTTCCGGAAGAACCCCGGAAAGTGGACGACCTGCCCGCCCACGACGGTCGCGGATACCGTCTCTTCTCCTCCGGCTCGGCCACCGTGACCGAGGTGTGGGGCGAATTCTACTGGGCGGTGCGGATCGGTGAGCGGACCCTGGTCTCCGACTTCATCGCGCCGCCGTTCGTCCTGTCGCAAGAACACTATCCCGACCTCACCGAAGAGACCTGGTCCCACGGCCGATACCTCGAGCCCGGGGTCGTCTTCAGCGCCTTCGGCCTGACAGGGATCCCGAAGGAGCGCACGGGCACCTACCTCAACCAACCCAACCCCCATGTCGAAAAAGGCCGCACCCTGAGGTGGCTGATGCCGGTGTTCGGCATCGCATGGCTGCTGATCTCCCTGATCAGCGCTGGCACGAAGGATCAGGATCGCGCGTTCCGCGAATCGTTCAGCGTCGACCTGACCGGCACCAACAAGACGCACGTGTCGGCTCCGTTCCGCATCGGGGGCACCCACCCGCAGGCGCTGCAGATCGACCTCCACACGCCGGTCGACGAATCGTGGGTGGAGCTGGACGTGGATCTGGTCAACACCAAGACCAAGGAGGTCCGTGAACTCAGCCTCGCCGCAGAATATTGGAGCGGCGTCGACGACGGTGAAGCCTGGTCCGAGGGTTCGCGCCAGGCCGGCGAACTGGTGCCCGCCGTGGAACCCGGGGAGTACCGTTTGGTGATGGATGTCGACGGTTCGCCCGGACTGGGGCGTGCCGAATTCCTCGTCGAGGTGACCCGCGATGTGATGGTGTGGAGCAATGTGATCCTGGGATTGGCGGCGTTGCTGGCCTACCCGGTGTTCCGCTGGATCCGGGAACACGCGTTCGAGCGGGAACGCTGGTCGGTCAGCGACCACTCGCCCTACACTCCCATCTCGTCGGGTTGGGGCAGTGGTTACGATGACGACTGACCCGCCCGGATCCTTCCACCATGCGCATCAAAACCCCCGTCTATCTGACCTTCGGCACGGCCCTCTGCCTTTACCTGGCCGCCGCCGGACGCAATGGCTACAGCCTCGTGAAGACGTTCTCCCCCTCGCGCCTCCTGCCTCACTCTCCAGCCACCCAACACAAGTAACCCATGAATCCCTTCGACTTCGTTCCCCCCGTCGCCACCTTCGTGCCTGCGCTGGTCAACAGCATCGTGTTCTCGGTCATCGGCCTGGTCACCTTCCTGGTGTTTTTCTTCATCGTCGACAAGCTGACTCCCGGAGAACTCTGGAAGGAATTGGTGGAACGGAAAAACACGGCCGTGGCCATCTTCTTTGGCTGTCTGGCCCTCGGGATGAGCCTCATCATCGCCGCCTGCCTCCACGGATAGTCGGTTCGCCTTCTGGCAGCGCATGAACGATCGCGCTTCTCGCCTCCTGCTCCTGGGGAGCGTGTTTGTCATCGCCACCTGCGGGCTGGTCTATGAGTTGATCGCCGGCACCATCGCCAGCTACCTGCTCGGCGATTCGGTCACGCAATTCTCCACGGTGATCGGCGTCTATCTGTCGGCCATGGGAGCGGGCTCGTGGCTCTCCAGATTCATCGACCGGCGTGAAGGGTGGATCTTTGTTCAGGTCCAACTGCTCATCGGTCTCGTCGGAGGCGGATCGGCGGCCCTCTTGTTCCTGTTGTTTCCGGTCGTCTCCTCATTCCGGGTGCCCCTGTACGGACTCATCTTCCTGGTGGGCATGCTCGTCGGACTCGAAATCCCCCTGCTCTTGCGGCTGCTCAAGGACCGCATCGAATTCAAAGACCTCGTCGCCCGGGTTTTCACCTTCGACTACATCGGCGCCCTGCTGGCCTCGCTGCTCTTCCCGCTGGTCCTGGTGCCGCATCTGGGGTTGGTCCGCTCCAGCTTCCTCTTTGGCATGCTCAATGTGGCCGTCGGGCTCATGAGCGCCCGGCTGCTGATACCGCGCGGACCGCAACGCCGCCTCCTTTCGGTGAGCGGATTCCTGCTGCTGGGAGGCCTGCTGGCCGGATTCATCGCTTCCGAACGCCTCATGGCGTGGTCGGAGCGATCGGCCTACACCGACACGGTCATCTACGCCAAATCCTCCCCCTACCAGCGCATCGTGCTCACCCGCAATGGCGCGGACCTACGCCTGCACCTCAACGGCAACCTCCAGTTCAGCGCCCGCGACGAATACCGCTACCACGAGGCCCTGGTGCATCCGGGATTGGCCCGGCTGCCGGAAGCCCGTTCGGTGCTGGTCCTCGGCGGGGGCGACGGGTTGGCGGTCCGCGAAATCCTCCGGTATCCCTCCGTTCAAAAAATCACGCTGGTCGACCTCGACGGGGACATGACCCGCCTCTTCCGCACGCAACCCCTGCTGACCCGGCTCAACGGGGATTCGTTGAACCACCCGAAGGTCTCGGTGGTGAATGCCGACGCGTTCACCTGGTACGCCACCAACCGGCAGAGGTTCGACTTCGTGGTGGCCGATTTCCCGGACCCTTCGAACTTCAGCCTCGGAAAACTGTACACCACCACCTTTTTCCAACGGGTGCGCTCGTCGCTCGAACCCGGCGGGGCGCTGGTGGTGCAGTGCACGTCGCCCTACGTCGCCCGCAAGACCTTCTGGTGCGTCGACCAGACCCTCCGCGCCTCCGGATTCAGCCGGACTGCCCCCTATCACCTCTACGTTCCGAGCTTCGGCGAGTGGGGGTTCATCCTGGCCTCCGACCGACCGATGGAAGCCCCCCTTCGCCTGCCGACAGGGTTGCGCTACCTGACCGGGACCACCGCACCCAGCCTGTTCGAATTCCCTCCCGACATGGACGCGGTTCCGGTGGAAGTGCATCGGCTCAACAACCAGATGCTGGTCCGCTATTTCGAGGAGGAGTGGGCGCAGTATGTCCACTGAGGAGTCCATGATCCCGACGCCGCGTCCCGGTTCCCGGCCCACAGGGCCCCGTCGCACCACGCGTCGCGAGTTCCTGGGGACGGCCACGGCCGGGGCCGCGCTCGGGTGGGCCGGTTGCAACAACGCACCCCGGTTCACGGGTGCCATCGTGGGCCCCGACCGGGCCCTGGGACACCGCCTGAGGGACCGCGACCTGCCGCCGCCGGAGTCGTCGGAACGCCATGATGTCGTGATCCTGGGAGGCGGCATCGCCGGATTGGCCGCGGCCCGATCCCTCGCGCAGCGGGGCCTCCGCGACGTGGTCCTGCTGGAACTCGAACCCGAAACCGGCGGCAATTCCCGCAGCGGGATCAACGCGGTCTCGGCACACCCCTGGGGAGCCCATTACCTGCCCCTGCCCGGTGCACCGGCCGCCGAGGTGCTGCGACTCCTCGCGGAACTCGGGGTCGTCACCGGTTTCGATGCCCAGGAACGCCCGATCTACCGCGAGGAATACCTCTGCCACGATCCCGCCGAACGCCTGTTCGTCCATGGGCGCTGGCAGGAGGGACTGATTCCCCAACTGGGTCTCGACCCGGGCGAACGGGATCAGGTGAGCGCGTTCCTGCAGCGCATGGAGGCGTTTAGACACCAGTCCGGGGCCGACGGTCGCCCGGCCTTCGCGATCCCCGTGGACCGGAGTTCGCAGGATCCGATCCTGCTGGACCTCGACCGCATCACCATGGCCCGGTGGATGGACCGTGAGGGGTTTCAAGCCGCACCCCTGCGCCGGTATGTGAACTACTGCTGCCGCGATGATTTCGGGGCCGGTGTCGATCGGGTCAGCGCCTGGGCGGGGATCCATTACTTCGCGGCCCGGTCCGGCGTGGCCGCCAACGCCCCGACCCACTCGGTGCTGACCTGGCCCGAAGGCAACGGTTGGCTGGCGGCACGGCTGCGGGAGCAGGTTCCGGCGGGCCGGATCCGCACGGGCCATGCCGTCTTCGGGATACGCCACGACGATCGCCGCGCCGAGATCGACGTCTTCGATGCCGCGAAGAATCGATCCCTGAGGATCGAATGCCGGGCGCTCATCGCGGCCATCCCCCGGTTCGTATACCGGCGAGTCCACGGCCTCCCGCCCGATCCCCACCTGCACTACCCGCCCTGGATGGTGGCCAATCTGACGCTGGATTCCCGACCCGAATCCCGGGGCATGCCACTGTGCTGGGACAACGTCATCGATGGCTCTGACGGGCTCGGGTATGTCGATGCCGGCCACCAGAGCCTGTTTCCCCACCCGCGTCGAACCGTGCTCACGTATTATCGACCGTTGGACTCGGCGGACCCCGCGACCGCCCGGGCCGAGGCGTTGAGGACCGATTGGTCTCAGTGGTGCGATCTCACCCTCGACGACCTGTCGGTGGCACACCCCGATCTGCGTCGCCGCATCGAGCACCTGGATGTCCAGGTCTGGGGCCATGGCATGATCGCACCGGCACCGGGTTTCATCTGGGGACACCGCCCCGTCGCGCTGACCCAGCGCGAGGGCGCGGTCTTCTTCGCGCACTCGGACATGTCCGGGATCTCCCTCTTCGAGGAGGCCTACACGAGGGGCCTCCACGCCGCCGACGCGGTCTTCCAACAGCTTCAAACCACGGCCTGACATGCACCCGATCGCCCCGATCCCCCCGAAAAGCAGATCCACCACGAAGGCCCTGTGCCAGCACACCCTGCTCGAATTCCACGGGTGCGACGCGGCCATCCTGGGGCGGGTGCAAACCATCCGGCAGCGGGTGCTGGAGGCCGTGACGGCAGCCCGGGGAACCATCGTCAAACCGGTCTTCCACGAGTTCAGTCCCTGGGGGGTGAGCGGCGTGGTGGTCATCGCCGAAAGCCACGTGACCATCCACACCTGGCCCGAGCACGGCTACGCCGCGGTGGACATCTTCTCGTGCAGCCGGAAACTCCGTCATGCCGTCGTGCGCGAGACCCTGCGTCGCTCGCTGGGGGCCCGGTCGGTCACCGCGCAGCGATTGAGTCGCGGGCGCATCCCGTCGGCTCAGCGCACCGGCCCCGGCAAGGCGAAGGCCACGTAGGCATCACCGCTGGGCGTCCCCATCTTGCCGCCGCCGCAGGCGATCACCACGTATTGGCGCCCTCCGACCGAATAGGTGGCCGGCGTGGCGTAACCGCCGGCCGGCAGCGGGGCCTTCCACAACTCCCGACCCGTCTTGCGGTCGAAGGCCCTCAAATGGGCATCCCGACTGGCCGCAATGAAGACCAGACCGCCGGCCGTCACCAACGGGCCCCCGTAGTTCTCGGTGCCGGTGGGCGGAATTCCCTGCGCGGTCAGTTCCTTGAACTCACCCAACGGCACCTTCCACCGGAGGGATCCGGTGTTGAGATCGATGGCATTCAGGGTGCCCCACGGCGGCTTCACAGCGGGATAGCCATTGCTGTCGAGCCACCGGTTGTAGCCGGTCATGGAATACGGGATGAGCCCGAGGGCATCGGACCCGGCCGGTCCGGTCCCGTCCCGGGAGGGGGCGTCCGGCTCCGATTCGCCGCGCAGGAAGGCAACCAGGCGCGCGCGCTGCGACTCGGAGAGAAAATCGAAGGCGGGCATCACTCCCTTGCCCGTCTGCAGGAGCTTGTGCAGGTCCGTGGCCGGCAGCCGTTTCTCGACCCCCACCAGCGACGGCACGTTCTGTCCGGGGTTGCCCTGCCGTTCCGGACCATGGCACACCGCGCAGATCTGCTGGTAGAGGGCCGCGCCCGAGGCCGCCGATTCCCCCTCCTTCCGACGGGTCTCCACCATGGTCAGGATCCAGGGCATCTCGTTGCCGTTGACGTAGAGCACGCCGTCGGGATCGACCGCCGCCCCGCCCCATTCGGCCCCGCCGTCGAACCCGGGGAACACGATCGACCCCTCGCGGCTGGGCGGCTGGAACGGCGCATGCGGTCGGATGCGGGAAAAGCGCTCGAGGACTTGCCGATGGGACTCGGGCGAGATGTCGGTGATCTCGTCGTGGGTGAACAACTGCCGTGAAAACGGGGGCGGACGCAGCGGCACCGGCTGGGTGGGCCAGGCCGATTCCCCCGAGAGATCGGAGCTGGGCACCGGGATCTCCTGGACGGGGAAGAGCGGCCGACCCGTCTGGCGATCGAAGACGAAGACATGCCCCGACTTGGTGACCTGGGCCACCGCGTCGATCCGCTTTCCCTGATGGGTCACGGTCACCAGGTTGGGCGGGGCCGGCAGGTCGCGATCCCACAGGTCGTGGTGGACGAATTGGAAATGCCAGAGGCGCTTGCCGTTCCGGGCATCGAGGGCGATGAGGCAGTTGGCGTAGAGGTTCTGGCCCATCCGATTGCCACCCCAGAAATCGAAGGCGGCCGAACCGGTCGGGCAGAAGACGATCCCCCGCGCCTCATCGAGCGCGAAGCCGGTCCACACATTGGCCCCACCGATGTACCGGTACGCCTCGGGCGGCCAGGTTTCATGCCCCGGCTCGCCGGGCTGCGGGATGGTGTTGAAGCGCCAGGCCAATTTGCCGGTGCGGATGCTGAAGGCCCGGATGGGCCCCGGAGCCGCGGGCGCCGGCCCCTCGCCCAGACGCATGCCCATGATGAGCAGGTCCTTGAAGACGACCCCCGGGGTCGTCGCCTGGAGCGACAGGCCCGAGGCATCGCGTCCGAGTTCCTGTTTCAGGTCGATGGAACCTTCCTGTCCGAACTCGGGAATGCGCCGACCGGTCACCGCATCGATGGCGTGGAGGAAATGATCGTTGGCGTAGAGGATGCGGCGATCGGAACCCTCGGCCCAGTAGGCCAACCCGCGATTCACACCGCCCTTGGTGATCCCCGGGCAGGCCGCCGGATCGAATCGCCATTTCTGAATGCCGGTGACGGCATCGAGCGCGAAGAGCTTGAGGTCGGGCGTCGTGCCGTAGACCACGCCGTCGATCACCAGCGGGTTGCACTGGATCTGCGAGCGGTTCTGCGCATCGGACCATCCGCCGCGGTAGGTCCAGGCCACCTGCAGTTGGGCGATGTTCCTCGGCTGGATCTGGTCGAGTCGGGAATAGTGGCTGCTGGACGCATCGCCCAGATACGCCGGCCAGTCGACGGTGGCCTGGGACGCCCCGATCGCGCGCGCGACCCAACCCACCATGCAGATCGCCCCCACCCAGAATCGTCGTTGTCGCATCATAACCAATCAATCCAGTCGATGGTCCCGGAACCACGCGGCGCTGCCATCGAGCATCAGCCGGTTGCGCCCTCCCCGGTGGGCGGACCGCCCAGACAAGGCCGGAGCCACCGCAGGGATCGTCCGGGGGAAGTACGGATCCACGGCCATCTCCACCCCGGAGAGTCCATCGGGTGGCGGTGTGGTAGAGTTGAGCAGAGAAGCCCGGAGGTCCTCCAGCGCCGATTCCGGCGTCTTGTTCCAGAAATTGTCGAGGGGCACGACGGCATCGACCCGGTCGAAGCGCCAGAGCCAGAACCCGGTGTCGTGTCGGATGCCGTGGATCGACGCCGTCTGCAGCACCTGGGAGGCCCGACCAAGAGGCCGGTTGACCAGGGACGGACACAAACCCGCCCCACCGCCCGAAGCGGCCAGAGCCTCGAAGGTCCATCCCGCGCGTGGATCCGACGGGGGCCAGTCGGTCCAAGGCCGATAGCCCAGCGACACCTTCAGGTCGCGGCGGTCGGGCATATGATCCTGATGGTCGCCCAGGTACAGGGCGAACCCCAAGCCCAACTGATGCAGTCGGGAAAGGCAGGCCACCCGCGCCGACTTGGCCCGGGCCCCGGCGAGCGCCGGCAGCAACAGCGCCGCCAGCACCGCGATGAGGGCCACCACGACCAGCAATTCGATCAGGGTGAATCCATCGTCGCCGTTTCTGACAGGCTTCGGTTTCACGGACTTGGGGGGGTGGTCGAAGATTCGCGTCAGCGTTCGACCGGAAGACCTCAAAAGCAATGTCCGACCCGTGAGTCCTCCAGCGACGGGCCGGGTCAATACCCGCCACCGCCGAGACCGGAAGCGGAGGGCGGCACCAGAGTGCCTGCCGCCGCGCGGCGCCGGTACTCGTCGAGCATCGCCGCGGTGGCCGTGGCCCCGCACCGCGAGGCTCCGAGGGCCCGGACCCGCAGCAATCCGTCGAGATCCCGCACCCCGCCCGCCGCCTTGACCTGCACGTTTTCGGAGACCGCCGCGCGCATGAGGGCCAGATCGTGTTCGGTGGCTCCCTGATAGTCGTAGCCGCCCGAGGGTTGCTTCACGAACCCGAAGCCCGTGGAGGTCTTGACCCAATCGGCCCCGGCCTGTTCGCAAAGACGGCACAGGGTGCGCTTGAGGTCGTCGCCGCTCAGTCCGGCACCGCCGCCGCCCAGATGATCGTTCTCGAGGATCACCTTCACCCGGGCTCCATGGCGGTGGGCGATCTCGCACACGCCGCGGATCTCGGCCTCGACGAATTCCCAGTCGCCCCCGATGGCCTTTCCGAGGTTGATCACCATGTCGATTTCGGTGGCCCCGTCGGCACAGGCCAGATCGGTCTCGCGCCATTTGGATTCGGGCGAGGCACTGCCATGCGGGAAGCCCACCACGGTGCCCACCGCCACACCCGATCCCTCCAACCACTCGACCGCCTGGGCGACCGCGTAGGGCTTGATGCACACGGAGGCCACCGCATAGCGGGCCGCCAACTCGCACCCGGCCTTGAGCTCGGCATCCGTCAACGTGGGATGCAGCAGCGAGTGGTCGATCATCGAGGCCAGTTCTTCGTAGGAAGGGGTCATCGTGGGGTTCGGGCTTGGACCCGGTATGGACTGCGGCCTGCGAAAGGCAAGCGCGGAGGATCAACGTCTGTGAACTGTCACACGGCCGCCGCCACCGGAGAGACTTGCCGATGACGCGAGGCGGGGCAGGCTTCGTCCATGGCGACACGCTATTGGTTGGTGAAACAGGAACCCGAGGCCTACCCTTGGTCCCAGTTGGTGACCGACGGCCAGACGGCCTGGACCGGCGTCCGGAACTTCCAGGCGCGCAACCACCTGCGGGCGATGAAGGAGGGCGACAATGTGCTCTACTACCACAGCGTGACCGGCAAGCAGGTGGTCGGCATCGCCAAGGTGGTCCGGGAGGCCTACCCGGACCCCACAGCGACCGAGGGCGACTGGTCGGTCGTGGACCTCGCCCCGCACAAGCCGTTCAAGGCCCCGGTGGACTTGGCCACGCTGAAGACGGACCCCGTCACGAAGGACATGCCGCTCATCCGGCAATCGCGCCTCAGCGTGATGCCCCTGGAGCCCGCGGTGTTCCAACGCATCCTGGCATTGTCCGGAACCCGCTGATCCTGTTCGGACCGTCCGCCCTCGCCGGGGCCGGCCGCGCCGATCAGCCCCGCGGATGGCCCGGCTCGGACCCGCCCGGCGCCCCGTCCACGATCAGGCCGTCCACCAGGTTCACCACCCGGTCGGCCCGCGCGGCCAACCGCGAATCGTGCGTGGCCACGACCAGCGTCATGGCCCGCTCCCGGCGGATCTCCAGGAGCAGTTGGACGATCTCTTCACCCGTCTTGGAATCCAGGTTGCCCGTGGGCTCGTCGGCGAGGATGAGGGTCGGATGGTTGATCAGCGCCCGCGCGATGGCCACCCGCTGCTGTTCCCCGCCCGACAACTCGCCGGGGCGGTGATCGATCCGATCTCCCAATCCCACGCGCCGCAGCAGGGCGTCGGCCTCGGCCTGCACCTCCGCCAACGGTCGGCGGGCCATGCGCCCCGGCAGCATCACATTCTCGCGCGCATCGAACTCCGGCATGAGGTGGAAGGCCTGGAAGATCAACCCCACGTCCCGATTGCGGAACCGGGCCAATGCCGCCGGTCCCAGCGACTGCAGCGAAACCCCACGGACCCGGATGGTGCCCTGATCGGGATGATCGAGCCCGCCCATGAGGTGCAGGAGGGTGCTCTTGCCCGCCCCGGAGGCCCCTCGCAGCGCCACGAACTCGCCCGACTCGACCCGCAGATCGACACCCCGGAGCACCTCGAGTCGCCGGCGACCGAGGGAGTAGCCCTTGTGGATGGACTCGGCCCGGATCAGCGGCTCACTCATGGCGGAGGGCTTGGACGGGTTGGAGCCAGGCGGCCCGCAGCGCGGGAATCACCCCGGCCAGGAGGCAGATGATCAGCGATCCTCCGCAGATGATGACCACGTCGGAGGTCACGATCCGGGCCGGCAGTTCCCGGAACTGGTAGAGCTCGGGCGGGAACAGGTCGAGGTCGAAGGTCCGGTTCATGAAGTGCAGGAAGTCGTTGCGGAAACGCACCCCGGTCCAGCCGAGCCCGAAGCCGCTGATCACACCGACCACACCGACCACGAGGCTCTGCGACAGGAAGACCAGCGCCACCTGGGATGGCGTGGCCCCCAGCGCCTTGAGCATGCCGATCTCGCGGGTCTTCTGGACCACGAAGGTGATGAGCGCGCTCATGATGCCGAAGGCCGCCACGATCACGATGAAGAACAGCAGGTAGAACATCATGTTCTTCTCGACCACCAGCGCCCCGAGCAACTGCCGGTTGTCCTGCATCCAGGAAATCACCTGGAACTCGCCGCCGAGGGCGGAACCCAATTCCTGATGGACCCGGGTCGTGGTCGGCATGTCGGGGCTGTGGAGCATGACCGTCATGCCCGTGACGTCGTCCTCGATGCCGTGCAGGTCCTGGGCGTCCTCGAGTCCGGTGAGCATCGAGGACATCTCCAACTGGTACAGGCCGGCGTCGAACACCCCGGCCACCTGGAACTTCTGGGGCGGATCGACCTCCTTGCGCCCGGCCTCCCAGGCCTCATGCATCCGCTTCAGGGCCGGGAGCGAATACACCGCCAGCGAGTCCCCCGCCTTGAGCCCGAGCGCCTCGGCCAGCGAAACGCCGATGAGCACCTTGTTCGGTCCGACATCGAACTTGCCGGAGATCATGCCCGCCGGCACCTCGGAGACCCGCGGTTCGAGCAGGGGATCGACGCCTCGCAGCACCGGCGCGAATGGACGAGGGTTGCCCGTCTCGGGCTGGGTCTCCATGAGCACCTGCGTGTGGACGTACGGGGCCACGGCTCGGACCGCCGTGTTGGAGGAGATCGTCGCGGCGACCCGCCGCCAGTCCGACAGCGGCTTGCCGATGGCCTCGACCCGCAGGTGGGCATTGAAGCCCAGGATGCGCTCCCGCAGCTGCTCCCCGAATCCGGTCATGACCGCGATCACGATCATCAATACCGCAACGCCCAGAGTCACCCCCAGCACGCAGATCAGCGTGATGATCGACACGAAGGTCCGCTTGGGCCGCAGGTAGCGGAGGGCCAGGGCGATCTCGTAGGGCAGCGGCGACATGTTCGGCGGGGCGACGGTGGCGGGAGAGCCCGCGCCTGACAAGGCGTGAGCCTGCGGGAGATCCGGGCGATCCGGGCGATCCGCCGCCGGCGGACGCTCCCGCCCTCGGACCGAGGCCCTTGCCCGGTCGGGCCGTTCTGGCCCACCGTTGCCGTGCCGATGAACCCCCTGATCGCGAAGATCGAAGAGAGCGCCCGCAAACAGCTCGTGCTGCCTCCCTTGAGCAAGCCGGCCGACGAGTTGCCCCGGTACAAGCGCTTCCTGAAGGTCGAGAGCCATCGGCTCCAGATCCTCCACCGCGGAGGGGCCGGCGGCCTCGAGGTCTGCCGGGCCCGCTCGGCCATGATGGATGTGCTCATCCGGCACCTCTGGACCTCCATCCAGAGCGTCTTCCCCGCACCCAAGGGAAAGGTCCCGAAGGTGGCGCTGGTGGCCTTCGGGGGGTACGGGCGGGGCGAGCTGAACCCCTTCAGCGACATCGACCTCATGTTCCTGCACGCCGAGGGACTCGCCCCGGAAGGGCCCGAGATGAAGACCCTCTCGGACTGGACCGGCGGCCTGCTCTACACGCTGTGGGACGTCGGCCTGAAGGTGGGGCACGCCGTCCGGACCGTGGAGGATTGCATCCGGTTGGCCAATGAGGACATGCAGGCCAAGACCGCGCTCATCGAGGCCCGACGGGTGACCGGCGACGAATCCCTGTTCGAACAACTCCAGCGCGAGGTGGTCAGGCACTGCGTCCGACGCCACGAGGACGAATACATCGCCCAGCGCCTGGCCGACCAGGCCACCCGACGCGCCAAGCACGGCAATTCGCCGGCGCTGCAGGAACCCAACGTCAAGAACGGGGTCGGCGGCCTGCGGGACTTCCAGAACCTCCTGTGGATGGCCTACTTCAAGCACGGCACCCGTTCCCTCCTGGAACTCCAGAAGGCGGAGTTCATCAGCCCCGCGGAACGCAAGCAGATGGAGGCGGCCTACGATTTCCTGCTCCGGACCCGCAACGAGCTGCACTACGTGGCGGGGCGCGCGGCCGAGACCCTGACCCCGACCGTGAAGCCGGCGGTCGCGCATGGCTTGGGCTTCACCGACCGTTCGCCGCGGGCCCGCACCGAGGCGTTCATGCGGGAGTACTACACCCATGCCAGGAACCTGTACCTGACCACCCGGACCCTGGAGCAGCGTCTGGCCCTGGTGCCCAGTCCGGGGAAGGCCAAGGGCAGGAAGTCCCAACGCGGGACGGCCAAGACCGAGGAGTTCGACGGGTTCCGGATCGTGGACGGCCAGCTGCACATGGTGGACCGGGGCATCCTGCGCCAGGACCGGGGCCGCATCCTCCGGGCCTTTCTCGAGGCCCAGAAGCGCGGACTCCAGATCCATCCCGACCTGGCCCAGCTGCTCCGCCAGCAGGTGTCGCTGGTGGACCGGTCCTTCAAGGCCAACTCGCACTACCAGGCCACCTTCCTCGAGATCCTCAACCAGCGGGGCAACGTCGCCCCATACGTCCGGGCGATGCACGAGGTGGGCCTGCTGGGCCGGTTCCTGCCCGAGTTCGACAAGATGACCAACCTGGTGCAGCACGAGTTCTACCACCAGTACGCGGTGGATGAGCACACGCTGACCTGCGTGGCCAAGCTCGACCAGGTGTGGGGGGCCGAGAACCGCCCCTTCTCGGGCTACACCGAACTCTTCCACCGCGTCGAACGCCCGTTCGTCCTGTATCTGGCCCTGCTGCTGCACGACTGCGGCAAGGCATTTCCCGGACGGCGTCACGAGATCGTCGGGGCCGAGCTGGCCGTCAAGGTCGCCAAGCGGTTCCGCCTCGACGGCACCACCGCCCACACCCTGTCGCTGATCATCGAGCACCACCTGACCATGGTGCAGACGTCGCAGCGCCGGGATCTGGACGACCCCGAGGTGATCCGGACCTTCGCCTCCCAGGTCCAGACCTCCGAGAATCTCGACCTGCTCACGCTGCACACGTTCGCCGACTCGATGGGCACCAGCGACACCCTCTGGAACAGCTTCAAGGATTCGCTGCTGCTGACCCTGCACCAGCGGACCGCCCTGGCCCTGCAGGGGACGACCGAGTTCATCGAGGTCGAGATCCGCCAGAGGCAACTGTTGCGCGAGCAGGTGCAGGCCCTGCTGCCGCGGACCTTCTCCGAGGAGGAGATCTCGGCCCATTTCGAAGGCCTGCCCGCCCGTTACTTCCAGATCCACTCGCCGAGGCAGATCGCCCGCGACCTGACGCTGGTCCACCAGTTCATCCACCTCCAACTCACCCAGGAGGACCGGGCGCTCGAACCGGCCGTCCTCTGGAACGAGGACAAGGACCGCGGATGGACGCGCGTCCACTTCTGCACCTGGGATCGGCCCGGGTTGTTCACAAAATTCACAGGCGCCCTGACGGCCGCGGGGTTGAACATCTTTTCCGCGCAGATCTTCACCCGGTCCGACGGCGTGGTGCTCGACAGCTTCTATGTCACCGATGCCCGGACCGGGGCGGCGCCCGACCCCGCGGTTCGGGAGCGCTTCGAAAAGATGATCCGTGAGGTGCTGGCCAAGGGCACCGACATCCGTCCGGCGGTCCGTCGGATCGCCGCCCAGACCCGCCCCCTGTACCAGGCGCTGGCGGGGGAACGACTGGAGCCCGAGATCCGCTTCGAGAACTCGGCCCCGAACGGGACCACCATCATCGACATCGAGACCGAAGACCGGGTGGGTCTGCTGTTCTCGCTCTCCCAGAGCCTGGGGGAATTGGGGCTCAACCTGGTGCTCGCCAAGATCGTCACCGAGAAGGGGGCGGCCATCGACACGTTCTATGTCACCGAGAAGGACGGGTCCCCGGTGCTGTCGCAGGAGCGGCAGGATCAGATCGCATCGGAACTGCGACGGGTGATCCGCGATCTGTAATTAAATAGCCCCGGGTAGATTGGCCCCGCCGGCGGCTTAATAACAAAAAAAGTATTGTCACAGTGACCCGTAGGTTCTTAGTCTCTCCCCCGTGAATTCCGCCATTTCGGCGGGGGCCGTGGACCGTGTCCGCGGCTTTTGGGTTGATTATTGCAGTCAAACACAACGCAGAACTCAGGAGTAACAACATGAAGTTTAACAAGTGGACAGTCGCTCTGGCCGCCACCGGCGTGGTGAGCCTCGCTTCCGCGGTGCAGGCCGATGAGTCTCACCCGGTCAACACGGCGCTCAGCTCGACCACCCTCAGCGGTTATGTCGACACCTCGGCCATCTGGAACTTCGGTTCCGGCAGCCAGGTGGCCAACCGCTTCGCGAACACCGCGGCGGACCGTCAGGATGGGTTCAACGTGAACACCGTGAAGCTGCAGCTCGAGAAGCCCATCGACGAGGGCACCTGGAGCGCCGGCTACAAGTTCGAGACCATGTTCGGCCCTGACGCCAACGTGATGCCCGGCGCCCTGACCTCCGGTGTGGCCATCAAGCAGGCCTACGCGGCCCTGCGCGCCCCGGTCGGCAACGGCATCGACTTCAAGCTCGGTCAGTTCGATCCGATCGTCGGCTACGAGGTCACCGACTCCTACGCCAACCCGAACTTCTCCCGCAGCCTCGGCTTCAACAACCTCGAGCCGTTCGGTCACACCGGTATCCTCGCCAGCTATCAGGTCAACGACATCATCGGCGTGTCCGGTGGCGTGGCCAATGGCGACAGCGGCTTCGGTCTGAACGGTGGCAGCCTGACCGCCTCGGGCTTCGCGTCCGGCCAAGCCGGCAGCAGCTTCCGTGGCATGCTCGCCGAGTCCTCCAAGGTGTACATGGGCTCCGTGGTCGTGAAGGCCCCGGAGAGCACCGGTTGGCTCGCTGGCAGCTCGCTCTATGTCGGCGCCGTCAACGGCGACGCCAATGGCGCCAAGAACGACCCGACCCTCCTGTACGTCGGTGTCTCCCTGGCCACCCCGATCAAGGAACTGTCGCTCGGCGCCAGCGCCGACCTGCTGTTCAACGCCGGCATGGGCAACAGCTACGCCAACGCCTACGCGTTCTACACCGGCTACCAGATCACCGAGAAGCTCAAGGCCAACAACCGCTTCGAGTACGCCAGCTCCGGCTACGGTGCCTTCCTGCCCGGCCGCGCCGAAGACAAGATCATCGGCGAGACCTTCACCCTGGACTACGCCCTCTGGGCCAACGTGCTGACCCGCGGCGAGTTCCGCTGGGACCGCGCGGTGGACGGCGGTGCCAATCCGTTCAACGGTCAGAAGAACGACCTGAGCCTGACCGCCAGCGTCGTCTACAAGTTCTGATCGCTGGATCTTCGGATCGGCCAGACCCACAGTCCGTTCTTTCAACCCCTCCCAGCAACGGGAGGGGTTTTTTCATGCCTGCCGGGAGCGAACCGGGGCATCGGAGGTCGTTCCGCATCCCCAGACCCTGATCGTCGGGCGTGATCGACCACTGACAAGGGACCCGTTCAGAGGCCGCTGGGGTGGTCGATGAATTCCCAGGGCAATCCGAACTGGCGTCCCAGCTTCTCGGCCAGGGCCCGCACCCCGAACGTCTCGGTGGCATAGTGCCCACCGTAGAAGACGTTGATGCCGGTCTCCTCCGCGAGGGCGTGGGTCCAATGGGGTCCCTCCCCGGTGATGAAGGTGTCGACCCCCTCCGCGGCGGCCTTCTGGAGTTCCGCACCGGCGCCCCCGGTGCAGATGCCCACCTGGCGGCAGCGCTGCCCTCCCCCGGCCAGCAGGATCGGGGGCCGACCCAGAACCTCCGCGAGCCGATGTCCCAGGGCCTCCCGATCGAGGTCGGTCGCGCCCCGCCAGCCGATGCATTCCCCCTCGTGCCGGAAGAAGGGCTTCAATCCGCGCAATCCGACCCGGCGGGCCAATTGGGCGGCATTCCCCAGCGTCCGGTGGGCATCGAGCGGCAGGTGCATGGAATAGACCGCCATGTCGGCCTCCAGCAGGGCGCGGATCAACGCCATCCGCGGCCCCGTCCAAGGACGGGTTTCGGACCAGAACAGGCCATGATGGACGACCATCAGGTCGGCCCCCGCGGCCGCCGCGAGGCGCACGGTCGCCAGAGTGCAATCCACCGCGGCGGCGATCCTGCGGACCCCTCCCCGGTTCTCGACCTGCAACCCATTGCGAGCCCGGTCGTAGTCGCGGTAACGGTCCGGGGTCATCCACGCCTGGCATCGGGCGACGAGGATCGGCAGGGCGACGGTCTTCATGCCGGTCAGACAAGCAGCCTGTCCCCCGGGAATAAAGGCTCAAAAGAGCCCGTGCAGCCCACCCGGCGATCGGCCACTGTAACCGGAGCGACCCCGGACGGTCGCAAGGGATGACAGGGGTGCTCTCCGATTTGAGCATGGATGAACCGGTGCTGGACGTGTCCGCCTGCGTGGAGCGCGTGCGGGCGGGCGATGAGGATGCGGTTCGCGTCCTCATGCAACACCTGCATGGGTTGATCGTGAAAATCGTGAGGTCGCACCTGCCCCGAAGGACCAGCGAGGAAGACCTCATTCAATCCGTGTACGTCAAGGTGTTCACCCGAATCGACCAATACCGAGGCGCCGTGCCCTTCGAGCACTGGGTGTCGCGGGTTGCGGTCAACACCTGCCTGAATCAGATTGCCCACGAGAAGATCCGGCCCGAGTGGCGATTGTCCGACCTCAGCGAGGAGGAGGAGCAGGTCGTCCAGAACCTCGCCTCGAGCGACGGGGAACTCTCTCCCGAAGACGGCTTGGCCTCGCGGGAACTCGTCGAAAAGATGCTCGCACGCCTCAATCCCGAGGACCGTCTGGTGATCACCCTGCTCCACCTCGAACAGAAATCCGTCGAGGAGGTGCGTCGGATCACCGGCTGGAGCGGCGCTCTGGTCAAGGTGCGGGCCTTCCGGGCCCGGGCCAAGATGAAGAAACACCTTTCGGAACTGATGGAGGAAATCCAACGATGAAGACCCATCCCCTCGATCGACTGCTCAGATCGGCCGCCAACGCCGGGCTCCCCGAGGCCGCCGCACCCGCGCCCCACCCCGTGCTCGAGCAGCGGGTCCTCGCCGCCGTCCGGAGGGCGCGCTCCGAGGCCGAAGGCGTGGGCCTGCTCGCCGTGCTGCGATGGGGAGCGGCCTTCGCGGGATGCGCCGCATTGTGCGCGGTCCTGCTCTCGGTCGGCACCTCCTCGAACCACTCGCTCGACGAGGCCTTCGTGGTTCCCGAACCGGAAACGTACCTCGCCCTGCAATGAGCCCCCTGAGCCGCAACGCGATCATCGGCTACCTGGCCGCCACGTTCGTCGCGGGCGCGGTGGCCGGCGTCTTCGGGGCCCGCGCCTTCGCGGAGAAGCCCGCCCAGCGGCCACCGCGCCCCGGAGGCAGCATGTCCGAGCGCATCCTCAAGCGGTGGACCACCGATTTCCACCTCCGCCCCGATCAGATCTCGAGGATCGAGCCGCTCCTCAAGGCCTCCGAGACCGAGGTCTCCGGGATCCATCAGGAGACCGAACAGCGCATGAAGACCTGCTTCGATCGCATGCACCAGCAGGTCATGCCCCTGTTGGACGACGCCCAGAAGCGGTTGCTCGAGGAGCACATCAAGAAGATGGAGCGTCGCAACGCCGAACGCCGTCGCGGCGGGAATGGTGGTTCGACGACCAACGGCGCGCCCGATCGCAAGGGCCCCTGATCGCCCGGCCATCCCCTGCCCTGGTTGTCATCCATCGGGGCTGAGATGCCTCGGAGCCACGCCCTCGGGGCTCCGAGTCCGGAATCCCCGTCTCGCCCGCACGGCACCTCGATGACGCCTTTCGTTGGAGCAACGATGGATCGCGGGTGCCCCCGCTGGCTCCCGCACCATGATCCGCGGCGGGAATGCGGCTATCGACGGTTGCGGACGACCGGTTGCGATCGTCGGTTTTGCTTGCCGACCGACGGTGTCCCCCCCGAGAACAGGGCGACTTTCCATGAAACGACTCCGACTCGCCCTCCTCGGTGCCCTCTGTGGCCTCATCGCCCTCGCCACCCGTGCCGCCGATGAGCCGGGCCTGAAACGCACCGAGGTCATCTACGGCCGCAAGTTCGGAACCGCCCTCACCCTGGACGTGCTTCAACCGTCCAAGGCCAACGGGCTCGGAGTGATCTGGATCATCAGCGGGGGATTCTACTCCGACCACAACGGCATCAATCCCGCCTACTGCAAGGTGCTGCTCGACGAGGGCTACACGGTCTTCGCCGTCGTCCACGGCTCCCAGCCCCGGTTCACCATCCTGGAGATCGCCGAGGACATGCACCGGGCGGTGCGGTGGATCCGTCACCATGCCGCCGATTACTCCGTCCGCCCCGACCGGCTGGGCGTCTTCGGGTCCAGTGCAGGAGGCCACCTGTCCCTCACCCTGGGGACCCAGGGCCGCGATGGCGACCCCAAGGCCAAGGATCCGGTCGATCGGGAGAGCAGCCGGGTCCAGGCCGTGGCCTGCTTCTTCCCGCCCACCGATTTCGAGAACTGGGGCGCCCCCGGTGACACCCAGGTCGGCGTCGGCAAGGTGGGGCGTCAGTTCTACGGAGCCTTCGGAGCCCCTTCCGACACCCTGGAAAGCCGCCTCGAATACGGCCGCCGCATCTCGCCGATCCACTCCGTCTCCAAAGACATGGCCCCCACGCTGGTGATCCATGGCGAGGCCGACGGGTTGGTGCCCATCTACCAGGCCGAGATCTTCGAGAAGAAGTGCCGCGACGCCGGGGCCACGTTCAAGCTCGTCCGCCTTCCCGGCAAGGACCACGGCTGGCCCGGCATGGAGAAGGACCTCGTCCAGTTCGCAGACTGGTACAAGGCGCACCTCAAGTGACCCGGCACACACCCCATGGGGTCGCCCACATATTTACACAAACTGCGCGGCCTCACCGTTGGCCGAAGTCGCCGTTGGAGACCCACCTGAGCGATGACGGCCCTCGGACGGAACGCATCGCAGTCGAGTTCCCCGCCACGGCACGGCGGAATCCCGGCTCGGCTCCGCACCTCCGGGTTTGACTCCGCAACGGCCGGTTCCGGAGTATCGCCTTCATGAAATCCCTGTGCTTGGCCGCGGCCCTGCTGTCTCTCGGTGCAACCACCGCCTGGGCGGTAGACAACTACACCCTCGGAGCGGAGTCCACGAACCGGGCACCGGGCGTCCTGAAGGGCCGGGTCGAGACCTTCGAGTTCAGCGAGTCGAAGGTGTTCCCCGGCACCACCCGCCAGGGGTGGATCTACATCCCCGCCCAATACGACGGCAGCAAGCCGGCGGCCCTCATGGTCTTCCAGGACGGACACGAATACGTCCGGGAGAACGGCTCCCAGCGGGTCCCCATCGTGCTCGACAACCTCATCGCCAAGGGCGAGATGCCGGTCACCGTCGCGATCTTCCTGAACCCGGGCCACCGCGGAGCCGGCGCGCCCGCACCCAACGGCTGGGGTGACCGCAACAACCGCTCCTTCGAGTACGACTCCCTCAGCGCCGACTACGCCCGCTTCCTCGTCGACGAGGTGATCCCCTTCGCGACCGCCCGCTACTCGGTCCGCATCAGCGACGACCCCGAGATGCGCGGCATCGCCGGCATGAGTTCGGGCGGCATCTGCGCCTTCACGGTGGCCTGGGAACGCCCCGACCGGTTCCGCAAGGTGCTCTCGCAGATCGGCAGCTTCACCAACATCCGGGGCGGCCACGCCTACCCCGCCCTCATCCGCAAGACCGAGCGCAAGCCGCTGCGGGTCTTCCTGCAGGACGGCGAGAACGACCTCAACAACCTTCACGGCGACTGGCCGCTGGCCAACCGGACCATGGCCAGCGCGCTGACCTTCGCCGGCTACGACAACCGGTTCGTGATGGGTGACGGCGCCCACAACGGCAAGCACGGCGGGGCGATCCTGCCCGATTCGCTCCGCTGGCTCTGGCGTCCGGCGATGCGCCCGCCCGCCCCGAGCACCAACAACTGGAACGGCGACGAGGCCCTCAACAAGGTGCTGGCCGGCGGCGGCACCGACGCCCCCTGGGAACTGGTCGGCGACGGCTTCGGATTCACCGACGGCGCCTGCGGCGACGCCGAGGGCAACTGCTACTTCTCCGACCTGCCCAAGGGCCTGATCTACCGCGTGGCTGCGGGCGCCACGAAGGCCGAGCCCTGGCTGACGAACGGTCCCAAGGTCAGCGGCCTCAAGCTCGGCCCCGACGGCCAGTTCTACGCCGCCACCCAGGGTGACGCCCCCAAGATCGTGGCCATCGACCCCAAGACCCAGGCCCTGCGCGACGTCGCCACCGGCGTGAAGCCCAACGACCTGATCGTGTCGAAGGCGGGCTGGATCTACTTCACCGACACCGGGGCCGGCCAGGTGCAGGCGGTGCCCATCGGTGCCAAGGCGCTCTCCCGCCCGCGGACCGTCGCCGGCGGGATCACCTCGCCCAACGGCATCGCCCTGTCGCCCAAGCAGGACTTCCTCTACGTCTCGGAATATGGCGGCACCAATGTCTGGAGCTTCGCCATCGCGGCCGACGGCAGCCTGACCGCCGGCGAGCGATCCATGACCCTGGTGGTTCCCCCGGGCAAGAAGGACAGCGGCGGCGACGGCTCGACCGTGGACGCCTTGGGACGGCTGTATGTGACCTCGCACGCGGGCGTCCAGATGTTCGACTGGAGCGGCCGACTCGGGGGCGTCATCGCCAAGCCCCGCCCCGATAAGGGGGTGTACAGCTGTGTCTTCGCCGGACCGGGCCGCGCCTACCTGTACGTCTGCGGCGGCGATGCCGTGCATCGGCGCAAGACCCTGACCACGGCACCCTGATCGGGCGCCGCCCGGTCACCACCTGCCGGAGGATACGTCCTGAGGTGCCTTCGGCGACCCGTGGGGATCGTCGGGCCCTGACCCCGGGTACGGGAACTGCTAGTGTGCTGGCATCGAATGAAACCGGCCCTCGTTGCCGCCCTGTGCCTCCTCCCTCTGGGAACCCAGGCGCAGGTCCGCATCAGCGAATTCCTCGCCTCCAACACCCGATCCCACCCCGACATCGTGGATTTCGGGGATTATCCCGACTGGATCGAGTTGGAGAACGCCAGCGCGGCCCCGGTCTCGTTGGCGGGTTGGTACCTGAGCGACGACCCCCAGAAACCCTTCCGCTGGACCTTTCCAGCGACCGCGACGATCCCGGCCCATGGATTCCTGATGGTCTGGGCCGATGGTGAAGACGCCGTCCCGGGCCAGATCCGGCCGCGGGGCTACTGGCCGTGGCGCGACTTCACGGTCGAGGCCCACCACGCGAACTTCTCGCTCTCGGCCCTCGGCGAGTCGGTCGTGCTGACCCACGCCACCGGACTCACGAACACCGTGCTGGTCGAGGCGGGTGCCGCCCGCTGGAGGTACCTCGACGACGGATCCAACGCCGGCTCCGCATGGCGTTCCCCCCTCTTCAACGACGACGCCTGGGCCAGCGGCGTCGGGCAGTTGGGCTACGGCGACGGCGACGAAACCACCTTGTTGACCGCCACCGCGGCCGGCGGCACACACCCGATCACCACCTACTTCCGGCACGCCTTCACGGTGGCCGACCCGACCCGGCTGCTGGACCTGGAATTGAAGCTTCTGGCCGACGACGGGGCGGTCGTCTACCTGAACGGCACGGAGGTCGTCCGACAAAACCTTCCCGCGGGGCCGGTGGATTTCAAGACCCTCGCCTCGACCTCCATTTCGGGCACGGCCGAGAACGCCTTCACCACGCATCGGGTGCCCGTCAACCGCCTTGTCCCGGGCACGAACGTGCTGGCCGTGGAAGTCCACCAGAGCACCGCCAACAGTTCCGACCTCGGATTCGACCTGTCCCTCCTGGGTTCGGGCTTCACCGGATCCACCAACGTGGACCTCCAGACCTACGGCATCCAGATCGCCGACATCTCCCGGGGGCGCAATGCCTCCGGGCAGTGGGTGCAGTTCGCCAACCCCACGCCCGGCGCACCCAACGTCGGTTCCGAGGTCGCCGACCTCCGCACCCCGGGCATCGCCGCGACGATCAGCCCCGAGGGCGGCGTGTTCGGCCAACCGGTGACGATCACCCTGGGCGCCGCCTCGGGCACCGTGCGCTACACCTTGAACGGAGCCGTGCCGACTCAGGATTCCCAGGCCTACACGCAACCGATCACCCTCGTCTCGAACACGGTGGTCCGGGCCCGGGTCTTCGCGGACGGCCGCCCGAACGGCCCCATCGCCACGCGCACCTACCTGATCGGCGAGACCCAGGGCCCCCTGCCGATCGTCTCGGTGGTCTCCGATCCGGAACTGCTCTTCGGCGACCGCCTGGGCATCTACTACAACCAGCATGAACCGATCGTCAGTGGCGGGTCCCAGCGCGGGCTTCGCGACGTGTACAAGAACAAGGACGCGCCCGGTTCGCTGGAGTTCTTCGCGCCGGGCGGCCAACCGGGATTCCGGGTCCATGGCGGCTTCCGGATGGGCGGCGAGAACAACTGGGTACACGCCCAGCGGGCCCTCAATTTCGCCCTCCGCGGCGCCTACGGGAACGACAACCTCGCCTACGACCTCTTCCCCGGCACGGGCATCCCCAACCACACCTCGCTGACGCTGCGCGACGGCGGCGATGCCTGGAGCATGGAGATGCTCCGTGACGGACTCTGGTCCTTCCTCCAACGCGGCCAGATGCGGGTGGGCGTTTCGGACTACCGCCCCAGCGTGGTGTTCATCAACGGGGCGTACTGGGGCATCCACGACATCCGCTCCCGCTGGGACGACGCCTGGTTCTTCGAGCACCACCGGTTGAACGCCACCGACGTGGATCACCTCGTCTACGGCCACCTCACGTCCATGGCGGTCACCCTGGGGGCCGACAAGGGCGACACCGTGCACTGGCTCGAACTCCTCGACTTCGCCCAGTCGCACGACCTGAACGATCCCGCGGTCTGGGCCGTGATCGAGGCACGGGTGGACATCGACAGCTTCATCGATTTCATCGCCTCCGAATCCTGGGGCCAGAACACCAGCTGGCCGCACAACCGGGAGTTCTGGCGTCCGCGCACCCCGAGCGGCCGCTGGCAATGGTTCCTGCCCGACATGGACCAGACCTTCCGTTCCTCACAACTGGGGGGAAGCGTCTTCGCGGAGATGCTCTCGTCGGACCAGCTCCTGTCGCGGCTGAAGGCCGGCACACGCTTCCGACAGCGACTGGCCCAGCGCATGGCCGCCCACGCCGATTCCACCTTCCGACCGGCGCGCGTCCAAGGGCTGCTCGATGCCATGGCCCGCGAGGTCGAGCCCGAGATTCCCCGACACATCGCCCGCTGGTCGGGGCTCGGAGGCATGACGGCCTCGAGCCGCGCCTCGGCCCTGGCCGACATGAAGAAGTTCATCGACGCCCGTTCCGACGGATTCCTGACCGAGATCCAGAACCGTCTGAACCTCTCGCCCGCGGTCGCCGTGACCCTCGCGGTCTCCGCACCGCAGCAGGGGCGGATCCTCGTCGAAGGGGTGCCCACCGAGCCCGGAGCCCACCGGTTGTTCCCCGGGATTCCGTTGGCGCTGACCGCTCAGGCCGCGCCCGGGTTCCGGTTTGTCCGGTGGAACGGGGCCACGGGCGAGGCATCCACCACGCTCACCCTGACGGGCCCGGCCACGATCACCGCCGAATTCGCCCCCTCCGACGAACAGGTGATCGGCGGCACCTGGGCTGCCACGACCACCCTGGTCGCCGGGGCGACCTACGCGCTGGACTCCGACCTGATCATCCCCGCGGGCCGGTCCCTCGACATCCCGGCGGGCGTCACCGTGCTCATGCCGGCCGGACGGAACCTTCGCGTCCGGGGCGTCCTGAACGTGAACGGCACCGCCGAGGCTCCGGTGAGAATCATCGGCAGGAACGGTGCCCGCTGGGGCGGCATCAGCTTCGAAAGACCGGACGCCCCGAGCGCGCTGCGCCACCTCGTGGTGCGTCAGGCGACCCGCGGGGCCGACCCGGTCGCCTTCCCCTACGCCCTCTCCGGGCTCGATGCCCACCTGCTCATCGAGCACCTCGACATCGAGCAGTGCGACGGCCCCATCTTCTGCCGCGGCGGATCCATCGTGCTGCGGAGCAGCCGACTGCACACCGCCTACACCGGCGACTGCATCAATGTGAAACGAGGATCGGCGATCACCGAGGACTGCGACTTCATCGGCAACAACGCCCCGGACACCGATGCCATCGACTACGACGGCGTGGTGGGTGGCATCGTCCGGAATTGCCGCATCCACCGGTTCCAGGGGCCGAATTGCGACGGCATCGACATCGGTGAGGAGGCCAAGGACATCCTGATCGAGAACAACCGCATCTACTTCAACTCCGACAAGGGCGTCTCCGTGGGCCAGGGCTCCACGGTCCTCCTGCGGCACAACCTCGTGGTCGGCTGCGCCCTGGGGGTGGGCGTGAAGGATGCGGGGTCCCTGGCCGTGGTGGACCAGAACACCTTCGTGGACTGCGGCATCGGCGTGGATGTGTACGAGAAGAACTTCGGCGTGGGCGGTGGCGCGGCCCGCGTCACCCAGACGGTGTTCTCGCGCTGCACGACCACTCCGGTGAAGGTCGATTCCCTCTCGCAGCTCGCGGTGTCGTACTCGCTGTCCGACACGGTGGCGTTGGCCGGGACCGGCAACCTGCTCGCTTCCCCCGGATTCAACGACCCGGATCGTTTGGACTTCGGCTTCCGGCCCGCCTCGCCAGCCATCGACGCGGGCGATCCGACCCACCCGGTCGATCCCGACGGGACCCGGGCCGACATCGGCGCCCGGTACCTGTATCAGGCGTCGGACTACCCGTATCCGCTCACCAAGACGGTGGTCATCGACGAGCTCCTGGCCAACTCGGAGGTCGACCAGGACTGGATCGAGCTGCTCAATCGATCGACCTCGCCCGTCGACATCGGGGGATGGTTCCTCAGCAACAGCGCGTCCGACCTGCGCAAGTACCGCATCCCCTCCGGCACCCGTCTGCAGGCCGGCGAGCGCATCGTGCTGACCGAGCGCCAGCATTTCGGAGCGGCCTCGCTCGACCCGGGCCGCATCACCGGCTTCGCCCTCAGCGACGTCGGCGAAACGGTGTACCTGACCTCGGCCGTGGGCGATGAACTGACCGACCAGCGCCTCCGGGAATCCTTCGGTGCCACGCTGCCAGGAGAGACGCTGGGCAATCATCGCAAGGCCTCCACCGACACCTGGAACTTCGTTCCTCTGCAGACCCCGACTCCCGGACAGCCCAACAGCGCTCCGCGGGTGGGGCCGATCGTGGTCTCGGAGATCCTGTACGCGGCTTCGACCGATCCCGAACTGGAGTTCATCGAACTGCTCAACCTGTCGGCCGCGCCGGTTCCCCTCTACGACAGCATCCGCAACGCTCCGTGGCGGATGACCGACGGCATCGATCTGGACTTCCCCACGAACCCGCCGCTGATCCTCGCC
>JBEGWF010000041.1:0-11606 GCA_041177965.1 Verrucomicrobiota bacterium | reverse complement strand
GGGGAACGCTCCCGGGCAAGGGCGGCAGCCCCGGCCGGCGGGCTTACGTGCGGATCGCCAATCCCGGCAGCACCGCCCGCAACCCGGGGTTCGATGTCACCCCGCCCGAACTCATCACGGGAATCATCACCCCCCACGGCATCCTGAAGCCCAAGGCGCTGGGCAAGTTGCGGGGCAAGGGCTGAGGCGCGGGACTCGCCGGCGGCGGCCCCCCGGTCCGCAGGCACCGTGCCCGGGAGGCTCCGCCCCCCGGGCAGCGGCTACGGTTTGACGAACCGGAAGAAGCGGACAGCGCTCGATGTCGCTTCAGGAGGCAATGCGACCCGAAGCTGGTTGGTCGAACCGGAGGTGATGAGCGGCCGAAGCACATTCGGCACCGGCTCCCAAGGTCCACCGGTCGACGGCCCCTGCTCAAGGACGTACCGGGAACCGAACGGACCGGAAAACCTCAACTCGAACGCGCCTCCCGTGATCGGCACCAGCGTCAGTCTGGCCCCGCCACCCGCAGCCTGCTGGACCACGATGCTGAACTCCTGCGACACAGAGACGATGCCGTCGGTCACGCTCACCCGCACCAGATTGGTGCTCGGCCCCTGGTCCTCGGTGGGCTTCCAGGACAGCACGCCATTGGTGGAGACGGAGAGCCCCACGGGGCCTCCATCGAGGGCGAAACGCAGGGTCTGCACCGGCAGATCGGCGTCGGTGGCCCTCAGTGCGAACGACAACTGGAGCCCGGCGGTGACCCGACGGTTCCCGGGATTCGTCCACACCGGCGGCTGGTTCCTCTCGGCCACGAGGATGTCGAACTCCTGGGAGATGCTGCCCACGCCGTCTCCCACCGCGATGCGGACCCGGTTGGTGCTCGGGCCCTGGGCCTCGGTCGGGGTCCACGACACCAGACCATTGGTCGTCACCGTCAAGCCCGTCGGACCGTTCACCAGCCGGTAGGTCAACCGCTGGGCCGGCAGATCGCTGTCGGTGGCCTGGACGCCGAAGGTGAGCAGCGACCCCTCGGCCACGCGGCGCGTGGTCACCAGCGTGACCCAGCTCGGCAACCGGTTCGACTCCTGGACCACCACGTCGAATTCCTGCGGCACGGTGACCACGCCGTCGCTCACGACCACCCTCACCCGGTTGGTGCTGGGGCCCTGGGCCTCGGTCGGCCGCCACTCCACCACGCCGTTGGTGCTCACCGTGAGCCCCTCGGGCCCGCTCAGCAGACCGAACACCAGCCGTTGCACCGGCAGGTCGGCATCGGTGGCCTTCAGCGACATGCTCAAACGCAACCCCTCCGTGACCCGACGGTTCCCGGGATTCGTCCACACCGGCGGCTGGTTCCTCTCAAGAACGATGATCTGGAACTGGTTGGTGGTCGCTGCGATGCCGTCGGAGGCGAAGACGCTCACCAGATTGGTCGAGGGCCCCTCGGCCTCGGTCGGCTGCCAGGTCAGGATGCCGTTGGTCGTCACCGTGAGGCCGATCGGTCCGTCGGCGAGTCCGTAGGTGATGGTCTGGCCGAACGGATCGGGGTCGGTGGCCTTCAAGGCGAGGGTCAACCGCAGTCCCTCGCTGACCCGCCTCGTGCCCACGTCGGTCCACACCGGCGGACGGTTGAGGCTGGCGCGGATGCGGAATCCCACCGGCGCGGCCGACGGGAGGCGGACCCGGACGTACCAATCGCGCTCGAGGGTGGGGAGATCGCGCCCGGCCTGCACCGTGATCCGTTCCGACTCCGTCCCGGGTCTCGGGTCGGCGAAGGAGAACGGCGAGAGCGGCGGCGGCTCGTCGGGACTGACCTCCAGCTCGGCTTCGCCGGTCAATGCGTCGAGGTCGAAGGTGATGCCCGGCACGTTGCCGGGATTCCGGAAGATGAACTCCAGATCCACGGGGCCATTGGTGGCCGGCGACTCGAGCCAGAGCCCGTCGTTCAGGGTCTGGAACACCGCGTCCGGCAGGCGGTAGTCGGCCACGATCGAATAAGGGGTCGGCCGGCCGCCCACGCTGGCCACGCCGAAATACCACCGGCCGCCGGTCAACGGCACCGGCATCGAGTCGGGGGTGATCAGGATGTCCTCGTCGCCGGACCCGGGTCGATCGCTCTGGTATTGGAAGGTGTCGACGGTGGGCACGGGCAGTCGGTTCCGGGAACCGAGGATCAGGTCGTTGGTCGCCCCGCGGGTCTTCACCCGGAGCGCCGCGACGTTGGTCGGCACGGTGACATAGTAGAAGTCGTCGTCCTCGCCCGGATGACCGGTCGTCAGTCGCTGACCGAGCTTGAGCTCGCGGATTCGACCGCGCTGCTCGACGGCGGTGATGGTGTAGGCCGCACCGGGCAGGCCCGAGACGTTCGTGACGGCCAGGTACCACAGGCCCGGGGACAACGGTACCGGTTGGCTGTCGAGATGGATGATGAGCGTCTCATTGGTGCCGCCCGCGTTGATGGATTCGTACTCGGACTGCCCCTTGCCCGGGAGCTTCGGCGCGCGGATGGCGTACAGGTCGACATCCCCGGTCTGTCCGGTGACGGTGAAGGTGACCCCGAGCACGTTGCTGGCCGGCACCTCGTAGGAGTAGTACTCCTGCAGGTACGGCAGGGCGTTGGTGATGCGGAGCTCGTTCCGATGGGTCAGCGGGGTGACCCGGACACCGAAGTCCGTCCGGATCGAGAACTCGTTGGACGAGGTGCCCCCTGCGCCGCGCACGGCCAAATAGTAACGCTGCCCGCGGGGCAGGAGCGGCGGGAGGTTGGTGTTGACGATCCGCTCGAAGGAGCGCCCCTGCGCCAGCCCGGACACGAGGGTGACGGTGTCCGACTCGGTGGGCTCGGGGACGCCCGAGGCGCTGTAGAGCAGCGACAACGGGGGCCCGGACAGGTTGATCAGCGTGTTCGTGGCCCGCTCGGCCTCGAGCGGCACGTCCACCACGAAGTAGCGGATGTCGCCACCCACGAGATTGGTGGTGAAGGCGATCCCGTTGGTCAGCCGGAAGGTCGGCGCATTGGTCGGCATGAAGGTCATGCGCAATTGCCAGTCGACCAGCAGGCCGGACTCCCCGCCCCGCGCGTCGGTGGCCTGCAACTGCCAGGTCCCGGTGCCCGGCTGCCCCATGAGGGGACGCAAGGGCTCCTCGGGCTGGTAGAGCAGGCTGGCGCCATCCTGGTCGAGCCACACCCGACCGATCTCCAACCCGGGCGGGTGGTTGGTCTCATAGAGCCTGGGCAGGACGGAGACGAACCCGATGGAGGTCCTCGACGCCGTGGCCACGAAGACCGTCTTGTTGGTCTGCCACGTCGATGGGCTGGGATCGTTGAGGTTGAGCTGAGGGGCGCCGTCGATCCAGACCTGGGCGTTGACCACATCCCTCGCCGCCGCGGATTTGCGGACGGTGAAGGAGAGCCGGTAGGTCTGTCCGATGTTGAGGTCGTACTGGCGCTCGATCGCCGCGTTGCGGAGGTCGAGCACGTTGCCCTCGGGTGCGCCCGGGATCACCGACACCCGGTTGGTCAGCACCGACCAGCCCTCGAGGCGATTGGTCCCCGGGAGGTAGTCGCCCAGCGCCACAGTCTCCCAGTCGTTGGAGTGGAGCACCTGCGGATAGACGCGGCTCATGAAGGGCGGTTGAGCGAACTTGATCGGGGTGTACGCCGAGTTCGTGCTGTCGCCGAAGACCGCGAACGACCGGTTGGTGACGATGCCGCTGGCCGTCAGCAGGCCGGCGGCGGACTTGATCACCACCTGTTGGCCGCCCTCGTCGATGAAGACCGCGCTCAATGAACCGGGGCCGTTGCCCAGGGGCGCCGCCTGACCGGCAAGGAGGACCGGGCCCGCCCGGTTGTTGGTCCGGTCGAACCATCCGGCCACCACCATGCGCTCATTGCCGGACTCGGGCTGGATCCATCCCTCGAGGGTCAGACCGCCCAGCCGGCCGATCTCGCGGACGCGGGAATCGGTGGTGGTCCCACCGGTGCCGGTGCCCGACATGCGCACGCCGAAGTTCATCTGGCCCGGGACCGTCGAGCCGATGTTGAGCAGGTTGATGGTCTGGCCCGGGATGGCGTCGAAACCGGAGCCGTCGAAGGGCCACAACGCGGCGAGCCCGGATCGGTACAGGGACGGCGACTTGGCCTTGCCGAACACCCCCTCCTCGAAGATGCGGCGGATCTCGCCCTCCCGCAGGGATCGGCGCCAGAGCCCGAAGTCGTCGATGTTGATCGGGCTGGCCGGGAGCCTCGCCGCGGAGATCGCCCCGATGTGGAACGACGACGGCGTGTTGCTGGAGAAGAACCGGACGGACTGCTGCGCGACCACCTCGCCGTTGAAGAAGATCCGGGCGAGTCCCTCGCCCCGGTCGATGGTCAGGGCGACGTGGTGGTAGTTGCTGGTGACGAGGACACCACCGAGGCCGTCGGCGGTGGCGAGCCCCCGGTTCTCGAAGAGCAGGGCGCTGGCGCCCCCGGGCGTGACCAACCTCAGCGCGAGATCGGAGACGCGGGGATGCTCGGCCCGCACGGCCACCTGCACGTCGGCCACCGGCCGGGCGTCGTCGACCTGCACGGTGGCCACCGCACGGGCCACGTCGGCCAGCGGCGTCGACCGTCCCTCGATGGTGCGGGTGAACTTCGAGGAGAGGTTCCGCTCACCGTAGATCGCAGCGTCGAAGCAGATGTCCACACCGGACGGGTTGTGGAACAGCACGAAATAGGTCCCGGTCTGGAGGGCCGGGATGTCGCGCACGGAGATGCTGATGATGCCGGGCCCCAGCAGGGTCGCCACTCGGTCGTTGGCATCGGGGTTTTCGGGGTCGGGAAAGGCCTCCCGCCGGATGTAGATCTCGAGCGGCAGGTTGGCCGGGACCATGTTGGTCACCTCGACGATCAGGCGGCTGGCGTCCGGAGGAACGATGCGCAGCCGGAAATCGTAGCCGCCCGGACCGAGGCAGATGTTCTCGAAGACCCGCTCATCGAAGGCGGGCAGCACCTGCGGCTGCACCTGGAGCTGCACCGAACCGAGGACACCCGAGGCGCCGAGGACGTCGTCCTGCAGCAGGTAGTTCCACGCGCCCGAGCTGCCCAGTCCCGAGAAGTCGAGCAGGGTGGTGCTGGGGCCGTCGGTCGGCTGGCCGCCCGCGAACCGCAGCCCGGGGACGTCGTCGTAGAGGCCCAGCACGGGACCGGAAACCCGGGTGAGGCCGGTGCCGAAGTCGCGGATCGACCGGCGGTTGTTGATCGTCACACCGTAACCGGCGTGGATCAGGGTGCCCTGCAGGTCGAAGAAGTCGTCATGGACCAGGGCCTGGCTGAAGGTGACGTTGCGCGTCATCCCCGACGGACCGGTGCCGAAATATCGGACCAACCCCGGCGCGTCCGGACTTCCATCCGGGATCTGCCGGCTGCCGCTGACCGGAGTCATGAGCAGGCTGTACCCGTTGGCACCGAGGATGTGGAAGGGCTGGTCGCTGCTGCGGACCACCAGCTCGAACTCGCCCGCCTGCTGGTCCTCCGCCTTCACGCCGATGTAGTAGACCTCGCCATTGGCCGGGGCGTTGGTGATCTCGATGCGCTCGTCGGAACCCTGGAGGGTGGACCGGTAGGCCGACGACAGGGCCGAGGCCTGGAGATTGGTGAGGCCGGGGTCGGTGGACATGTAGAGGTCGAGGTCCGGACCGAGGACCCGATCACGCAGGCGGGTTCCCGACCCGCCGGGACCCCGTGGCCGGGAGAGGTTGGCGGCCGAGGCGATGACGAACTCGACGTACCGGCCGTTGGTCAGCCCGGTGACCGCCGCGGCCTCAGGGTTGAAGAGGTTGGTGAAGACGAAGAAATGCCATTGGGGAGCCTGACCGGCGGCGCCCCCCAACAACGGAGATTGGGCGCCGACGCGCGAGGCCGCGACCGGGATGCCGTTGGTGGCCACCACGGAGACGGGCGGGGGTTGGATCGCCCCGAAGACCCCGCCCGAGCCGCCCACGTACTCGGCGGTGGCGACGATGGTGTCGTTGGTGGCGGCATCGGAGGAGAGGGCGACGACGAAGTCCTGGACGATGTCGAGGCGGTTCTGGAGGTTCTGCACCTCGCGCGAGGACAACGCATGGACGTTCACCCGACGGGCGACCACCTGGATGATGTATTCGCTGGCCAGCGGAGGCTCGAGCACCACCCGCTCCACGTTGTTGACCGAATCGAAGACCGAGTTGGTCACCCCGGCCTCCACCGTCTCGAAGGCGTTGGTCCCGGGCCTGCCGACGGTGTACCCGCCACGTGCGAAATCGTTTCCGACGAACACCTCGCCCGTGACCGTGTTCGAGACGACGAGGTCGAGATCGTTGACCAGCTTGATGCCGGCGGCCGGGTTGCCCGGGGGATCGGTCCACAGCAGCGTGAAATGGAAGGCCCCGGTGGAGGCGACCTCGTTGGTCGTGAGCCTCAACCTGAGGGACTGGCTGCCGCCCGTGGTGAGTTCACCGGCGAAGCCGGCCAACTCGACGACCGCCCCGCTGCTCCGCGTGAAACGGACGCCGCTGTCGAGCGCGCGCGGCAGGCTGGGACGTCCCCATCCGGCGTAGTTCATCACCGAGCGGAAGCTGGGGGCGTAGAGCTCGGCCGACGGACGGGCGCTGTTGATGACCATGGCCTTGAAAGCGGCCGCCTGGATGTAGCGCGGGATGGTGACTCCGGGCCGCTGCCAGAACTCCTGGATCTGCGCGAGCATGCCGGAGACCGCCGGCGCGGCCATGCTGGTGCCGGAGAGGAATCGGTACCAGGGAGCGACCGGCCGATTGAGATCGTCGAAGACGGCATACTGCACCGAATTGGTGTCGTACTCGTCCTCCAGCCGCCACTGGGCGGACCGGGCCGAGAGGATCTGGGAACCCGGGGCCACCACGTCGGGTTTGAACCGTCCGTAGCTGCCCTCGATGCCGATGCCCACGTTGCCACGGCTCGAGAAGTTGGCGACCTCGGTGTCGGTGTCGGTGGCGGCACGCAGCACGAGGTTCGTGCTCAGCTCCGCGTTGGTGGCGGGTTCACGGAACTGCCGGCCGCCGGCCCAGATCACCCGGCCCTCGTCATCCGTGACCACGGCGTTGGTGAGCTCGCGACGGCTCTCGAGCGCGCCGACGGTGATGACATTCTTGGCGTTGCCGGGAACGGTGACCGATCCCCGAAGGCCACCGACGCCGTTGTTGCCACCCTGACCGGAATTGCCGGCCGCGAAGACGAAGAGCACGGGCTGTTCGCCGGTGGTCTCGGGCAGCGCGTCCCGGGATGCGGCGTCGTAGCTGGCCGAGATCGAGTTGTACTCGTAGGCCCCCGTGTAGCCCCAGCTGTTGTTGGAGATGAGGGCGTTGGTCATCGCCGCCTGCTCCTGGAGGAAGGCGTCGGAGATGGTCGGACCGGTCTGGAGGTCGATCGGCAGCACGAAGAGCTTCGCGTTCGGCGCGAGGCCGCCGAATCGGGCGTTGGTCACCGAGCCCTGGGCCGGTCCCTGGATCTCCGATGATCGCACGCCGCTGCCGGCGATGGTTCCGGCCACATGGGTGCCGTGACCGTCGGTGTCGGTGAGGAGGTTGGTCTGCGAGCCCACCGTGAAGACCCGGTTGGTGGTGAGGTCGGGGTGGGTCCAGTCGATGCCCGAGTCGTTGACGTTCACCACCACGTTGCTGCCGGTGAGTCCGCGGTAGGGGATGGTGTTGGTGACGTCGGTGGCCGATCCGAGGACGTAGGCCGATCGGTCGTTGAGCAGTTCGCGGCGATGGGCCCTCTCGACGAGGTGGACCTCGGGCGACCGGGCCAGGGCGACGAGCGCATCCGGCGGCGCGTCGACCGTCACCAGGGTGCCGAAGGGGCTGCGCTGGCGGCTCACCTCGCGGACCCCCAGGACCTCGAGACGAGGCAGGGCGTCGGGATCGGAGAGCGAGAGCATCAGCCGGTCGCCGGCCTCGAGGGGTCGGCCGTCGATGGCCCGGGTCAGCAGCTCGGGCTCGAGCTTGAAGGCCGGATGCCACGGCGAGACCGAGGCGATGTCGGCATCGAGGGCCAGACGCTCGATCGATTCGTCGGAACCCTTCACGAGGAACGCGTTGACCGGCAGGTATGAGACCACCTGCAGGCGCTGTTCCTCGAGACGGCGTCGTGACTCCGCGTCGGGCTCATGGGCGAACTGCACGATGTGGAAGCCAGGTTCCGGACCCGCCACGAGGGACTCCGGCAGGGGCAGCGGTTCGCCGGTGCGGGTGTCGATCAGGGCGTTGCGCAGGACCAGCGCGCGAGGATCGGTCCGGAGCTGGTCGACCGTCTTGTCGGTGTTTCGGGCCCGCCAGGGGAACTCGGGATCCTGCGGGGCCGGGCGCCGTCCGGCGGTCAGGGCCTGGACCGGCAGACGCTTGGCGGCGACATGCGCCGAGACCGCGAGGGAGCGGCCGAGGACCGAAGCCGGATCGGCGGGGGTCGAGGTCAGCCCGGCGGCCGACTCGCGGGGATCCACGGCCGGCGGCCGTACCCAGCGGTACAGCCCCAGGGAACCCACCGCCAGGGCGATGGCGACAATCAGGCTTCGAGACGGGCGCATGACGAAAACGGGATGACGGGGTTCAGTCCGTGGTCAGCACCCGATGGTCCTCGACCACCGAGCGCAGGGTTTGAGTGACCGGGGCATTCGTGGAGAGGGCCCCCTCGAAGCGCAGCACGGTCTTGGTGGCGAATTCGCCGGTGACGACGTAGTTGGTGGCCATCCCGAAGAAGGGGCCGGGGGCCGTGACGACCGCGCCGGCGGCCGGTTTCAGGGTCTGGGCCCAGGAATAGACGACATACCGCGGCTCCTCGGCCTTGAGCAGCGAAAGGATCTGCTGCGGGATGCGCTCGACCACCTCGTCGGGCACGGGTCGGAAACGGCCCGGGTTGGTCTCGTCGTACTCCGCGTTCTCGAGCAGGGGCGAACCGACCGAGAGCGTCTCCACCGAGCAGATCTCGCCCACGGACCGGAACCGGGGCAACGCCCGTCGGGGCCTGACGATGCGGTTCACGGTTCCGCCGGGACCGGGGATGTCGACGACCGGGTCCCCGGGCAGACCGTTGGTGTGGACGAAGCCCGAAACGACGCCCCGACGGAACAGCCCGTTGTTGTTGGTGTAGCCCGCGACGATCCTCTGGAGGAACGAGGAGGCGTTCACCCCGGCCGGATCCAGCACGGTGGCCACCAGGTTGGTTCCATCGTTGCCGAGGCGACGCAGGACCGGAACCCCGGACAGGATCGCCGACCAGGCCGCCAGGTTGGTCTGGTTGACGCCGACCTGACCGCGGCCGGCGGTCTCCGTGAGCGCCGTGGAGAAGACGTCCAGCAACGCCCAGTCGTTGGTGGGGTGCGTGCCGTGGCTGCCCGACCACCACCTCCAGTGGTGCCGGTCGGAGATGTGTCCCTGGTCGTCGGACTCGAGGTTGGCCACCGGGCTCTTGAGATAGACCGTCTGCCAGGGCGTCCCACGATGGATGCGGCCCAGTTGCCCGATGGCGGCGAAGGCGTTGGTCGGGGTCGGGAACGACCAGGCGGCGCTGTTGGTGATCAGGGGATCCCGATAGGCCATGTCGACGGCCAGCGACGGCGAGGAGACGCCCGTGCCGAGGTTCGCGCTCACGCCCCATGGGGAATAGGCGTTGATGTACTTGAAGGGGGCGGCCACGCGATTGGTCCGATTGACGGTGGTGACGAGGAAATCGCCACTCGGCTCGGCGATGCGGCTCTCGGAGATGCCGGGATCAAGCTGCAGGCCCTGGAAAACCGGGGGGCGGCGGTCGAAGTACACGTCGGCGTAGAACTTCCAATAACCCTCGGGATGGGTGTACACCACGCCGCCCGGCTGGAGGTCCTCCTTGGTGTAATGGACCTGCGGGTCATTGGCCATCCGGCGGTCGGTCAGGTGCACCTCGCCCACGGGGTTGAAGCCCACCTGGATGCGGTTGCCGTTGACGTTGCCTCCCGAGGCCAGCAAGCGATCCAATTCGCGACGGGCCACCACTTGCGAACTGCGCGGCACCGAATTGATGCCATACAGGAACGCGCGAAGCCCGAGGCTGGCGTCGATCCGGGGATCACCCGTGGTGACCACCCCGGAAAACACCGGCGCCTCCCAGTACTGGATCACCCGAAGGGGATTCAGAGAGGCCGAGAACTGGTTCTCGAATCCCAGAGGGATCGGGCGACCGGCCAGGATGTTGGTCTGCCACAACTCGGCCATCCGAAGCGGACGCACCGAGCCGGCGCCTCCCCCGAGGTTGCCGCCGGTGTTGTCGAAGCCCTGGTCGATGCCGGCGTCACCGGCCACACCGGGGATGGCGCCATTGGCGCTGAAGAGCAGGTTCTCGAGCAGGTTGCTCTCCAGGGTGCCGCTCTTGAGGTTCACGAAGTCGAGCAGTCGCGGCGGCACGAAGCTGTCGTCGACGATGGCGAACACCAGGCGGTTGGTGACGGCCAGGGTCAGCTTCGGCAACAGACGGTCGGGCCGGGTCCCCGGCAAGGGGAACATGGCCAGCGGATTGTTGGTCTCGGTGAGAGGGAAGACGCGGCCCAGCACCGGATTGTAGACCAGGCCGAACACGGTGTTGGTGTTGAGCGCCGGGATGTACTCCTGGGCATCCCAACGGGCCTTGTAGCCGGTGTTGCCGTTGCCGATGCGCACCACGTTGCCCACCTGGACCGCGTAGTTGGTGCGGTTGAAGACCATCGGATTCTGCACGCTCCAGGGCAGGTTCGGGTTGAGCGGCTGCGGGATGGACAGCGGTTGACCCAGAGGCGCCGCCGCCGTGGCCAGGCTGGCATCGTAGAGACTGAGCTCGGTCCAGTTGGTGGCGATGATCCGGAGCGGCCGATTGGCCGGGAACGCCTGCAGGTAGGAGTTCCACCCCTCGACCGCGGCGGTGTTGACGACCTGGAAGGTGTACTGGCCGTACTTCACCACGCCCAGAGCACTGAGGGTCGTCTCGTTGGTGGGACGCGCCGCACCATTGGGCTGCCGCTCCAACAACAGCCGGCGACCGGTGCGGACCCGCGTCTGCCAGAAGGCTTCGTTGAACTTGGGCAGTCCCAGCGCGTTCGGGCCGGTCTGGTTCTGCTTGGTGCCCACCACGTAGGGGATGCCGAATGCGTTGGTCCGGGTGGGCAGCGAGGGGTCCGTGCTCAGGTTGGCGACATCCACCGGGTTCTCGAAATCCATCCAGTTGGTCCAAGCCGTGTTGAGCACCTGGGTGACGGCGTTGGTGACCTCTTCAAGGCCGGCCAGGCGGACCACGGAGAGCGTCCGACCCGGAGTGAAGGGATCTTCCTGATCCTCACGATAGAAGGTCGGGCGATAGACATGCGGCGGGAAGGGCTCGGAATTGAGACCACCCACGAGGTTTGTCCGCACCTCGTGGATGTTGGCGGCCAACTGCAGCAACCGATGCAGCTTGGCCGACCAGGTGTGGTTGGTGAGCGAGACGACCCGATTCTGGGCACGGGAACCCACCGCATTGGTCACCCAGTACGATCCGGCGATGGCGATGCCGTGCGCGGCCGACTCCTTCGCCCTCGGCACGACCAGCTTGTTGTTGGGGTTGGCCGGATCGTAGAAATGGAAGT
>JBEGWF010000040.1:0-2522 GCA_041177965.1 Verrucomicrobiota bacterium | reverse complement strand
TGACCGACGTCCACGGTGAACTGATCACCGAGGCCATCGCCTGACGGGGCGTCCGGACGGATTCCTGCCGTCGTCACCCCCGGGGAGCGGGTCGTCAGACCGAGGTGGGTTCGGAGTCGCCCGGCATCTCCGAGACCGTCGGCGACAGGTACGAGGCGATGTCCTCGGTCGATTCGGCCAGACATGCGCCGGCCACCAGGGGTTCCTGGGGATTGCGGAACGAGAGCCCCGCGAAATCCAGATAATGGGCGAAAAGCTCGGTGTTCTGGATGAAGCCCTCGATCCGGTCGGATCCGGGGCCCATGGCCAGCACGGGGACATAGTCGGAGGTGTGGTTGCCGCTGGTGAAGGCGACGCCGGTGTGGTTGGCCAGCACCTGCCCGAGGGCGCAGGTGTCCGAGTTGAACGCGTCGAACAGGGCGTACCCCTTCTTCTTCAGGAAGGGTTCCAGCGTCTCCATGCGTCGGTTGCTGGCGGCATAGCCGGTCGATTCCTGCAGACGCGCGGCGGCCTGCATCCGGCTCTCGGCGGTGCGCAGTCGGTTCAGGATCTCACCGATCGATTGTCGGACCTTCCTGACATTCCGGAAGGTGGCGTTGGTCTTCTCGTAGGTTTCCCCGATGCCGTTGAGGCCCGGATTGGCCGTGGCGTGATCGGTGGTGATGAGCAGGAAGGTGTCGGGGTGCTCCTTCTGGAACTCCAGGCAGACATCGATGGCCTCGTCGAAGGCGATCAGTTCGTGGATGGCCGCGGCGGCATCGTTGCTGTGGCAGCCGTGGTCCACACGGCCCCCTTCGACCTGGAGGATGAACCGGTCCTCCGTGGAGAACCGCCGCAGGGCCGCCCGGGTCATCGAGGCCAGCGAGGGCACCGGCGGAACCTTCGTGAGGCCGCCCCGCTGGTCCACCACATACGGGATGTGGCCTTCCGAGAAGACGCCCAGCCAGCGTTGGTCGCGCGGGGCCGAGGCCAGATCCGAGGGGGTGCGGAGCACGGCGTATTCGAGCCGGCGGAAATCCCCGAGCAGGTCGCGCTTGTCCTTGCGCTTGTCGGCCCGGAAGTGGTTGCTGGCACCGCCGAGAGCCAGGTCGATGCGGCGCTCGAGGTACTGCGTGGCGATGTCCTCACCGCTGGCCCGCGCGCTCACGCAGGCGATGAACCCGGCCGGCGTGGCGTGGGTGATCTCGGTGGTGGTCACCAGGCCGCGCTTCCAGCCCGCCTGCCCGAGCAGTTCGTAGAGGGTGACGAGTTTCTCGCCCTTGCTCGTCTGGTTCACCTTGCCGTTGGGGATGCGCACGCCGCTGCCCCAGGCGCACGAGGAGGCCGAGGAATCGGTGACGAGGGAGTTCTGCGAGCGGACGTTCATGACCGCCTGACGCGTGGACGGCTGGTCGATCAGCCGGAACCAGGTCAGGGGGCGGCCCCGATCCAGCTCGGAGAACTGGTTGGCGCAGGCGAGGATGCCTGAACTCATGCCGTCGACCACGAGGTGCAGGATCCGTCGCGGCGTGCCCGAGGGCAGGGATCGATGGCCTGACGGGCGCGGGTCGTTCGATGGCGAGGCTTTGGCCGATGGGGTGGCCGCGAGCGAGGCCGCGGCCGGGGCCGACACCAGGGACTTCAGGAAACTGCGCCGATCATTCATGCGGTTCGGATACCTCCCGATGAGACGCCCGCGCGAAATCCGGGGCAATGGATCAGTTGGCCCGCATGGGCGACGTTCTTGTGACAGCCATGCCCGGATCGGTGGAGGTCCCGAAACCGGTGACGACGATCGGCTGGGAAAAACCTCCGGCGGGTGTAGCCTGAGTCCATGGCTCAGCCCTCCCCCTCCTTCACTCCCTACATCCCGGCGAAGACGACGTTGCGCGAATTCACCGCCCGATCGGTCATCGTGGGGTCTCTACTGGGCATCATCTTCGGAGCCTCGTCGCTCTACCTGGCATTGAAGGTGGGCCTGACGGTCAGCGCTTCCATCCCGGTGGCGGTGATCTCGGTCACGCTGTTCCGCCTGTGGGCCAAGATGGGCGGGCGCGACGCGAGCATCCTCGAGCACAACATCGCCCAGACGGCCGGATCGGCGGGCGAATCGCTGGCCTTCGGGGCGGCGGTCACCATGCCGGCGATCCTGATCCTGGGCTTCGATCTCGAGGTGGGCCGGGTGCTGTTGGTGGCGGTGCTCGGGGGACTCCTGGGAATCCTCCTGATGATCCCGCTGCGCAGACCGCTCATCGTCCAGCAGCATGGGGAGCTCAAGTACCCCGAGGGCACGGCCTGCGCCGAGGTGCTCAAGGCGGGGGCCAATGACGAATCCCGCGCCGCGGCCGATCCGGCCTATGCGCGGGAGGTGGCCGGGGCGGGCATCCAGGCCAAGACCATCTTCGGCGGGTTCGCCCTGGGGTTGCTCTACAAGTTCGGCAACTCGGCGCTGAAGCTATGGAAAGAAGCCCCGGAGAAGGTCTTCGGGGCTCCGCTCAAGGGTGGATCGGTTTCGTGCGAGATCTCGCCTGAAATGGTTGGCG
>JBEGWF010000039.1:0-36753 GCA_041177965.1 Verrucomicrobiota bacterium | reverse complement strand
GCGATCCGGATTCCTCAACGGATGCAACTCCCGGCGACCATGGACATGGACGGCCGTCCATTCGGCGAGGCGACGACCCAACAGGCGGCACACGCCCTCGGCATCCTCGCCCCGAGGTTCCTTCACCACGACGGCCCCGTAGTGCGGTGTGTGCAGGCGGGTGGCGTAGTCGGTGACGCCGAAGACCAGGAAGCCGAAGTTCATGAGGACGGTGAGCAGGCTCTGGCAGGCCAGCTCCATGCCGCCGCCCCAGCCTCCGGCGGTGCTGAAGGCGCAGCCGATCTTGCCGTCGACCTTCATCCAGTGCGGGCCCATGACCTCGTCCCAGAAGCGCTTCATGCGCCACGAGAGGATGCCCATGTTGGTGGGGCTGCCCAGGGCCAACCCGTCGCACCAGAGCACATCGTCGGCCGTGGCCTCCGCTACGGACCGCACCCGCACCTCGGTGTCGGGCACCGCGCGGGCGCCTTCGGCCACCAGTGCCGCCATCTTGGCGGTGTTGCCCGACAACGAATCGAAGAGGACCAGCACGCGGTTCATGAAGCCCGATTCCAAATCCGGGATGCCGAAAAGGAAATCCCGATTGTGGGGCTCCGAGGGCGGCCGTACGCCGCGATCCAGCTAGAATCGGCGCACCCTGAAGAAGCGGGTCGTTCCGTGGGTCTCCACGCGGAACTCCTCGGAGCGGGTCGTGGCGGCGGCCGGCCAGGTGTTGAGGGCCGACCAGTTCCCCTCCCCCAACGATTCCCTCGCCTCGAGACGATGGGAACTCCCCGCCGAGGCCTCGAAACGGAAGCGGATTCCGGTCCCATCCCGTTCAGCCACGACCCGGACCGACGCCTCGACACCGGTCGGCTCCGGACCGCCGGGGGATCCCCCGGGTCGCGCGCTGCGTTTCCAGGTGGCCGCCAGCGACGGGTCGCCCGGAGAGACCGGATCGGATGGCACCAGCGAATACCCGCCGCCATCGGCCAGGGGCTCCCACGAGGCCTCGTACCTGAAGTCGAACACCGGTTCGTCCAGTGGCCCGAACACGGCGAGCCGTTCGCCGTCATTGGCCAACTGGTCGGGTCCGTATTCCCCGATCAGGTTCGTGACCGACAGATGCGCGACGGAGAACCGGGCCAGATTGCGGACGAGGACCCCGTAGCCGCCGGGAGGCAGGATGGGCGCGTTGGTCCGCGACCAGTCGAAATCGATCCCCCCGCGCAGGCGCATGCCCGCCAGGGAGAGCGGAGCGGTGCCGCGATTCCACAGTTCGACGAATTCGAGATCGTCGGCATCGCCCGGGGTCCCTCCGTCGTCGGGATGGAAATGGATCTCGCTGACCACCAACGGAATCGGGTTCACCACGTAGGTGGCCGACACGGGCCCCGACCAGGTCGACTTCAACGGCGGATTGTCGGCGCCGGTCAGGGCGCTGTGCAGCGGATTCACCGCGCGGGCCACCAGCTTGGCGTTGGCCCCCAGGATCACCGGGGCGCCGGTGTAGCGGAGGGCGGCCGGATTGGTGCGCCCACCGGGCAGGCGCGGATCGGACCCGTCGAGCGTGTAGTAGACCGACATCGTCAGGCCCGATGGGGCCAGGATCTCGGCCGCGAACCCCGCCCGCACCGGACCCGAAGGACTGGCCAAACGGGGACGAGCGACGAATTGTCGATCCATGAAGTCGGTCCGGTTGGAGATCCAGGTCTTCATGAAGTTGACCTCCGCCTGATAGCTCCCTCCGCGCGGGGCCACACCCCAGCGGTTCTGCTCGCGGGGTTGCGCCGAGCGGACCTGCCGGGCGAGGTCGTCGGTGAGACGCCAGAGGTTGGTGGTGGAGAACTCTCGGGTGCGGAGCTCCTGGTAGCGGTCGATGTACTCCTGGAAGAACTCGGGATCCCGGAAGAGCCGGTCCCACCAGGGATAATTGAAGAAATCGGTGCCCCGGTCACCGCTCTGCGAGCGCCACACCCGGGGATTGGCATCACGACCGTCGGTGGATCCCAGGGCACGGTCGAAGTCCCACAGCGGGCCGAAGCGGATCCTGCCCTCGCGTGGCTTGTGGAAATAGGCGCTCAGGCGCAGAGCGTCGACATTGAAGGACAGGACGTTCATGAGGTGATGATCCACCCATGAACCGGTGTCGATGAACGCCCGGAAACCGGTCACCGGGTTGGTGAATCGGGCGTTGTCGTACAATGCGCTGCCGAACGCGGTGAGGTGGTTGCGGATGTAATTCAACTGGGGAGCCCGCGCGGGCAGTCTGAGCTGATCCTCCCTGGGCTCCACCAACGCGACGGTCTGATTGGCGGCGAAGATCCCGGAGTCTCCCGGATCCAGTCGGTCGATCTTCATGAGATACCCCCCGGACATCGACGGCAGCGTGAGGTTTTCCGGCTCGAGACTGCCCGCATCGACCCGATCCTTGCCGATCTCGATCCGGTCCATGAGCACGTAGATGCCGGCATACGTGGTGGTATCGATCGCACCGGTGCCCGATCCGACGAAATACACCTCCACGAACCGGGTGTGGGGCGAGTAGCGACCGATGTCCCGGCTGAGCTGATGCATGAACGGATTGTGGATGAGCACGGGCTCGAACCCGTTGGGCGCGTACATCACCCAATCGCCATCGGTCGGCATCCCGAGCGGCGACAGTGGCCGATCATTGTCCCACTCGTCGCGGAACTCCACCCGGTAGCTGGCCTTGGGGATGCCCTCGGTGCTGGAGCCGCGAACCGAAATGCCAGCGCGGGTGGCCAGGGTGGGCGCCGTGGTGAGCCGGGTCACTCCGTTGGTGTCGGGCTCGAAGAGCTGCATGTGGGCGAAGACCCGGGTGTTGGCCGGAGGACGCCCCTGGCCGAAATCATGGATGAGCATCACCGGGAGGTCTGAACGGAAATTGGCGACGGTGGCCGAGAGCGGCAGGAAGGTTTCGCCCCGCAACTCGCCCGGGAGCTGGCCGGCTGCGAAGGCCCGGGCCCTCACCCGGACGGCCAGGTTCGTGAATCTCAGCGGCGCCGAGTAGGCGGCCGAGGCCTCGGTGGGCATCGATCCGTCGACCGTGTAGCGGATCACCGTCTGCGCCGGCACCGGAGCGTTGGTGCCCGCACTCAGCCGGAGTTCCATCATGCCCGAGTAGGTGCCGCTGGAGGTCGAAAAGACCACGTCCGGGGCGAAGCCATCGCCCTTGGCCCCATTGGGGGCCCCGGGGGTGGGGACGACGAAATAGCCGCTCCGGTTGGGAGCTCCCTCGGCATGACCGTAGGAGACGTCCGCACGTTGGGGCGGATAGGCCGGAGCGTACTCGTCCTGCACCACCCCCTCGGCGTTGAGCAGGGCCAGACGCTCTCCGGCGGCATCGAGCCGGAAGGACGTGTGCAACCGGGAGGTGTCGTTCGTCCGGTTCTTGCCCGAGGCGAACACCCGCAGACGGCCGTTGGGGGCGAGGAACAGCGGCGGAAAGAGCCAACGGTCGTTGCCGGCCACCAGAGCCCACCCCTGCATCGAGGCGAGCGACGTCCCGCTGTTGAAGAGTTCGATCCAATCGGAGTTGTCGCCATCCTCGTCGCGGATGCCCCGGTTGTTGACCGCCAGGAACTCGTTGATCAGCACCCCGCGGGCCGCACCGCCGGATTCGACCGTCACCGACCAGGCGGCGCCGGCGAACGGGAGGCCGGCCGAGGACAGGTCGGTGATGCCGTGGCCGGGGATGAACTGGAATCCCACGGTCCCCACCCCCACCTGCGGGAAACTGAACAGGTATTGGTCCGGCGCGATCGCCACCACCGAGGCGGCGGGCACCCCGTTGACCCGGAGGTCGGCGGCATCCACGCCGCGGACCGGTTCGTCGAAGAGGACCTCGACCGAGGCGAACGGGGCCACCACCGAGCCCTCGGCGGGCAGGACCCGAAGGATGCGCGGCGCCTGCTGGTCGACCTCCGCCTCCAATTCCGCATCGAGCACGAGGTCGCTGCTGCCCAGGGTCGCGTTGAAGGCCTGGATGGCCAGCACATTGGTGCCCGTGCGGAGGACGTCCTTGGGCAGGGCGACCGGATGATCCGTGAAGTCGACCGGTTCGGTGGCCGTCACCGTGGCCAACGAAGCGACCGTGAAGTCCCCTTCGGGTGCGCCCTGTCGAGCCACTTCCCGCCCGTTGATCCAGGCGATGAACCCGTCATCGACCTTCACGCGCAGCATCAGGCTGCGCACATCGGCCGGGGAGGCCACGGTGAAGGCGCGTCGCAGGAAGACCGACGAGTATCGGTTCTGCATGTCGGTGAGCTCGGTGCCGGTCAATGTCTCGCCATAGAAGAGGGGCAACGGACCCGCCGACCAGGCACCGTCGTCGAAGGCCGTGCCCCTCCATGCGGAGGAGTCGGGAGCGGAGGCCTCGGCGGTCCCCTTGGCCCATCGCCAGAGGTCCCCGCGGGGAATGAGGCGCGACGTCTGACCCACGGAGGTCAGGGGAGAAACCAGGCCCAGCAACAGGGCCAACGTCCAGGGGATCCAACGGTTCATCGCCTCCAGAATAAACCGGAATCCGACACCGGTGGAGTTTTTCCACCGCCGTTGCGGGATCCGTCAACGAGTCCCGACCGGTCGACGGTCCGGACGGGATCGGCCCCGGGCGAACGCTGCCGACGGATCGGTCGACCCGGAGGGCGTCTGGCTCCCCGCAGATCGAACTGCGGTCCAACCCGGCGGGACGATGGAGGGTTTCCGGCGTCCCACCGCCGATCGCCCCGGAGGCCTGAACCCCGGCAGCCGCAGGGTCGCACGACCGCACAAATTAGCCGTTGCCGCTGCCTCGGGGGCTTCGATAGCGTCCGCCCGTGATTCCGATGCGTGAACAGGAAGCCGTACGCGTAGTCCCCCGGGGCTGACGCGGACTGGCCGATCGTTTGGAATCCAGGTCGCCCGCGTCTCCGGCAACGGATCGCGGGCTTCGGTTGTGTGCGGGGCCCGCTTTCCAGAGCCGGTGCGTCCGGGCCAGCCTCCACGAACCGAAACACCGATACCGAGAAATCCAACATCCCATGCGCCACACCATCTCCGTGCTCGTCGAGAACAAGTTCGGCGTCCTGACCCGCGTCGCCGGTCTCTTCAGCGGACGCGGCTACAACATCGACTCGCTGAACGTCGCCCCGACCCACGACGCCACCCTCAGCCGGATGACCATCGTCACCCGGGGCGACGACGCGACGGTCGAGCAGATCTGCAAGCAGCTCGAGAAGCTCGTCGATTCGGTCAAGGTGATCGACTACAGCAAGACCGACTACATCGATCGGGAGTTGGTGCTGGTGCGCGTGGCCGCCAACGGCCAGAACCGGGCCGAGATCTGCCAGTTGGCCGAGTTGTTCCGCGCCAAGGTTGTGAACGTGCAACCCGACAACATCGTCATCGAGATCACCGGCGCCGAGGCCAAGATCCAGCAGTTCCTTTTGCTGGTGAAGGATTTCGGCATCCTCGACCTGACCCGCACCGGTGTGGTCGCCCTGCCCCGGAACTGAGCCATCGCCCCTCCCGTCGGGGCACTGCGACGGAAGGCGCCCGACGATACCAGAAAGCCCGCCTGACGGCGGGCTTTCGCTCTTCGGGACCCCGGTCCCGACCGATGAGGACGATCACTTCGCCTTCAAGGCCGCCTCGATGGCCGAAACGACCTCGGCCGCATCGGGCTGTGTGCGGGGGCTGAAGCGGTGCAGCACCTTGCCATCACGACCCACGAGGAACTTGCCGAAGTTCCACTCGATCGGCCCGGGGTAGGCCGCCTCTTTGCCCGTCAGGACGGCGTACAGCGGATGCTGCTCGGGCGGATTGACGTTCAGCTTGGCGAACAGCGGGAAGCTCACCGAATACTTGGTGGAGCAGAAGGTCTTGATCTCCTCGGCGGTTCCGGGCTCCTGCGCCCCGAACTGGTTGCAGGGAAAGCCCAGCACCTCGAGGCCCTGACCCTTGTACTTCTTGTACATGGCCTCGAGTTGCTTGTACTGCGGGGTGAGCCCGCATTCCGAAGCGACATTCACGACGAGCAGCACCTTGCCCGAATAGGCCTTCAGCGAGGTGTCCTTGCCGTCGATGTCCTTGAGTTTGACTTCCTGGAGAGGGGTTGCAGCGATCATGGAGAGGGAGGTGAAGGTGGAGACCACCGTCAGGATGCGGGTCACGAGGGAACGATTCATGAGGGGCAATGTTGCCCGACTTCGCGGGGAGTCAATGCAGGCTTTCAACGCGATGCTTGCCCCGCGGGCCCCGGAGCCCACTCTCGACCCGTGCGCATCATCGGAGGATTGGCCGCGGGGCGGTTGTTGAAGGTTCCGGAGGGACTGGGGGTCCGCCCCACGCCCGACAAGGTCAAGTTGGCGGTCTTCAACAGCCTGGGCGCGTTCCTCGACGGGGCCCGGGTCTTGGATCTGTTCGCCGGCAGCGGGGCGCTCGGGTTGGAATGCCTGAGTCGCGGCGCCCGCGAGATGGTCAGCATCGAGAAATCCGAGAAACACGCCCGATTCTTCCGACAGAACCTCGCCGCTTCCGGGCTGCCCGCCGCGGCCGTGAGCCTGCGGGTGCAGGACGTGTTCCTGGTCTTCCCCCAACTGGCCCAGGCGGCACGGCGGTTCGACCTGATCATCGCCGACCCGCCCTACGGCGAGAAGAATGTCGGACGCCGGTCCACCTCGCTCGCCCAATTGCTGCTCGATGACACCGTCCTGCCGGGATTGCTGGCCCCGGGCGGGTTGTTCGTGGTGGGCCACACCAAGCGCGACACGCTGGAGATCCCCGCCACTTGGAAGGAGCGCAAGGACATGAGGCACGGCGACACCGTGATGCGGTTCCTGGAGCGCCCGAAGAGCGCCCCGACGAACGCCGCCACTGAAACGACGACGGGCATCGGACCCGATCCGGTCCGACAAGGATCAGCCCCGGATCAGGCCAACTGATCGAGGCGGCCGGTGCTGTCGCCGAAACGCTCGGCCGGCGCCCCCATCCGGTCGAGCATCGACAGGAAGAGGTTGGCCATGGGCGTGTTCTTGGCATATCGGATGTGACGCCCGGACCGGAGTGTGCCACCCCCTCGACCGGCCAACAGGACCGGCAGATCGTGGTGGGCGTGGGACATGCCGTCCTCGATGGCGCTGCCGTACACGATCATCGAATGATCGAGCAGGCTGCCGCCATCCGACTCGCGGGTCTCCTGCAACTGCTTCAGCCACGCAGCGAACAACTGCATGTGGAAGACGTTGATCTTGGCGATCTTCTCCATCTTGTCGGCGATGCTCTCGTGGTGGGAGAGGTCGTGGTGACCCTCCTTCACGCCGATGTTGGGATACGGGCGATTGCTGCCGTCGTGGGCCATGACGAAGCTGGCGACACGGGTGCTGTCGGTGCGGAACGCCAGCGTCAGGATCTCGAACATGAGTTTCACATGGTCGGCGAACTGGGCGGGCACTCCCTCGGGCCGGGTATGGTCCGGCAACTCGACGCCGACCCGGTCGGCCATGGTGATGCGGCGCTCCACATCGCGCACGGCGCTCATGTACTCGTCGAGCTTGCGTTGGTCGTTGCGCCCCAACTGCCCATGCAACCGCTTGGCGTCATCGAGCACGAAATCGAGGACGCTCGCACGCCGTGCCTGCCGCCGGGCCCGCACCTCCGCCGCCTCGTCGGCGTCGCCGCTGGAGAACAACCGGTCGAAGGCCAGCTTGGGATCGACCTCCGGAGGCATGGGCGTGGAGGCCGATCGCCAAGACACGTTGAAGGAATAGGCGCAGCTGTAGCCGGAATCGCACTGGCCGGAGAGTTGGCCCCGGTCGGTGCCCAGTTCGAGACTGGGAAAGCGCGTATGGTTGCCCACCTTCTGGGCGGCCCATTGGTCCACCGAGACGCCCACGCGGATGTCTGCGCCCTGGGTCTTGCGGGCCTGGCAGCCGGTGAGGAACGTGGCCGACGCCCGGGCGTGGTCACCGGCGCCGTCGCCGTTCGGCCGGGCCTTGTCGTGGGCGAGACCGCTCAACACCGTGAGTCGATCCCGGACCGGGGCCAGAGGCTGGAGGATGCGGGGAAGCTCGAAATCTTCTCCGGTCGTCTTCGGGGTCCAATGCTTCATCATGGCCCCGTTGGGAATGTAGACGAAGGCCATCCGCAGCGGAGGCTTGCCCGAAGCGGCCGCATTGGCCGCCGCAGCCCCCAGGGCCCGGACCGCCGGGGCCGACGCCAGGAACGGGAGAGCGATGGAAGTGCCCAGTCCGCGCAGGAAGGTCCGTCGGGGCTGATTTTGGAAGAGGCTCATGGCAACGGGTGGATGGACGGCTGGATGATTGGAAACATTTAATCCGTTTCGGTCCGAACTCAAGGCTTCCCGTCGGGTTCGATCGGGACCGTCCCCCGCCTTGTCCTCGGAGTGACCGATCGAACCGGATTCACCGCCGGGCATTTTCCCTCGCCCGGCCTTTGGCGTCGGGAAGCGGATCGGTTAGTCTTGCGGTCATGTGGAGCCGAGCAGCGATGCTGACCCTCCTGCTCGTCGCCTCCGCGCAGACGGGTGGGGGCGCTGCCATGCCCGCTCCGATCACTCCCTCCACGACCTCGCCGGGATCACCACCGGCACCGGCCATCCCCCCTGCGGTCGGGCAGGCCGGTCCTTCAGGAGGTGCGCCGCTGAACGCCGCACCGGCGTCCCGCAGACCGGGCCTGCGCTGGGACCCCACGACCGACCGGTACGAGGCGTCCATCCCGGGATGGCCCGTCCATCGGGTCCTGGCCCGGTTGGGCGGCCAGACGGGATGGCGGATCTGGATCGAGGACGGCATCCAGGCCCGGGTGCAGGCACGCTTCAGCAACCTGCCGGCGCGCGAGGCGCTGCCGCGGATCCTCGGCGGGTTGAACTATTCCCTGACGACATCGCGGGACGGTCGCCGGGAACTCAAGGTCTTCGCGACCCAGGCCCGGTCCAGCAACCGCGAAATCGAGGGCGACTCCGGCGAAGGGCCGATTCCGGACGAGTTGATCATCCGGTCCAAATCGGGGATGCCGATCGACCCGAAGCGTCTGGCCGCGCTCAAGGGAGCCACGGTCGTGGGAACCAACGGGGTCTCGGGCGCCTATCGGGTGAAATTCGAATCGGAGCGACTGGCCGAGGAGGCCCTCCAGGGGCTGGCCGACGGGTCGGACGATCTTGCGGTCGAGAACAACCAGCGCTTCGAGGCTCCGGAGACGCCCGTCGCGGTGTCGGGTCCCGGGGTGCCCCCGCTGCGGTTGACGCCCACCGTCCGTCCCGATGGCCACCGTCGGGTCATCGCGCTGATCGACTCCGCCCCCCAGGCCCTTTCCCCTGAATTCCAGGCCTTCCTGTTGCCGACGGTCGATGTGGTGCCCGGATCCCCCGCCCCGGGCACGCCTTCCCACGGCACCTCGATGGCCGAGGCGATGGTCCGCGGTCTTGGCGCCGGGACGACCGAAGCGGGAACGGCTGGCGCAGGCACGAGCACCCGGATCCAGCCCTACAACGTCTATGGCGCCCATGAGTCGGCCTCGACCTGGGACGTGGCCCGCGGCATCTCGCAGGCCGCGCAGGACGGGGCCACGATCATCAACCTGTCGTTGGGGAGCGCCCAGGACAGCCCCTACCTGCGCGATGTCATCCAGCAGGTCACCGACCAGGGCGCCCTGGTGATCGCGGCAGCGGGCAACAACGGGAGCACCGACGCGTTCTATCCGGCGGCCTACGAATCGACCCTGGCCGTGACGGCCACCGGACGTTCCGGACAACTGACCCCGTATGCCAACCGGGGAGGCTTCGTGGACCTCGCGGTGCCCGGATCCACCGTGGTCCAACTGGGAGGGCAGTCGTGGATGGTCCAGGGAACCTCGGTCTCGTCGGCCTACGCCTCGGGCCTCGCAGGAGCGCTGGGACAGAACCCGCAAACCCCGTTGGGGCCGATCCGCTCCAAGCTCATCGAGGCCTTTCCGATGGAGGCCGTCCGCAAGCCTTGAGTCGGCCCGCGGGAGCGACGGCCCTCAAGGCAACGGACTCACGCGATAGAGTCGACCGGACCCGACGATCGGATCGAACAGGAGCGTTCCACCGGCCTGGGTCGCCATTTCGGCCAGGGTCGTGAAGGGACCGCTCAGGTCATTCGCCGCCTCGACCCGATAACGCCGCCCAGGAAGGGCGTTGAAGGAGAGGCGAAGGGATTCCGCGATCCGGGTGGGCACGTCCCAGACCAGCGGCCCGGACACGGACACGGTGGCCACATCGCTGTCCACCGATCCCCCCGGATTGGTGATGCGCACCCGATAGACCCCGGCCACGGCGGAGGAAGCGTCGGGGAGGTCCAACGTGGGCACGGAGCCCCCGATGGCCACGCCGTCCCGGGTCCAGGCATAGGTCAGGTTGGTGCCCGTCACCGAGACGCCGAGGGACAGGGTCTCTCCCGCATGGACGTTCCGACTCGCCGGTTGGGTGGTGATCACCGGCTTGGCCACCGCCGCCTGCACGGTCAGGGTCGCCCAGTCGCTGAACACGGTGCCGAGGTCGTTCACCAACCGGAGGCGGTAGCGGCCGGCATCGGAGGAAAGCACATTGGCGAGCGTCAGGGTCGCATTCGTGGCGTTGCGGACCTCGATATCCTCCTTGAACCACCTCAACGCCACCGGTGCGTCGCCGGTGTAGGACACGGTCAGGCTGGCGGACTGGCCCGGGGCCACGGTCAGGCTGGCCGGTTGCGCGGTGACCGCCGGGGGATTGGCACTGGCCACGATGACCGGCACGTTCAGATCGGCCCAGTTGCCCCCGAGACTGGTGGTCTCCCAGCCTCGGATTCGCAAGGAATACACCCCGCTGGCGGTCGGAGTGCCGGAAAGCGTGCCCCGGGTCGACAGGGCGGTGCCCGGAGGAAGCCCGGAGATCGCGGAATAGGATCGGGCGGTGCCGTGCGACGAACTGGTGATCGAGAAGGTCACGGACGTCCGGACGCCGTTGGTCGCCCGGACCGCCGTGGGAACGACCCCCGTGGCTCCGGACAATCCGTGGAAACTCCCCGCCACCGCCGCCGTCCCGAACACCCAGCGCAGGATGACCAGGGTGGGAGCGGCCAAGGCGCCCTGCGCGGTCTGGGCCACGCGCACCAATGGCGCCAACTGGAGGAAGGCCGCCAGGACATGGGGATGGAGCAGACATCGTTTCATATCGATTTCAGAAAGAATCCAACAAGTCACGGAATCCAGGGCGCGGCCGCTGTCTGCGTTGAGTGGTGAGCCTCGCCCCTGGAAGCCGGCGCGGATCAGTTGCAACCGCACCCGCCCCCGCCCACCCCTCGACCACCGGCGGCCGCCTCACGGCTGAACCACATGTGTTCGGCCAGCAATTGCCCTGCCGGGTCCCGGTCACCTCGCATCGAGGCATCCGACAACGTGCGACGCTGCCACGGCTCCACGGTGGTGCAACCGGTGCCCATGCACAGCATCACCCACAGGGAGGCCAGCGCCATCCCACCGCGACGGGATGGAGCCGGCGGTCGATGGGGGGGGATCGTTTTCAGGTTCATGGGGATTCGGATTCGGATGGGGTTCAGCCCTTCACCGACAGGAGCAGTCGTTCGACGATCTCGACATATTTCTTGCGGGTGGGCTCGCCCTCGTACTTCGGATGCACCGAATCGAGGCGGCCATCCGCTCCGAAAAAATAGGACGTGGGCATTCCCGGCGGACGGACTTTGGAGGCCAATTTTTCCTGTGCATCCCGGACCGTGACGAAGGACACCGGGTTCTTCTTGAGGAACCGCTCCATGTCGGTGCGCTTTTCATCCATCGAGACCCCGATGAGCACATAGCCCTTCGACCCGTAGGTCTTGTGGAGGGTCTCGAGCACCGGGAAGGACTGCCGACAGGGCACGCACCAGGAGGCCCAGAAATCCAGATGCACCACCTTGCCCGCGAGGTCCGGCAGCGTGCCCTCGAGCTGCAGACTCTTGAGATCGGGCAGCACATCGCCCGGTTGGAGCCCGGCGGCCCAGGCCATCGGGGCGGCGACCGAGACAGCGCAGCCGGCCGCGGCGATCCTCAGGAATCGGCGGCGCGGGAACGGACAGGGACAGGCATCAGGAAGCGACATGTTCATGGAATCGGCGGGTGCTGAGTTGGGTCCGGGGTCCATGGATGAGGCCCTCCGCCCCCGGTTGGGATTCGATCAGTCGGAGGCCCTCTTCGGCCCCCAGCACCAGGGCGGCCGTGCTCAGCAGGCCCGCCTGGGTACAACTCGGGGCAAGGACATGAACGGCATGGCAGCCATTCTGCACCGGTCGACCCGTGCGCGGATCGAGGATGTGTCCCCAACGCTGGCCTGCGGCGGTGAAGCCCCGGTGGTAATCGCCCGAAGTGGCCACGGCGGCATCCTTGACGGCCAATCCGCACCACGCGCGGCCCGGGTTCCGGGGATCCTCGAGGCCCAGATGCCAGCCAGGGCGGCCATCGGCGGGCAACCCCATCACCCGGATGTCGGCGCCGAAATCAACCAAGGCCCCGGTCAGGCCGCGCTGTCGTGCCAACAGGGCCACCTGGTCGACGGCGTATTCCTTGCCCATGCCTCCGAGGTCCAGGCACATCCCCGGTTCGCTCAACCGGACGGCCCCGGGCCGACGCTGGACCTTCCTCCAACCCACCCGCTGGCGTGCCGCTTCGATCTCGGATTCGGTGGGCACCTGGGCCCGGCGCCAATCCCACAACCGGATCAGGGGCAGGGTCGTGGGATCGAAGACGCCCCGGGTGAGGAAGTGCATCTCGTGGCACAGCGCCAGGATGCGGTCGATCTCGGGATCGGAGGCCACCGCCGGCCCGCCCGCGGAATCGTTCAGCGCGGAAATCCAACTGTCGGGCAGGTAGCGGGAATACTTGGCCTCGAAGGCCGCCAACCATGCCAGGGCCTCTTCGTCGAAACGGCGCATGGCCTCGGTCGAACCCACCGTCACCCATCGGCAGGCGGTGCCCATGGCCGCGAATCGCAGCTCCCGCCCCCCGTCGGTCCGGGATTCCTGGCAGGACTGGCGGATCCGCCGCAGCACGGCCACGGGATTGCCCCGGATCGGGGAACCGGCCGCGATCGTCTCGGATGGAGCCGGAACGCTCACCATTGGAAACCCACGCCCATGGTGAAGACATTGGCCTGAGGATAGGCCGACGACAAGGTCACCCCATCCAGTCCCTGCATCAGGTAGCGCTTGTAGGCCAGATCGATCGAGACGTGCTCGTGGACCTGCCAATGGACGCCGACGCCGAAGGTCCAGGTCTGCAGGTGGCTCAAGCGGTAATCCGCCGAGTAGTGCTGCGGCCATGCGGGCACCGAGAACACCTGGCCACCGCCAGGAAACCCCGGTTCTCCCTCGAAGATCAGGCTCCCGTCGGACTGCAGCGCCGCGTTCACGCCGTTGGGATCGACCAGCGTGCCGTCGAACACGGGCGCGTAGAAATCGGCGGCCGACTGCAGATGGTAGCGGGCCAGGGGCGTGATCAGCAGCGTCTCGCCGATCTTCTGGTTCCATTGGATGGCCGCCGTATGGGCCCAGATGCCCCAGTCGTCGTGATGGAGGCGGTAGTTGGCATCGACACTCCCGTTGAGCCGATCGACGAAATGGGTGACGCCCAGGTACCCCACCTGTTTGACGCGCTGGTCGGGGCGACTCTCGCCCACGGCGGCCGAGGGGTCGGCGTTGTAGCCATCGACCGGGAAATCGTACCGGAAATGCACGCCCTTGTAGGGATCGGTGAGGTATCCGTCGGCCACCCCCACGCTGACATTGGCCGTCAGGTAGGTCTTGGGCCCCAACAACTGGGTCACCCCGACCAACCCGTCCCAGGTGTCCTTGTCCTTCCAGATCGTCCGATTCCGGAGCCAGAAGCCGGTCACCTGGTCGAAATTCCGGGAGACACCCAGGTTCAGGATCGTGTTCTTCTGGTTGAACTCGATGCTCTCGTTCAACGAGAGACCGACCGAACGGTAATCGCTCTCCTCGCTGTACGACACCTGGGGCCGCGTGATGAACCGACCCGTGGTGAGACCCAGTTCGACCGAACCGGCCCGACGAAGATCCTCGAAACTCTGGAGCGGCAACCGATCGGTGCCCGGGGCCGCGGCCGCGCCGGTCGGCGTGGCCCCGGAGATGCCGTCATAGACGAAGTTCCCCTTCACCACCGCCCGGGCGTTGAGCGCCTGCTCCGCGTGGACCGCGTGGGTCCGGATATGGATCCGGCCATCGTCCTCGATGTAGTCCTCGTAGCGGTAGTCGACCCGATTCTCGGCCCGGGAACGGATGGCGGAGACGCACTGGAGCAGGAGGGCGACCAGCACCGGAACAAATCGGGCCGGGACACACCGGAACCGCGGAGGCATGGGCGGGATCAGAGGCTTCAAGGGATCGATTGGCAATCCGAATACAGGACGTCCCGATCCCCGATCCGGTTTCATGCGGGGTCGGCGGAAGGTGCGGACACCGGATCTTGGATCGACGGTCCCGACGGGACGGCGGCCAACCGGGCCAGGACGCGCGAGGCGGCGGCGAAGCCGAAGGTTCCGGTGACCTGGGTGGCCGATCCGAAACCCGAATCGCAGTTGAGCCTCAAGGGGGCTCCGTCATCCGCGGCACGGCTGGCGCAGACATCGCCCCCGCGGTCCGGAAACACCGGGGACTCCGCCGAATGGACGCACTCGATCCGGAGCCGCTTGGCGGTCCGCGAGAACCCGTGCTCGCGCCGGAGACGCTTTCGCACCTCGCCGAGCAGTCGATCGTGGGTGACGGTCGCAAGGTCGGAGACCCTCACGGCCGTCGGATCGCGCCGGCCACCCGCGCCCCCGCACACCACCAGTGGAATCCCCGCCCCGTGGCAAAGGGCGATGAGGCGGACCTTGTTGGCCATGGAGTCGATCGCGTCCACCACGACATCGGGACGGTCGGCCTCGACGGCCCCGGCCTCCAGGCCCAGCAGGCGCGAGGCGGTCTCGGGCGTGAAGAACTCCACCCGGGCCTCCACCCGGGCCTCCGGCGAGATGACCCCCACCCGTTCGGCCATGACCTCCGCCTTCGCCCGTCCCACGGTCGAATCGAGGGCATGCAACTGGCGGTTGATGTTGCTGATACAGACCTCGTCGAGGTCGACCAGGCTCAACCGGCCGACCCCGGAACGGGCCAGCGCCTCCACGACCCAGGAACCCACACCCCCGATGCCCACGACCATCACATGGGCCGAGCGGAACCGGGCCAGGGCCCGGGTGCCGTAGAGTCGGGCGATTCCCCCGAAGCGGAAGTCGAAGTCGCTCATGTCGGATACGGAAGCCCGGTGCACGGACGCGCGGAAACACCGGCACTCAACCGATGCGGATCCGCCGGACCCACTGGGCATTGGCGTCCCAGTAGGTGCGCTTGTTCCGGATGGCCGGGTCTTCGGGGGCGGGTTGCATGCGCCCGTCGGCATCGATGGCACGCGACACCAGCGTGTGTTCGCCAGCCGGAGCCCCCGCCCAGTCGTACTCCCAGAAGGTCCAGGTGAACTGATCGCGGGAGGGTTTCTTGACCAGACGGGCCGCCTGCCAGGGGCCACCGTCGATCTTCACCTCCACGCGGGCCAGCGGTGTACCATCGCTCCAGGCCGCGCCGCTGATGCGATGGATGCCGTCGGCCCGGCGGACCACCCGGGCGGTGATCGACTTGACGTTCATGTTGCAGACCGAGGTCTCGCACCAATCGAGCGAACCGTCCTCGCGCGGAGTCCCGCGGATCGTCACGTACTCGCGGGCCATCCACTTGCCCATGAAGCGCCGGTCGAGCACCTCGATGCGATTGAGCCATTTGACCCAGGCGATGCCGAACCATCCCGGAACGATGAGCCGCAGGGGCATGCCATGCGCGTCGGACAGGGGCTCGCCGTTCATCTCCCAAGCCAGGAGCACTTCGTCGCGGAGGGCGTGCTCCAGGCTCAGGCTGCGGGCGAAGTGCTGCGGGTATTCCTTCTCGCGGATCTTCTCAACCTTCTCATCGGCCCCGTAGAACACGACCTCTTCGGAGCGCCGGGTCAGGCCCAGATCGCGCAACAAAGGCCCCAGAGGCGTGCCGGTCCAGCGCATGTTGCCGATGGCACCCATGAAGCCGGGGCTGCTGCCGTTGCCTCCGCACTCGAGGGTGGCGGTCACGGTGCGGATCTTTCGCCGCTTCAGTTCTTCCAGCGAAAGGACGCAGGGTTTCCGGAGTTCCCCAGAAAACGCCACCTTCCAACCGTCGGCCGAGGTCTTGGGCCGGCCGTAGTGGCTGACCTCGTACAACTCCTCGTTGCGGGTGATCCAGCGGTTCAGTTTCTGCCAGTAGATGCCCCGCCCCACCGCCTGCACGTCCAGAAAGGGGACGAGTTCGTCCCCGGATTCCGGGGCCAACCCCAGCGCGGTGAACGGCCTCGACGCCAACCCGTAGGCGGCCATCGCCACCGAACCCCGAAGCAGATCGCGCCTGCGGATGGAATTCATTCGACCAGGACAGGAGCGCCCCGCCGGGACCGGCCGGGCGCTGCGGCGATTCAGAGTTCCCGCCAATTGCGGTGGCGGTAGTTCGTCCAGACCCAGCGGAAGTCGGGATTGTTGGCGCCGCCGCCGCTCCAGTTGAAGCTGGAGATGCCCACGGCGGAGTCCTTGGCGGCCTTGATGGTGCGCGCCTCCACCCAACGATGGCCCTCGTAGTGGCCATCCTGGAAGGAGAAGGTGCTGAAGTTGCCGTGGAACACCGCGAAGGGATCGATCCAGCCCCGGGAATCGGTGCTCAACACCCAGGTGCCGAGGTTGGAATTCCGCGGATCGGATTCCTCGATGAAGACGAACGACTGCGACGGCGAACCGACCTCCGACGCCTTGAGGTAGGGTGGCTGGGAGGCCTCCCAACCCAGGATGCCGTTCATGCCGTTGGCCTTGGAATAGCTGTCGTAGGCCCATCCGGTTCCGGGGCGTCGCTTCGAGCGCAGGTCACCCGGGCAGTGATAGGCGCCGAAGGCGGTGCAGTATTCCCAGATGGGCGAGTTCGTCATCCCGCGCTGGACCCGACGCAGGGCCTCCTCGAGCGTGATCCCCGAGCTGATGTCCGGATTGGGGCCCTGCCAGTAACCGCCGCCGGTCAGGGGCACCGATGCGCCGGCCTTGTTGCGCCAACCCTCGGTCGGGGCCAGGAAGTCGTTGTTGTCCATCGAGTACATGTTCCAGGCCAGGATCAACTGCTTCTGGTTGCTGGCGCAGGCGGCACCCGTGGCCTTGGCCTTGGCCTTGGCCAACGCCGGCAGGAGCATGCCCGCCAGGATCGCGATGATGGCGATGACCACGAGCAGCTCGATGAGGGTGAATCCGGAGGCCTTGGCGGAGCGGACCGTGGAACCGGAGCGGATCGACAGTGGAATCATGGATCGGAGGGCGTTTGACCTGCCTTGAAGGTAGGGGAAGAACCCATCGAACTCCAAGCCGATAAGCGGCCTCGGCATCCGAATCCGCAAACACTCCCGCGACACGCCCGGTCGACGGTCAGGCACCGGTCCCCTCCGGAAGTCCGGCCCCGCCCTTCGGTCTGGGGAACGCATGGGGCGTGTTCTTGATCTGTCGCGTGCCCCGGTCCTCCCTCAGGTCGCGGGAGCCCGATTTCGAACGCAGGTTCGACTTCGGCGGGGGGCGCAGAGGCGGCGCCTTGGGGACGGGGTGCGGAGGACGGGGTTTGTTGTAGAGAGGACGGGTTCTCATGGGAGGGGTGGGTCGGGGTCGGAGCGGGAAAAGGACGGGACTCGGGGAATCTTCGACGGCCGGACCGTCACGGGGCGGATCTCCGGGCCCGCAACCAACCGAGCCAGAGCGTGGACACCAGACCCGCCCCGCGCAGCAGGCGTCCCAAACGGGAGGCCGTGCCACGCCCGCCGGAATCACGGAGGCGACCGAAGGCCCCCAGACAAACCGTGAGCAAGTCCAGCATCGGGGAAGCCCCCCCGAAGGGACGGGTCGGGATTCCCGCACGGCGCCATGCCGCCAGCAGCATCCCGACGTCCTCGGTCAATTGGACCCGGAGCAGATCGCTCTCGGCGAGCAGCAGGCGTTTGCGGGTCTCGATGGGGTTCATGGAATGAGTCGATCGATGCACTGGCGATCCCTGCGGATCTGTTCCAACGAGTCCGGAAGCGCCTGCCATTGGCGGAGGCGACGGAGGAGGCGCAGCAGCAATCCCGCACCGACCATCGCGTGGAACCCCATCAACCCCAGAAGGGCGGCGACCGGAGAGGTGGTCCAGAACCGCACCATGAACGCCGCCGAACCCGCCAGCAGCGCCATCCAGGCGAAACCGGCGACGGCCAGCGCCAACAGGAAGTCCCTGAACATCCGATCCCGGGCCTCCTGGACCTCCAGGGTGAGCAACTCCAATCGGTTCTCTCCCAACGAAAGCAACCGGCGGGCGAAGCGGCCCAGGATGGACCCGTTGTCCGGGAACGGTTCTTGGGTGGGATCCATGGGCTGGTCAGCCGCCGTTGCGGTCGGTTTTGCGGGCGATGAGGTAGCCCATCAGCGCCCCGATCCCGACCCCGATGGCGATGGCCTGATACGGGTGACGGTGGATCGCGGCATCCGTCACCCTCGCCCCGGCGATGGCCCGCTCCCGGGCATGTTGATAGAGCTCCTCGCCATTCTCGAGGGCCTGGGAGAGGCGTTTCCGAGCCTCCCCCACCTTGTCGCCGGCGATGTCGGCGGTGGCGGCGATGAGGGCCCGGGCGTCGTCGGCCAAACGGCCGAGGTCCTGTCCGATGTCGTGGGTGGTTCTGTCCATGGTGGGGTTTCTTTCGTCGGGGTGTCGTGTGGGGGAAACGGGTTCGAGGGAGATCATCGATGGGAGGACGGGACGGACCCGCCGTTGTGGGTGGACGGCACGATCAGCACGGAGTTGCGCCCACCGAAGGGGTTGGGCCGGGAATCCCGCGCCGCAGGGTCGGACATCCAATGGCCGTCCACCACCAGGCAGTATTCGTATTGTCCCGGGCTGAGGCGGGCTTCGCGCACCCAGAGTCCGTCGCCGTCCAGGTGAAGGGAGTGCTTCTTGGGATCCCAATCGTTGAAGCTGCCGGCCACCGCCACCGACAACGCGGTGGGGTCCTTGAACTCGAAACGAACCGGAACCGGTTTGAGGCCGCCCTCGGACCGGTTGGAGACGACGGCGCCCGCCGACGTGGCAGGTGGAGTGGAATGTTTCATGATCGTGGAGGTCTGGAGTTGGAACCCGGATTCCGGGAGGAGGTCCTCAGCGGACATTCCCACGATGACGGTGCGTCGACGGATCCGCCATGAGCCGAAATCCCTGGCGCGGATGGGACGCCCCGCACGGCCGACCCCGGTGCGGAACGCATCGGAGCACGGGGCCCGGCTTCAGGGTTCCGTCGGGAATTCTCCGAGGCCGGAACACCAACAGGCGCACCCCGGGGTCGCGGCGGTGAGCCCGGACCCGGATCAGGGATCGGAGCGTCGAGGGGTGGGGAACCCTCCCGCCTCGGGACGCCCCCGTCAGACGGTGCGGGTCCAAGGCCAGGCCGGAGGCAGGCCGAGGGTGATCCCCGGGCGCAGCAACCAGACCCGTCGCGGGGGCAGCGGTTCCGGATCGGTCAACCCGAGCAGGACGACCGCCAGAAGGGTGCATCCCCCCGCCAACCAGGTCCGACGGACCGGGCAGAATCGGGCGATCGCCTCCACCCGGTGGACCAATGACCGGGGGGCGTTGGTGCCGTGGCCCTGCCAGCCCATGGCCATCGACGAAGCCGGCGGACCCGACGATTCCGGATCGAGGCATTTGAGGAGCACCCGACCGTATTGCAAACGGTCGACCCTGGGCGCGGAGAGTGCGTGAAGATCACACGCCTCTTCGCGATCTTCACGCCATCGCCCCAGCACCCGGCCCACCACCGGGTTGAACCAGTGGATGGCGTGCACGAGCTCGAGGAGGCCGTTGAGGGCCGGATCCCGACGGCGCAGGTGGGCCGCCTCGTGGAGCAGGACCAGTCGGATCTCCTGGTCGGAGAGGCGACCGGCCAGATCGACCGGCAGCAGCAGGCACGGACGGATCAGGCCGGCCACGCAGGGACCCTCCACCTCGGGCGACCGACGGATCGGGATGCGACGCAGGAAGCTCGGCCCACCCTCCAGCACCTCCTCCCAGAGTTTCGCCGCCCGGGCATCGACAGGCTGGGATCGGGCGATCCGACTCCTGAGCCGGATGCCATCGCGAAGCGCCAGACCCAACCGAATCACGACGCCGAACGACCAGGCTCCCACGAACACCCACCACGCCTCGATGGGCACGGACCAGGCGTTGAGGGGCGGCAGGAGCGAGGCGGTGACATTGAACAGGCTGACCGGACTGGAGATCTCCCAGGGCCACACCAGTCGGGCCAGCACCACGAACCCGAGGGCCATGCGCCAATTCGGGGAAAGGTGACGGCGGAGGAACGCCCGCACCGTCAGGACCACGCATCCGAGCACGACGGCATGGGCCGAGGCGCTGATCAGGCCCCATCCCAGGCTGCGAAGGATCTCCGTATTCATCTCGGAACGCGTGGGTGCGTCCGAGATCGCTAGCAGGTTGCTTGCCTAGACCCGTTGCCTAGACCCGGGAATCGCGCTCGAGGATGCGCCTCAATTCGGCCACCTGGGTCTTCGAGAGTTTCCGGCTCTCGACGTAATGGGCCATCATGCCCGTGAGCGATCCTCCGAAGACGCGATCCAGGAACGATCGGGTCGCCGCCGAGATGCATTCGGACTCGGAGACGGTGGCGCTGTAGTGGTAGATGCGACCGATGGCCTCGAAACACAGCGCACCCTTGCGGACCAAGCGATTGAGGAGGGTCTTGGCGGTCACGGCCCTCCATGAGGCATCCACCCTCTGGAGTTCAGCGATGACATCCGCGGAGGTCACCGGTTGTCGTTTCCAGACAATCCGCATGATCTCCCATTCCGTCTCTGAGATCCGGGGCAAAGGCATGGCTCCTCAAGCAGGGGTGCAGGACCGGGGAAGGTTTCCCAGAGCAATGCTCCCGCCCTTGGCCGAAGTCAATGCCGCTTTTCCGGCACTGCTTTTCCGGCACTGCATTGTCGCCAGACCGTCCGATCCCGGATGAGGAGACCACCGTTCAGACCGTCAGGATTTCCTTCTCCTTGACCGCCAGATGCTGGTCCACCTTGGCGATGAAGGAATCGGTCAACTTCTGGACGTCGGCCTCGGCGGTCTTGATGGCGTCCTCGGACACCCCGCCGTCGTTCTTGGTCTTCTTGAGCGCCTCGATCGCCTGACGCCGCTCGTTGCGGATGGCGACCCTACCCTCCTCGGCGATGCGCTTGCAGATCTTGACGAATTCCTGGCGACGCTCGGCGCTGAGGTCCGGGAGAACGATGCGGATGAACCGGCCCTGCGATGCGGGGTTGAGGCCGAGCCCGGAGGCCTGGATCCCCTTCTCGATCGCCTTCATGTTGGCCTGGTCGAACGGCTGGACCATGAGCATGCGCGCCTCGGGCGCGGTGATGGTGGCCAGTTCCTTGAGCCGCATGTTCGAGCCGTAGGCCTCGACCATCACGTTCTCGATGAGGGACGGCGTGGCCTTGCCGGTCCGCACCCCGGCGAACTGGTTGAGGATGTGGTCCTCGGTCTTGAGCATCTTCTCCTCGGCGTCGAAGAGCGTTTCATCAATCGTCATGGCAGTGGGAGGGATCGGGATGGGGTTTTCGGTCGACCGCGATTCAGGCGACCACCTGGGTGCCGACCTTCTTGCCGAGCACCACGTTGCGGAGGTTGTGGGGCTTGAAGAAGTCGAACACGACGATGGGCATCTTGTTGTCCATGCAGAGGGCGAAGGCGGCCGCGTCCATGACCTTGAGCTGCTTCTCGAGGGCCGTGGTGTAGCTGACCTGGTCGTAGCGCTGGGCGTCGGCGTGCTTCTTGGGATCCTTGTCGTAGATGCCATCGACCTTCGTGGCCTTCAACACGACCTCGGCCCCGATCTCGTTGGCCCGCAGCGCGGCGGCCGTGTCGGTGGAGAAGTAGGGATTGCCCGTGCCCGCGGCGAAGATGACCACGCGCCCCTTCTCCAGGTGTCGGACGGCCCGGCGCCGGATGAAGGGTTCGGCGATCTGGGTCATGTTGATGGCGCTCTGGACGCGGGTGGGCACGCCTTCCTTCTCGAGGGCGTCCTGGAGGGCCAGGGCGTTGATCACGGTGGCCAGCATGCCCATGTAGTCTCCGGTGGCCCGCTCGATGCCCTTCTCGCTGCCCTGCAGCCCCCGGAAGATGTTCCCGCCGCCGACGACGATCACCACCTCGACGCCGAGCTTCTGGACCTCGGCGACCTGGCAGGCCATGTCGTGCACGGCGACGGGATCGATGCCCTGCCCCGCCCCACCTCCGAGAGCCTCACCGCTGAGCTTGAGCAGGATGCGGCGGTATCGGGGTTTGGGTGCGGCGGCGGCTTTCTTCATCGGCGCAGGTTTCATATCAGCCCGATGATCGGGTCGTCAACGCAACCGCGCCCGACGAACCGCCAACGCAAGGCGGCCGACGTCATTCATGCGTCCGAGGAAACGCGTTCGAACCGTCGCCCCGGCAACTGTCGGACCAGGCGCTTGAGCTCGAGGCTGAACAGGGCCACCTGGACCGCACTCGGCGGCAACCCGGATTGACGGATGATGAGATCGACCTGGAGGGTCTCCCGGCCCAGGGCATCCCATACGGCCTGCTCCGAGGCCGAGAGGGTGATCGCGGGGAACTCGGGCTGCGTGGCCCCCTCCCCCGGAGGCCGGGCTCCCGGGAAACGGTATTCGAACTCGGTGAGGATGTCCTCGATGCCCTCGCAGAGCTTGGCCCCCTTCTTGATGAGATCGTGGCAGCCCTTGCTGCGCGGACTATCAATCCGACCGGGCACGGCGAACACCTGCCGACCATGATCATTGGCAAGGTTGGCGGTGATCAGCGCGCCACTGGAAAGGCTGGCCTCGATCACCACGGTGCCGAGGGTCATGCCGGCGACGATCCGGTTCCGGGCGGGGAAGGTGCCCCGGTCGGGGGCCCGGCCGAAGGGAAACGAGGTCACCAGGGCGCCGTTGCTGGCGATCCGCTCGAACAATTCCGCGTTCTCGGGCGGGAAGACCCGGTCGAGACCCGTGCCCAGCACGGCGACGGTCCGGCCCTGGGCCGCGAGGGCTCCCTGATGGGCTGCGGTGTCGGCTCCGCGCGCCCCGCCGCTGACCACAGTCACCCCGGTGTAGGCGAGTTGGTAGGCCAGTTTCCTCGCCACCTCGAGGCCGTAGGGAGTGGTCAGTCGGGACCCGACGAGTGCCAGGCCCTGGCCATCCTCCGGCGTCAGGCGGCCCCGCACGTAAAGCACCAGAGGCGGGTCGTAGATCTGCTTCAGCAGGCCGGGGTAGGCGGGATCGGTGAAGCCGAGGACGGTGACCCCGGCATCCCGGATGCGGCGCATTTCGCCGGCGAGGTCCACGGTGGACTCCCAACCGGCGATCGCCGAGGCGATGGATTGGCCGATACCCGGCACATGGTCGAGCGCCGCCCGGGACGCACCGAGGACCGACACGGGATCGCCCCCGAAATGCTCGAGAAGATGGCGGGTCCGGATCGGGCCGACGCCCGGGATGAGGTTCAGGGCCACCAGGGCCTCGATGGGTTCCATGTGAAGACGATCGATGGTTCGTCCCAAGGATTCGCTCGGCGGGGGCCGGACCTTTCAGGCGGATCGCCCTTTGCGTCCCTTTGCGCTTCCGCCCGGGGCCATTCGATTGTTCCATCCTCCCCCGACGATGCTTCACCGAATCACCGTTTCTGAACTCGCCCACCGGATCCACCGGGGGGAGGTGTCCTCCCGCGAAGCCACCCAGGCGTGCCTCGACCAGATCGGCCGGGTGGATGGTCAGGTCAAGGCCTACCTGAACCACGACGCGGCCGATGCGCTCGCACAGGCCGACGCGGCGGACCGGTTGCGCGCCTCGGGCACGGCCACGGTGTCGGAGCAACCGTTGCTCGGCGTGCCCATCAGCCTGAAGGACGTCATCGCACAGCGGGGGCAGCCGATGACCTGCGCCTCCAAGATCCTGGGGAACTTCATCTCGCCCTACGACGCCACCGTCGTGAAGCGACTGAAACAGGCCGGCGCCGTGGTCTTCGGCCGCCTGAACCTGGACGAGTTCGCCATGGGCAGCTCGACCGAGAACTCCGCCTTCTTCACCACCCTCAACCCCTGGGACACCACCCGGATTCCCGGGGGGTCTTCGGGGGGATGCGCCGCCAGCGTCGCGGCCCACGAATGTTTCGCCAGCGTCGGTTCCGACACCGGTGGCTCGATCCGCCAACCCGCGGCCCTCTGCGGCGTGGTCGGGGTGAAACCCACCTACGGTCGGGTTTCGCGCTACGGTCTGACCGCCTTCGCCAGTTCGCTCGACCAGATCGGCCCGTTCACCAAGGACGTCACCGATGCGGCGCTCATGACCCAGGTGCTCAGCGGTCACGATCCCATGGACTCGACCTCCATGCAGGAACCGGTGCCGGACTACAGGGCCGGTTTTTCGCCGTCGCTCAAGGGCCTCCGCATCGGCCTTCCCAAGGAATACATGATCGGCGGCATGCACCCCGAGGTGGACGCCTCGGTGCGCGCGGCGGTGCGCCAACTCGAGTCGCTCGGGGCCGAGGTCGTCGAGGTCTCCCTGCCGCACACCGAGTACGCCGCGGCGACCTACTACATCATCGCCCCGGCCGAGGCCTCGGCCAACCTGGCCCGCTTCGACGGCATCCGCTACGGGGCCCGCGTCGATGGGGCCACGCCCGCCGAACTCAACAGTCGCACCCGCGGCCAGGGGTTCGGCCCCGAGGTGAAGCGCCGCATCATGCTGGGAACCTACGTGCTGAGCAGCGGCTACTACGACGCCTATTACCTGCGGGCGCAGAAGGTCCGAACGCTCATCCGCAACGATTTCCTGGAGGCCTTCAAGACGGTCGATGCGTTGGTCACCCCCACCACCCCGGCCCCGGCGTTCAAGGTGGGCGAGAAGTCCAACGACCCGCTGCAGATGTACCTCTGCGACGTGTTCACCATCTCCTGCAACCTGGCCGGCATCTGCGGCCTGAGCCTGCCCTGCGGATTCACCTCGGCACCGAAGCTGCCGATCGGGCTCCAGTTGCTGGGCAAGCCCTTCGGCGAATCGACCCTGTTCCGCATCGCCCACGCCTACGAGCAGAGCACGCCGTGGCACCGGGAGTTGTCTCCCCTGGCCTAATCCGCGGTGTCCAACCCTGCGCCCCTGGACGGACCCACGGTCAGGCGGACCGCCCGGCCAGGATCTCCCGGAGGTGTCGGCCCGTGTGGGAGATGGGGTCGGCGGCGATCTGTTCCGGGGTCCCTTCGGCCACGATCCGCCCTCCCCCGGATCCGCCCTCGGGACCCAGGTCGACGATCCAATCGGCCTCGGCGATGAGGTCGAGGTTGTGCTCGATCACCACGACCGAATGTCCGGCATCGACCAACCGCTGCAGCACGGCGACGAGGCGTCGGACATCCTGGATGTGCAACCCCAAGGTGGGTTCCTCGAGGACGAACAGGTCTCTGGGCAATGGCTTGCCGGGGACGCCACGGGCGGCCAGGTCGGCGTTTTCCCGCTCGATGGCAGCGGATTTGAGCCCGCCCAGGAGATGGGTCACCAGTTTGATCCGCTGGGCTTCGCCCCCGCTGAGGGTGGGGCTGGTCTGACCGAGTTGAAGGTATTCGAGCCCGGTGTCGCGCAGGGCCTCCAGCGGACGGCGAAGACGCGGTTGGTGGGCGAAGAACTCGATGCCCTCGGCGACCGACAGACGCAGCACCTCGGCGATGGACCTGCCCTGATAGCGGATCTCGAGGGTGCCGGCGTTGAAGCGTTGCCCGCCGCAGGCCTCGCAGGTCACCGAGGCGGTCGGAAGGAAGTTCATCTCCATCTTCACCACGCCGGCGCCCTCGCAGTGGGGACAGCGCCCCTGCGGCGAGTTGAAGCTGAAGCGTCCCGGACCATAGCCGCGCATCCGGGCCTCGGGGACCTGGGCGAACAGGGCCCGGATGTCGTCGAAGAAACCGACATAGGTGGCCGGTGTGGAGCGGGGAGTGCGACCGATGGGGGCCTGATCCACCTCATGGACGGCACGGAGGTTCGCAAGACCAGAGACCCCACCGGCCGGACCGCGGGGTTTCTTCCCGTCCGCGCCGGCAAGGACCGCGCGCACCCCGGGTACCAGGCACTCCTTCACGAGCGTGCTCTTGCCCGAACCGCTGACCCCTGTGACCACGACCAGACGCCCCAGGGGCAGGGACACGGTGACATCCCTCAGGTTGTTCAAGCGGGCCCGATGGACGGTCAACCATTCCACGGTCCCACCGGATGCGGCCTGCCTCGAGGATTTGCTCCGCGTTTTCGACGAGCCCGCCACCACCACCGGCCGACGTTCGCCACGGGCCGGACGCGACAGGTTCTCGCGGAGGCACCGACCGGTGACCGAATCCGGATGCTCCAGGAGCTCCTGCAGGGTTCCCGCGGCCACCACCTGTCCGCCTCGGACACCGGCTCCCGGCCCCAGGTCAAGGACCCAATCGGCCCGCCGCATCGTGTCCTCATCGTGCTCCACCACCACGAGGGAGTTGCCCCGGGCCCTCAGTTTCTCGAGGGCATCCAGCAACTGGCGATTGTCGCGGGCGTGGAGCCCGATGGTCGGTTCGTCGAGCACATAGAGCACCCCGCTGAGGTTGGAGCCCAGTTGGGCCGCCAACCGGATGCGCTGCCCCTCGCCGCCGCTCAGGGTGGTGACGCTGCGACCCAGCTGAAGATAGCCCAGCCCCACCTCGCCGAGGAATTTCAGTCGTTCACGGATCTCCGGAAGGATGTCCCTCGCGATCTCCGCCGGCCTTCCCGAGAGCCGCAGCGCATCGAACCAGGCCCTGGCCTCCTCGACCGACCAACGCCCCATCTCCTCGACCGTGGGTCGGCCTTGGGCACCTTCTCCGAGCGGCAGACGCACCGCGCGTGCCACCGGATTCAGTCGCCCCCCCTTGCACTCCGGACAGGTCTCCCGGGTCTCGGCCCAACTGAACCACGACTCCTCCACGGCGTCGGCATTGGCCCCGCGTTCGACGTCCGGAAGGTGGAACAACTCCCCGAAGCCCCGGCATTTCGGGCACCAACCCTGGCTGGAATTGTAGCTGAAATTCTTGGGGTCGAGCGGCGGGAAGGACCGGCGGCATCCCGGGCATCCGCGTTGATCCGAATGCACCGTCAGGCTTCCCTTGCGATCGAGGGCGAAGAGGGTGCCCCGCCCCGCGCCGAGGGCTTCCTCGATCTTCCGAAAACGCGCCTCGGAGGCATCGCCGGACTGGAACACGCCCGTCACCACCTCCACGTCGTGCTCCTTGAACCGGTCCAGCCGGAAATGCTCGTCGGCAGGCAACAGGCGGCCATCGGCCCGCAGTTCGGAATAGCCGCGCTGACGCGCCCAATCGGCGACCTCGCTGTGGAATCCCTTGCGATTCCGGATCACCGGGGCCAGGAGCGTGAGGGCGCCGCGGCGGCGTACCTCCTCGCCGAGGGTCGCGAGCAGTTCCTCGCGCGTCTGCGCCTCGACGGGCAAGCCGCAATCCGGGCATTGCAGCACCCCGAGCCGGGCGTACAGCAGACGGATGAAGTGGTACACCTCGGTCACGGTGGCCACCGTGCTCTTGCCACCGCCGCGGGTGGTTCCCTGCTCGATGCTCACCGACGGGGGCAGTCCGGTGATGAGGTCGACCTCCGGCCGGGACATCGGTTCGGCGAATTGCCGCGCGTAGGAACTCATCGAATCGAGGAAGCGGCGCTGGCCCTCCGCGAAGAGGATGTCGAAGGCCAGCGTGCTCTTGCCGGATCCGCTGACGCCGGTCACCACCACGAACTTCCCGCGCGGGATGTCCACGGTGACATTGCGCAGATTGTGCTCCCGAGCCCCCTGGATGCGGATGACTCCCGCATCGCCGGCCGGATTCCTCAGTTTCTTCGACACGGCCTCAGGATGGTCCCGCTTGGCCTCCCCGGCAAACGATCCGGGCCCCATGCGGCCGCTGGTCAGGACGACAACCGGGCCACCAACTCCTGGTCGGCCGCGGGAAACGCGTAGTGGACGAGGTCCTTCGGCCGGACCCAGGCCACCGCGGCACAGTCGATGGCCCGGGGTTCCCCGGCGATCAACGAGGCGCCGAAGAAACGGAGATGCACGGTCTTTTCAGGATACCGATGCACCGTCTCATATCGGAGCGTTCCGACCTCGACGGTGATCGCCAATTCCTCCTGCAGTTCACGGACCAGGCAGGCTTCCCAGGATTCGGACGGTTCGCGTTTGCCACCCGGGAATTCCCAGAGCCCCGCAAGATGGGAACCGGGTTTGCGCTGGGTGATCAGGATGCACCCCTCGCGCTCCACGAGGCCCGCGGCCACTTCGACGACTCCGGAGGCCATGGACATGGGCGAGGATCAGCCGCCGATGCGGTAGAATTCGCGGTACCAGGCGACGAAGCGCTCGATGCCGACCTCGATCGGTGTGGCCGGACGGAAACCCACGGCCTCGGTGAGGTCCTCCACGTCGGCATAGGTCGCCGGCACGTCGCCCGCCTGCATGGGCAGCATGCGCTTCTCGACGGTCCGTCCGATGGCCTTCTCCAGACAATCGATGACATGCATCAACTCGGCGGGCTGATGGTTGCCGATGTTGTAGATCCGGTAGGGGGCGGAGCTGGTTCCGGGGTCGGGCGCGGCTCCGTCCCATCCGGGATTCACCGGCGCCACGCGATCGCAGGTCCGGACCACCCCCTGGACGATGTCGTCGATGTAGGTGAAGTCGCGCCGCATCTTGCCGTGGTTGAACACATCGATCGCCCGACCGGCGAGGATCGCCTGGGTGAAGAGGAACATCGCCATGTCCGGCCGTCCCCACGGGCCGTAGACGGTGAAGAATCGCAGACCGGTCGTCGGCAGTCGGTAGAGGTGGCTGTAGGTGTGGGCCATCAGCTCGTTGGCCTTCTTGGTGGCCGCGTACAGGCTCAGCGGGTGATCCACGGTGTGGTGCACGCTGAACGGCATGGTGGTGTTGGCCCCGTAGACCGAGGACGAGGAGGCGTAGACCAGATGCTCCACGCCATGGTGCCGGCACCCCTCCAGGATGTTCATGAACCCGACCAGGTTCGAATCGACATAGGCGTGCGGATTCTGGATCGAATACCGCACCCCGGCCTGGGCGGCCAGATGGATGACCCGCTGCGGCTTCTCGCGGGCGAAGAGGGCCTCCATCCCGGCCCGGTCGGCGAGGTCCAGCCGGTGGAAACGGAATCCGGGACGCCCGGTCAACCTCGCCAACCGGGCTTCCTTCAGGGTGACATCGTAGTAGTCGTTGAGGTTGTCGATCCCGATCACCTCATCGCCACGGCCCAGCAGGAGTTCGCTGGTGTGGAAGCCGATGAATCCGGCCGCGCCGGTCACGAGGATTTTCATAAACGATTCAGTCCAGATCCGAGGGTTCCAACCACCTGCGGCACCGCGACGCCTCAGCGTCCGACGCTGCGGTAAAGGAATCCGAGTGCCTTCATCTCCGCCGGATCCAACAGGTTCCGGCCATCGAAGACGATCGGGGTCGCCATGGCCGCCTTGATCCGGGCCCAGTCGAGCCGGCCGAACTCGGACCACTCGGTGGCGATGACCAGCGCGTCGCATCCCGCCGCCACGGCCTCGGCCTCCGGCACGAACTCCACGGCCGAACCCGCGGGGAACAACCCACGGGCCTTCTCCATGCCCTTCGGATCGTGGACCCGCAAATGCGCGCCGTCGGCCAGCATCCGGTGGCAGAGGTCGATCGAGGGCGAGTTGCGCACGTCGTCGGTGTTCTGCTTGAAGGTGAGTCCCAGCACCCCGATGTGCTTCTCCTTCAGCACCCAGAGCGTGTCGGTGATCTTCTGGTGGAACCGCTCCATCTGGGCGGCGTTGATGCGCTGGACCTCCTTGAGCAACCGGAAGTCGTAGCCCAACTGCTCGCTGATCTTGATGAAGGCGCTGAGATCCTTCGGGAAGCACGAGCCCCCGAACCCGAGACCGGCCTGGAGGAACCGGGTGCCGATGCGCGCGTCGAGGCCCATGCCCCGCGTCACCTCCTGGACATTGGCTCCGCTGGCCTCGCAGATCACCGACAGGGCGTTGGCGTAACTGATCTTCAGCGCCAGGAAGGAGTTGGCCGCATGCTTGATGAGCTCGGCCGAATTGGTGTCGGTGATGATCAGCGGCGCCCGGAAGGGCTCGTAGATCTCCCGCATCTTGGCGGCGGCCCGCTCGCTGGAGGTGCCGATGACCACCCGGTCGGGCTTCATCAGATCGTCGATGGCGAACCCCTCGCGCAGGAACTCCGGGTTGCTGACCACGTCGAACTCGGCGTCGGTCTTGCGGTAGCGCTTGACCGTCTCGGCGACCTTCTCGGCCGTCTTCACCGGGACCGTGCTCTTGTCGACGATGACCCGGTAGCCCGAGAGGCAGCCGGCCATCTCCCGGGCCACGCCCTCGATGAAGCTCAGGTCGACCGATCCGTCGGGCTGAGGCGGCGTGGGCACGGCGATGAACACCGCCTCGGAACCCGCGACACCCTCGGCCGTGGACGCGGTGAAACTCAGTCGACCGGCTGCGACCGTGCGATGGACCAGCGCCTCGAGCCCCGGCTCGAAGATCGGGATCTCTCCGCCTTGCAGACGCCGGACCTTCTCACGGTCCGAATCGACGCAGATCACCCGGTGCCCGACGTCAGCGAAACAGGCACCCGTGACCAGACCGACGTACCCGGTGCCGATGATCGAAAGATTCATTCAGGAAGGGTCCGGAAACGGTGCGGAATGTCGTGAAACGATTCCGTGAAACTGCCGCCCACCTATTTGGCCGCGGGGGCGTTGGTGGTCGCCGGGGCCAACTCCGGATGGGCCTGGAGCAGGGACGCCTTGCGGGACGAGGCCTCCTGACCGGCCATGCTCGTGGCCTCCTTGGCGGCGGCATCGTACAGGGCGACCGCCTCCGAATACTGCTTGAGCGACTCGTGGATCAGGGCCTTGGACAGGCGGGCCTGACCCACCAGCGGATCGGAGGCGAATGCCGAGATGAAACGCCCGTAGGCGGCGATGGCCTCGGTCGTCTTGTTCTGGGCATCGAGGGCACTGGCCTCCCCGTAGTTCACCGCCGCGGCCAGCGGGCTGTCGGCATGGGCCTGATTGAACGCCTCGAAGGCCTTCTGTGCCTCGGGGTACTTGCCATCCTCGAAGAGGCGGGTGGCCGCAAGGAACTCCGAACGCTCGGCCGCCGCGGTCCCGGCGTGCTGCGAGGCCACCTTGGACAGGTCGGCCGCGGAGGCGCTGCCACCCTTCGCGGAGGCACCGAGGGTCGCCAAGAGTGCCTGGTTGGCCTCGGCCTCGGCGGCGGCCTGCAGGTTCTTCTGCACGATCAGGGTCACGGCCGCCGCGGAAACCACGGCGAATCCGATGGCCAGCGTCTTCTTGTTCTCCTCCAGCCAGGTCAGGACGGACAACGTCAGGTCCGCCGGGGGTTGTTGCTCTTCCGGCTTGGGCTGAATCTGCAGGCTCATAAGGTGGCCGAGATCATTGAGATCGAAGCCGCAAAGACAAGAGCGAACCCGAGGGAGCCGTATCGGTACGTTCCCTCCCAGGGGCCTACGCTGGCAGCGAAACCCGGAGCGATCCGTGGGATCAGGGGGTCGGGACCGCCGCGCGGATCCAGGCGCGATTGAAGCGGGCATGGCGGATGGTTTCACGGCCACCGAGCGCCTCGCTCCAGGTGGCATGGAACCATCCGTCCCGCGCTTCAAGGAGGGAGGGGTATGAGAACGAACCCTGACCCGGTGCAGCGCCGGCCAGTTGTCGCCGGATCGGCCAGGTTTCCCCTTCATCCTCGCTGATCCAGACAGCCAAGGAATGACGGCCAGATTCCGTATCGTTTCCGATAAAGATCCATTCTCCCGACCGCAGGACCCGCACTTCGGCCCCGGAACCGGGATTGGGGATGCCGGAGTCGACCGCGGGCGTCCAAGTCTCACCCCGATCCCGGGATTCGGCCCGGAGCAACCGGTGGGGAGGCGGTCCGTTGTCCCGCATCCAGGCCACCACGGTGCCATCCCGTCGGACCGTCAGACTGGGCTGGACATTCCCCAACCCCACGATGGGCGCCGACGGTCGCCACGTCAGACCTTGATCGTCCGACAAGGCCACCATCGAAACCGAATACCCGTCATGATACAGGGGCAACATCCAGCGCCCCCCCACGATGGTGAGATGAGCGCGAGGCATCCAACCCAGGCGCCGGTACAACCGATTGGTGCTTCCCAGGTGGATGCCCTCGATGAATTCCGAGACTTCCCGGCGCTCTCGGGCACTCAGGTCTGGCCGGGCCAACTCCTGCTGCAACCGGGGAAGATGGCCCTCCAGGATCTGGCCGAACTCCTCACCCGGAGCCAGCAGCACCGGCTCCATGCCGTCCCAACGCACCGGCCCGCGCCACCGCCAACGGGAACTCACTCGGGCCTGCAACAGCGTCGACTCCCAGGTGTTGGCGAGAATGACGGCATGGAACAACCACAACCGGCCCTGGGGGTCCACATGGAGCGACGGGTTGCAGTCGGGGAATCCCGGGGTGTCCCAGAGGGTGAATCGGGGTTCCCAAGCCCGCGCTCCTGGTCGACGCCGCGAGGCCTGCAGCTTCACATCGTCGGCCTGACGCTCGCCGGATCCGTTGAACCAGGCGACGAACAGGGTCCCGTCGGCCGCCTCCACGATGCACGACGCATGGTTGTGTCGGGCCTCGGGCGGGAAGAGCGTTTCGGAGACCCGCACCGGCACCCCCGACCCGGCCCCGAGCACCGCCACCGCGGCGACCCACCCTCCCCACGCAACCACGCACCGAGCCCACTGGAATGCACGCATGGAGGAGGGTAGCCCTGTTTCCAGAACGGTGTCGTCGGGGAAATGCCTCACCCCGTCGGTTCCCGGGCCGTTGCTTCACGCCGGGTCGACGACCGGGGGCACCACCGCGTTCCCGGACCGGCGCCAGGCCATCATGCCCCGGTGCAGATGATGCACCGACCGGAAACCCAAGGCCCGAAGCACCTCGACCGACTTCCGGCTCCGATAGCCACCGGCACAGTACACCAGGACCGGCCGGGAACGATCCATGCGGGCCACCGATTCCCGAAAACCGGGTTCCCCCCAGGTGATCCGGCGGGCCCCTGGCAGGGTGCCCAGGGCCGTCTCCCGGGCCGTCCTGACATCGAGGACCTGGAGGTCGGGGCATCCGGAAAGCAACGCGGCCGCCCGCCGGGCGCTCAGGTTCTCACGAAGGCACCCCGGCTCCGCAGCGAAGAGGCGTGCATCCCACCGGGACTCCCAGGCCCACCAGACGAGCGGGATGCCCACCAGGACCAGTCCGGCGAGCACCCCACCCATCATTCCCTCCAAGGCCTGCATCATCCGTTCCCACCGGGTCCACCCGTCATCATGGGGTGATGTCGATCACCCGGTAGAACCGGCTGGCACTGCCTGCGGAACCCGGATCGGCGAGAACCGTGGACGCATCGACCAAGCCGAACTCCTGGACCGAATTCCACACGCCCAGCACCCCGCCCCTCTCCAAACGATAACGTCGCCCCGGGGTGCCTCGCAGGAGCAACCGGAGGGTGCCGTCGGCCAGGAAGTCCAGGACCTCCAGACGCGGCGCCACCGAGACCCGATTGGCCGCCCCCGGGGTGGGAGCGCCTCCGGCGGCGGTGAGCGGATCGCCGTCGATCTGCAGCGCCCACGAGCGGTCGTCCGCCGCATCCACCACCCCTCGGAATACATCCAAGGCCTGGAACACCCCGCCGATCTCCCGTCCCAGCAGGATCTGGAACGGGGACCCGGCCACCGTCGGCAACCGGAAGGATGTGTGCCATTCCGAGGAGGTCGTCTGCAGGGCATCCCCGTCGACGAACACCACCCGGAAAGCGCCCGGGGCGAGGATTCCCGCCGGCGGGAACGCCCAGCGGTTGGTTCCGGTGGCCGAATCGGAGAGGAACAGGCCGTCGAGGGACGCCGGTGCATCGCCGGTGTTGACCAGCTCGATCCACGGCTCCGGCCTCCCGCTGGCATCCTTCAACCCGAGGACATTGCGGGCCAGCGCCTCGTTGATGCGCAGCGTCGGGAAGGCCGTCAGGACCGCCGCCACGTTGTTGGGCGCCGCCGGGGTCAGGGTGGAGCTGTCTCCGCCCTCGAGGGTCATCTCGAGCCCGAACACGATGTCGGAACTTCCTGTGTTGGCCTGATGGACCTCCACCGCGAAGGTGTTCTCGCCGGCCACCAGGAACTCCGATGGCAACGTGAAGGGACCCTCGATCGCCGCATCGCCGACCGTTCGATTGGCGAAGGTGTCGTGGGTCGCCACGGCATCCTCCATGCCGAGGAAATGGGCGCGGCGACCATTGATCCAGAGCACATAGCCGTCATCCAGCATCACCCGGAAGCGAACCGTCACGCCGGCGGTGAGCGCGGGGATCGTCACCTTCCGACGGAAGTAGTAGGTCGGCTGCCCGAGGGTCAGGGCCGTGGTCTTGTTGGTCGCCAGCGCCGCCGATTCGACATGGAGGAGCCCACCACCGCTGGGCCAGGCCGAGTCGTTGTAGGAGGGCGTGATCCAGTTGGTGCCACCGGCCGGCGGCCCGTCCTGGAAATACTTCCAGGTGTCGGTGAACCGGAGGACCGTCCGGCTGCCCTGGAAGGCCGAAGCCTCGGCCCAGTTGCCCGGACGATTGCGATCCTGCCGGGCGTCCACGAGCTGGAGCGATCGATTGGGACCGGCGGTGCCCGACGGCCACGGGGCGACGCCATCGTAGTCCACCCGATCCAGGACCGCGTCCGGCACGTTGCCGCCCGAGGGACGCAGCAGGCGCAGCGAATCGGCCACCGGGCCCAGGGTGCCCGTCCACTCGCCGACGACACCGGGGAAGAGACCGAAGGCCTGGGTCATCCCGCTGCGACTGGCGACCACCAGCACCCGGCCACCCGGGGCCACGGTGGTGCCGGCCGGGAAGGTGAAGCTCAGATTGCTGCCGTTCAGGCGCAGTCCGGACAGATCCCAGGCGGTCCGGGTCGATCGGTTGAAGAGTTCGATGAACTCGCCACCGGCGGGGGTGGATTTTCGGAGGATCTCCGAGAAGACCACGCTGAAGCGCGGACGGACGGTGATCTCGAAGCGGCGCGTCGCGCTCAAGCCCCCGGGACCGTCGTCGGTCACCCGCACCGTGACCGACTGGGTGGACGCCCCGGCATCCTCGTCGGGGGTCCATTGCAGGACTCCGCTCACCGGATCGATGGTGGCACCCGCAGGCGCGCCGGCATCGAGCGAGAAGCGAAGGCTCTGCGCGGGCAGGTCGGCATCCGAGGCCCGAGCGGTGAGGGTCCATGTCCGCCCCTCCTCCACGGTGGCGGGAGCGATGGGTTCGAGCGTCGGGGGTTGGTTGACCTCGGCCACCTCCAGCAGGAGTTCACGGACCACCGACAGGGCCTCCGGGGAATCCTCCGTCGCCCGGATCAGGACCACCACGCTGGCCGGCCCCTGGGCCTCGGTCGGGGTCCATGAGACGCGACCGGTGAGCGGATCGAGCACGAACCCGTCCGGCGCGGGTCCATCGACCCGGAAGCGGACGGGGCTGCCCTCCGGATCGCTGGCCACCAGGTTCAGGCTCCATGCACCGTCCTCGGTGAGCGACTGGGGCGGCGGAGCGTCGAACCTGGGCGGATTGTCGATCTCCAGCACGCGGATGCGGAGCACACCGGACACCGACCTCGAAGGCACCCCGTCGTCTCGGACGCGGTAACCCACCGACTGGATGGCGCCCCCGAGGGTTTCGTCCGGAGTCCAAACCAACTGACCATCGGCGGACAGCGTGAGGCCCGCGGGGGCGGCTCCCTCGAGTTCGAAGGTCAGTGCCTGGGCGGGGCGATCGGCATCCGTCGCCTCCAGGCGGGTCCGGAATTCAAGCCCCTCCTTCGCCTCCAGGGACACCTCCGCGGGCACGATCGGCGGCAGGTTGACCTCGGTGACGCCGATCTGGACGCGGAGTTGACCGAAACGTGGCGGAGAACCGTCATCGGAGGCACGGATCAGGAAACTGTAGTTGCCGGGACCGTCGTTCTCCGAGGGCAGCCATTGGAATCGGCCCGTCTTGGCATCGATGCCGGAGCCCGGAGGGGCGTCGGCACCCAGCGAATAGGTGATCGTCTGCCCGGCGTCCGAATCGACCGCGACGGCGGTGAAGGCGATCGCGACCTGTTCCGGCGAGGTGATCGGCGCCAGCGGCGTGAACACCGGCGGACGGTTGCCTCCGGCCAGAGCGTTGGGCGATCCCGGTGTCGGCACCTCCATGGAATACAACGGAGCCGGCCCACCGTCCGGGAACCGGCCCAGGGACACGTCGTTGGTCTGGGCCCCGAAGGTGATGCCATCGACCAGGACCCCGCGCGGATCGAACAGGCCGACCTGTTCACCCTCCCTCGCCAGCGAGAAATTGACATGGAGGTCGGCGTTTCCGGATTGGTTCTGGGCGGTCTCGTTGTCGGCCCAGACACGCAGGAACCCTCCCGGGGGAATGGGGTATCCCGAGGGGATCCTGAACATGCCGGCGACCG